>JAKEGK010000209.1 GCA_022627515.1 Gammaproteobacteria bacterium
CAATAATTACATTTCTCACATATGGTGGAGCGCGAACTATCATAGGCAATATGCAACGTATGTTGTGTTTTAAATCCATGTTGCCAGACTTTGTAAATACACATAAAACGGCACCAGAAATGGCGGATAAACGCGATATCCAGAAAGATAACCGCAACAAATACAAAGTAGATAAAATGCAAGGATTCAGCCAGACGCGCATCCTGCTGGAAAGTGGCAAATGACCAGATTACAGCGGGCGGATAAAAATAGAATAACGGGATTAGCGCAAAAAACATCGCTGCCGCTAAAAAGCTGATACCGAGTATCAACCAGTTGGTCCACGTGTTTTTATTTGCGCCCACTTTCATTTTCTCGCCAGTGAGCGAGACTTCGGCGCGCTTGCCCAGCAATTTCTGCGTCAGATAATTCGCCCATTCCGATAAACTGTTTTGCGGACATGACCAGCCGCAAAATGCGGTTCCAACTGTTGAATACAGCAATACCAGTCCGCTGGCGATAACCAGCCAGAAACCAAATACCAGAAAAAAGTCTGACCACCAAATCTGACGGTCGAGGACCACAAAAGCCCCTGCAACGGGATCAATGCGAAACAGGCCGGCAGCGGGTATCAGAATTGCCACTGCGATAGTAAAGAATTGCAACATGCGCCGTTGCCAGTGCAAACGCATGCTCGTTTTGGGTGTTTCTGTCGTTATGGGAATTCCACTGAGTGAATCATTACTGCGCATCGCGGAAATATACCATACTGTGATTGAACGCTCACTTAATTTAACAATTACCCTTATTGTACATAAAGTTATACCGAATCAACGTTGCAGCGCTTTATCCAGGGGACTTACTTCAGCGAATTGTTTTTTATATTGTTGCGCTGACTCTGTATTACCCCCCTCTTCCTCCAATGTCCACATTCGCTTTAATGCGTCAGCATGATCAGGCCGGATTTTCAGGACTGATTCCAGAACGTTTTTTTCCGATATCACTGCGGGACGCGTCACGGCATAGTTCGCCAATGTGGCGTCCGCCACGGCATAACTGATCCAGTGGTCGCCGGGATTAGCCTGGAATGCCAATTTCAGAAGCCGCTGCCCTTCGCTCGAATTATTCTGTAACAGCGCCAACCAGCTGCGATGAGCGAGCTCAGTTGCGATAAACGCTCTCTCAAAAGCGGAATAATTGACGCTGTCAATGTTAAGTTCCGCAGCGGCGGTTGATACGTGCGGGCGATGTTGCAGCAGATATTGAAGCAATTTGGCCAGATCCAATTCGCCGTTATACCTCGCGCTTGGCAAGCGGAATTCAATTTGCGGCTCCCATTCATCCTGGATGGGACCAGACTCATCGATAGATATTCTTCCCCAGTAACGGCCCAGCCAGGCAAACTTGTTTTCGCCACCCAATTGCAACTGATATCCTTCCGGATCCAATGCCGCAATATTCTGCTCGATGGAGGGAAAGCCGGACAGCGGCCCGTTTACTCCCACCAGCGCAATACGAAATGCATCGAGAAACAGCACTCCATCCGGAAAAACTTTTTTGAAAGTGCGCAATACAATCTTGAGAGATTCCAGGTCAAATTGATTAAGCGCGATCCACTGCGCAAAAATTCCGTTATTTGCCAACCGTTCTTTCACTCGTTGAAACTGTTGCCGGGAAAGCAGCGCACTGCGCCCAACCAGGTCGGGATGAAACAAATCGCCGATGATTACGTCATATTTTCCGGGATCCGTTCTGACAAAACGCCTGGCGTCATCGCGAATGACAATAGTCTCGTCAACCACGTTAAGATTAACCTGATTAAACCACGTGTCGGCTGCATCTATTGCTCCGGAAGAAATTTCCACGGCGGTTCGCTCAAGTTTCGGATAAGCCAGCGAACTCGAAGCGGAGATTCCGGTGCCCAAACCAAGAAACAATACTGTACGCGGCTCCGAGTGCAGCAACAAAGGCAACCGAGACTGATTCCTTTGCGAATGCACCGAAGCGGGATCCGAGGATGCATCCATGCGTTGCAGATCCGCCAACAACAGCCGTTGCCCATCCTGCCTGGCTATAACGTGAGTGATATTCAGCGCATCCTCATGACGATATAAATCTTCCGTGGCCTGGTAAATTTTCGGCGACAAGTGATTCACTGGCGCCATGCGATAGACAGGAAACGCCGCCAACGCAATTATTGGCGCCGCTATCAGCATGACCCGTTTGCTGGCCCAGGCCAGACTAAACATCATGACCAAGAGCGCGGATAACACTATCACGCCATAGGTGCCTATCATTGGGGTTAACATAAAACCGGCTGCTAATGCGCCTAATGCAGCCCCAATAGAATTCGCTCCGTATAGTCTTGCGCCACTGATACCGGAATCGCCCAGACGCCGGTTCAACAATGGCAACCATGCGCCAAAAATCAATGTGACCGGTAATGTCAGGGCTGCGATAAGTGAACCCTGGTATAACAGCGCCTGATTCAGGGACTCCAGTCGTTGAAAATCAAGAAGCGCGGTGAGTCCCGGAAGAAACCACAGGCCAGCCACAACAAAAATACTGGCCAAAACAGGCAATCCGTTGAACCAGTTTTCGGTAACGCGATAACGCGCAAAATAACTTCCTGCTGCTATACCAACCAGAAAGACGGTCAATATGATTGCCAACACATATTCCGTTCGCAAAAAAACCATGCCAAACAACCGTGTCCAGCCTATTTCCAGCATCAACGATACTGCGCCAATTCCGGCGTATGCCACGAGCAGTGGAATTTGTTCAGCGCTTAATTGCCGGCTGTCGTTTTTCATAGCATGGGGCAATTTCGCCGGGATTTTCCGCGAGAATATACCTGCCGCGGCAGCCACACAGACACTTATAGCCACGATTACGTGCAGTGCTGAAATCCAGCCTATCGCCGGCAGTAACAACAGGGGAATCAGCGCGCCGGCAGCCGCGCCGAGCGTGTTGACGGCATAAACAACGCTTAATGATGATGGTACTTTTTCAAATAACGAAAGTACTAATGGAAATCCTGCACCCATTAACAGCGCGGGTAAAAGCAGAACCAATCCCGTTGCAACGAACTGAGTTAAATACCATACGCCAAGCGAAAACCGCGCGGTTAAAGTAAATTGCCATGTTTCGGTCCATTGAAACAGAAATGGAATACTGATCGATACAACGGCGATAACAAACTCTATAATCGCAAATGTTAGCAACGGATTGGTGATAAACCGCAGCAGCTTTGCTCCAAGCAGGCTGCCGGCGCCGAGTCCCAGCATAAACGCAGCAACTGTAATTACCACTCCAAATATACTCACACCAAACTGTAGTGAAAGCATCCTCACCCAAAGAACTTCGTAAGCAAGGCTGGAGAGTCCGGAGAAAAAGTACAATACCAGGATAGCGAGGAGGACAAGCTTAGGCGGCTGGTCTGTTGTTGTATTTGACACGATGAGAAAATAATTAATGCAATGTAATTGCGTTCATTGTTGCATTAAAACGGCCAGAACCACACGAGGCCGACTATGGCGTGACCCAGAGCCAGGGTAAGACTAAGCCCGGCAAATATCATATGGGCGATATATACTTCTTTGCCAAATATACCCATCGCGATACCCAATCCTGCTGTGATGAATATAAATAAAAGAAGCGGCACACCCATCGCAAACATTATTTGCCGTTTACGCTGGTCATCTATTTTTATAATTTCACTTTCGATGTCGTCCTGAGCGGTGAAGGCCTGTATCACTTGAGCTTCACTGGTATTGCGCGAAGGCTCTGTTACCACCCCGCTTTTTTCTTGTTCCTTGGCGTAGACAACATGGGAAAGTAACAATAAAAACAGAATAGTTAGACCGGTAAATGACACAGTATTGAATAGTGTGCTTGGCATCGATCGCGGATCCAGGTTCATTGACGTTCTTCAATGGGAGGCTCGGCTTCGGCCTTGCTTTCCTTTTCTTCCTTGTGCTTTTTAAATATAAAATACCAGTACAAAACCGCGCTCAGCACAAACGGAAACAAAATAATCATCAGCAGGAAAATAAAAATAGCCCAGGGGGTATCGATTGTTACATGAAAATAACGATAACTGTCCGCGGCGTCGGCAGTAGCGCAAAATGCCGCTGACCAGATCATTGGCATTATCTTTGTTAGTTTTTTATTCATGGTAACTTTGCTTATATTTAATTTCAAATAGAGACTTTAATCCGCCGGGATATCTTTAGCGCAACGGAACCCAAAAAAATCAGAAGCATAATGTGGCATTGAATAATTACGGTGATAACTTGAGGTAGAAAACGGGTCGCTCTTCCAGGAACCGCCGCGCCGCACCTTGAATACCCGGTCTTTCACTTCAACCAAATCACCAACTTTCATCGCCTTGTCTTCCGGCGTGCTGGCAATCAGGGTTTTAGCGGTAAATAAAGAAGCAGGTGCTGATGAACCTTCATAAGGCGCGAAATCACTCGCGGTCCATTCGCTGACATTGCCAGCCATGTCAAATACCCCATACGGGCTTTTCCCCGATTCATATAGCGTCACAACTGACGTTGCGCCGACATTATAATAGGTATTCAACCGTGATGGATCCATATTATTTCCCCAGGGCCAGCGGTTCCCATTGACGCCCCGGGCGGCTTTTTCCCATTCCGCTTCCGTCGGCAGCCTTTTATTTACCAACTTACAATATGCCTGCGCGTCATGCCAGGATACCATTGTAACGGGATGTAACTGCTTATTAGCCGGGATTTTGCCATTTTCCCAGTCCAATGGCGGTCTGTAACCGGTCTGCGCCACAAAGCGGGCATACTGCGCGTTGGTTACCGGATATTTGTCGATGTAATAGCTTTTCAAAAATACCTTGTGTTCAGGCTGGTTTTGCGGATCCGCCCTTTCTGAGTCAGTTCCCATCAGAAACTCACCTTCAGGAATCTCGAGAATTGTATCGATCTCGGCCCATTGTTCAGATGTCAGAATCGCAGTTACTTCGGCAATCAGGTACGCACTGTCCGCTTTCTTTTTTGATTCATGCAGCTCATGCAGAACGATATCTTCACCCGCAGCCCGTATGTGCTTGTGTTCCTCATCCAGGTTATACGAGGCTTTGGCGCGCATATCGTTCATCCGATTGGCGCCCAACTTCACTACGTGCAACGCCCCAAATACCATGGCTAGGGTAATACATGTAATTAATGTCGCAAAGAGATAACGCTTGCGTAATAGCCGTTGTTGCTCAGTTAAAGGGATACGGGGGGAACGTGTTGACATAACTACTCACTTGACGACGCCTCTCTATTTTTTTCACCGGACTTAATATAGAGTTTTTCCGCGTCTTCCCGGCTGGTACGGCCGTAAATCCGCTTTATCATAATTTCGCCAAATACCCCGCCAATTGCAGAGCACTCGACTGCCAGAATTACAAAAAAAATCCACCAGCCAAAAGGCATCAATGTTATGCCTTCCGGCAGGTTTGCCATAGAATAACTTTCGAGATAAGCGATAGTCCTGACGATCACGGGAGGAAAATAGCAGAGCCATTTTCCACCTAATCCGAATACCGATGCTGTAGCCAGTCCAACGAAAACAGGAATAATGAAAATCAGAATCGCCCACTTTACGTTAAATATCGCCAGAGGGTCATTTAGAGGAACCATCTCCAGACGCACACCGATTAACCGGTCGGCGGCATAATTGACAAGACATCCCACTATAATAGCTAGCAAACCTGATATAAAACGCGCTTTTGTCATGGAGAGTACTCTTGTCCGGTTAGTTTTTCGTATTCGCGCTTTTTGGTTTCTTCCAGATACCAGTCTTCAACCTTTAGACTTGCCATGTATTTTGCCAGAATTATCCGGTCTTCTTTTGGCGCATCAGCAAGCGATGGCATCTGATATTCTTTTTTCAGCCGCGTCGGCACAATAGCTTGAGGATTATCTGCGGAAAAATATTGCAGGAACCATTCTTCAGACTTTAAAGAACCCATTCCATCCAGGGCAGGAGCGGGTACGGATTGCATCACACTGCGTTTAGTCCACAGGCTATGGCAGGCGTGGCAATTATATTTGTCAAAAAGCACGCGGGCCTGCTTTGACAACTCTTGTGTCGCGGTACTGTAATAAGGGATACCCTTATCTTCTTCTTTTTGGCTCGTGATATTGTACCCCTTGATAGAAGCAGCAACTACCACTACAACACCAATGACAGCCAATATGCCCACTTCACCTTTTTTCATGATGCTTATTAAAGGTATTAGGTAACGTAAACAGAAATTTGTGCCAATTAAGAAGCTTTTTTCTTTTCTGACGCTTTATGTTCCCGGGCTTCCTTCAGATACTTTTCTCGTAATTCTTCCTGGTATTTATTCACTTCCATGGCCTTTTTAAATTCTTCAGGAGACATTTTATCTTCGTCGTCCTTGTCAAATACTACATATTTGATATCTTCATCAAATTGTTCGTTTTTAGCCGCCCAGCGAATGGCGATTATAGACGCGATAATAATCCCGGCACCTGCGACCAGCCACAGGTATATAGTCCATCCGTCTTCAAGATTGTTTAAAAATTCCATAACCATCTCCTATACCAAAAAACCATGCATCATTTGTGCTGCCCCAAATACTATGGCAACAACCACACCGGCCAGAATCATAATAAAAAGCAGCTTTTCCCCTGTTTTAAGTTTCTGTGTCTTGTCCTTGAACATAAAAAGGGAAGCAATCACCAGAAAAACTATTATCCCGAATATCAAAAAATAGAACATGCCCGCACTGAAATTCTGTGTGCTCATGCTCTCGATACTCATGTCGAAGCCAAAGGGGCGTATTTTTTCGCCTTCAGCGACCTGAATAAGATCGGGGAAAAAATTGTTCATTCTATGTACCGGCAGTATTTGAACGAGCTCATCGACTTAATATCATTGGATTGTCTATTATATCAACAAGTTCATTCACAATAAAAAAATGAAATTCTACAGTACGCAAAAAGCCATGCCACCTTAATTAAGCGGCATGGCTTTGACTTTTATAATTTTACTTACTTAGAGTAGCTGTCAATAGCCTCTTTACCTTTGTCGAATTTATCCACGAAAAAGCTGTAGATAAAGGGAACCGTGTAAACAGTAAATACCCAAATAAGCATCGCAAATGGACCATTATCTAAATCAAGCATCGTCTTATCTCCCCAGAATTCTTAGTGGTGTTTTGAGTGATCCGGCACATAGCTGTAGTTCGGCAATCGCTTTACCGCAATGATGACCGACACACAGAAAACAACGATAAAGAAGATATCTATTGCATATCCTTTATCCCACCAAGGTTGCGAGCGAATCGTGGAACCGTCTTCACGTTTCGCGCCTTCGAAATTGGCTAGCACAAGCTTATTGCCAACTACTGTGTATTCCTCCATACGCGCACCTTTGCGTTGAAGTTCGATGATTTGAGCCTTAATCATGCGCAGATCATCCATTTCTAGTGGATGACGCTCCTGCAATGCCGTCCATTTTGATCCCTCAGTACGCACTTTATTGACGATATACTCCATTTTTGCCTTGTCATCCGCGATAGCCTGGACTTCAGGGGTATCCATTAGCTTGACGTACTCTTCATAGATCGCCGCAGTGGGGCGCTGACCCCAGAGCGGCGCCGTAATCAAAAACGCAGTAATAATCGTCAGGATCAACAATCCCACCACAGGAGGCGGCAGACGATTATTGTTTTCGGTAATACCACCTAGACTTTCACCTTCCCAGGTTTTTATTGCGTCCCGGTTCTGGTCATCGGTGGATAATGAGTAAAGTGGATTATCAAATCTCCAAGCCATGTTTCTTATCCCCCGTTATTTTAAATTCAACACAAAGTCAATTAAGGCACGAGCTTCGCTGTCCGCAGCCGGTACTGGCACTTCGGGCGGATATACCCTCTCGTTTGCCGCGTATTGAGTGTACTCGGTACGCCACTGGTCGAAATTGATAGGATTTCCACTGGCGTCCTTCTCACCCCACAGATAATCATACCGCGGCATGATAGAGTGTGGCTGAACCAAACGCGG
>JAKEGK010000210.1 GCA_022627515.1 Gammaproteobacteria bacterium
GAGGAACGAACCGCATCAAACCGCTTTTAAACACCCGGCATCAATTTCTACCGATGCGGTTCATGCTTCACCGCATCCTACCAAACTCCGAGAACCGCAATAATCAAGCGGTTGCGATGCTCGCTATGGTGCGCTTCGTGCCTCAGCGGCACCCTACAATGAAAACTTTCATTGTCTACCTGCGCGCCCATCACTGCCCCAAACTGTCGATAATATCAATCGTCAAGATCGTCGGGAAAATCTGGTTAATAATACGCGCCCAGCGGCTGATCGGCGCCGTTGTTACATACACCACGTCATCCGCCTGCATGGGGAACTCCACACCCAGCATCATCGCCGTCGCATCCGACAAATCGAGCTGATACACCCGTCCCCGCTTCTCCGAACCATCCGGCAGGCGCCGCACCACAAACACCCCGGTCGCATCCGCTTCGGTTTCTTTAAATCCGCCCGCGTTGCTCAGCGCTTCCGTTAAATTCAATCCATTGCGCGAAATCGGCAGCGTGCCCGGCTTCACCACACTGCCCATCACATACACCTTGCGGTCATCGATACTCGCCACATGCACAATATCACCCGGCGCCATCAGGCGGTTCTGCGTCATCACGCCTTTTTGCAACAGCGCTTTCAAGGACAGCGCCTCGTCCTTGCCATCCCGGTGCAGGATCACCCGCTGCCAATCCGCCTTTTCATTCAAACCGCCCGCCTGGTTAATCGCATCCACCAGCGTCATCGGCACATTGGTTACGGGAAGCGTACCGGGCTTGTTGATTTCACCGGTAACAAACACTTTGTGCGCGCGGAACGCCGCGATATTCACATCCACCTGGGGTTTTTCGATATACATCGACAAGCGCTTGGCGATTGTGGCGCGGATCTCCTCCAGGGTTTTGCCTTCCACATTGACTTCACCGATATAGGGATAAAAAATATTGCCATGCGCATCGACCCAGTTGCCCGCTTCCTGGGAACTGCGGTACTGGCCTTGCGGGATGGTGAGTTCCGGGTGATCCCACACGGTAATGTTGAGCACATCGCCCTTGCCAACGCGGTATTGATAACCGGCGATCGCATCATTAAGGAGTGGATTGACCACCGGACCTTGAATCTCCGCCACTTTCAGATCCTGCAACACGCCCACATTGATGGGATGCACCTCGATGGAATCCAGCAACTCATCCGGCGGCTCGCCCACAACTTCCTTGCCGCCCGTGGTCAAGTGGCCGCCGGGAATCGCGCACGCAGACAATACAAAAAGCACCGACAATGCGAAGAATACAGATGACGCGGAGATAATCTTAAAATGAGTGAACGACGTCTTATTCAGCATTCAACACCTAAACCTGATTGACTATGAAATACACGCCTAAATACACGCTAAAGTAACCGTAGACTTAAATTGAAATGATGCAACCCCAGTAGCAAGAACGATTTATTCAACCCGCCCAAACCTCACAAACCGCCTAAACTCGCGCATCATAACTCATTAAATATGCGAGATATATGCCCAATTTTGAAAAGTAAGTGTGAATTATCGATACGGCTATTTAATAACCAGAAAGGAAAAATAGAACCTCGGAAAACAAGAATTGCGTGGAGGATGAGTGAAATTACCCAAGGGTACGTTAGCATCCTTGGGTTTAAATGTTTATCCCAGGACTGCAAGCCCCTTTTGCGCTACCAGGTTTAACAGCTTGAGAGATGGGCCGTTGGGTTTCTTTTGACCTGTTTCCCACTTTTGCACCGTGGATGGGCTCGTATTCAAGTAAGCGGCAAACACTGATTGACTGGCTTTGTTTTTTAAACGCAATCGTTTGATCTGTGTGGCGCTATATTCTTTCACTTTGGGTAAACATAGCGATTCGATTTCACGCATGGTTTTGATATCCATCGCACCTGCCTTATGCAGGCCTTCCGCTGTTTTATGCATTACATCCAGTATTGTGTCACTCATTGTCATGTACCTCGACTAATTCATTCACCCTCACCAAGTGAGCAAGCATGTCGTCATCATGCGCTAGTAGAGTCCCGGCCACGATCTTTAGCGCATGCAGTTCTTTGCGGATTCTGGTTAAGCTTTTTGTAGCTTATTATTTTAGTTCCCAAAACCAGATTTCCTTTGAATTAAAATAGCAATTGGAATTACAAATTGCTAATGAATTTGATACGTCGATTAGATCAATATGACCACCTCCATATCCTGTGATTTTCCAAAATAACACAACACCTTTTTTGCCACTTATACTACTTATAAAATCAGATGGTTTATAAATTTGGGTCTACGCGGATTAGTGTGGGTCAAAACCCGCCGCTAAACGCCTAAAAATACTGTAAACTAAGGCAAAAGTCTTTTCATCACTGGTTCAAAAACGTGTTCTGTTTTCTGGCAGGGAAAAACATGAAGTCACCCAAAAGAATAAAAGACTTATTCAGTTTTCCAGGATTTACCGCCGAAGCCGAGTTAACCGGCGTATTCGGTGATAGATATGCACGGGTATTCACGCTCAGGCGACGAAAAAAACGGCTGTTTGCTCCCATTGTGGCCAGCGCTGTAACAGCCGCTATGACAAATCGGTTAAACGAGCGCGGGATCTTACCGTGGTCGGCTATAGAATGTTTGTGCAATTCGAACAGTGGCGGGTTCGTTGTCCGAGGTGCCAAGGCGTGCACATAGAGCAATTGGACTGGCTGGCGACCAACCCGCGCTACACGCAACGCTTTGCCATGCAGGTTGGCAAGTTGTGCCGTGACATGCCCAATAAGGCGGTCGCTGAGTTGGAGCACCTTCACCCTAGCACGGTGAAAGACCTGGATAAGATTTATATGCGAAAACAAGTCGAGCAAGCCGGCATGCCTTCGCCTCGGGCGATTGGTATCGACGAAATCTCGATCCGCAAAGGACACAACTATCGTGTAATCGTCAGCGATATGGACAGTGGGCGCCCCATCTGGGTCGGTGGCGAAGGCCGAAAGGAAACGGATTTGGACGCCTTTTTTACCGAATTGGGGCCGCAGAAAACCGCCCGCATTCGTCTGGCGGTGATGGATATGTGGAAACCGTTTCGCAATTCCGTGAACCACAATGCCCCGTCGGCGTTGATCGTGTTTGACAAGTTTCACATCATGCGTCACCTGGCCGATGCGCTGGACGACGTCAGACGCATGGAATACCGGCGGCTTAAAGGGAAAGACCGCGCGTACATCAAAGGCCAACGCTATACCTTGCTTTCCAACCAAGAGAATCTTTCTTTGGATGGACGAGCCGCATTGAAAAAGCTGCTGCGAGCCAACAAACGATTGAATACGGCCTATGTGCTCAAAGAGTCCTTTGGTCAACTTTGGGAGTATAAAACGGAGCGCGGCGCCCGCGCCTTTTTCGAACGGTGGAAAGAAGGACTGAAATGGCAGCGGTTGAACCCTTTCGAGAAATTCGCGGTAATGATCGAAAAGCATTGGCAAGGTATCGTCTCGTATTGTCATCCGGAGAATAAGGTCAGTCTTGGATTAGTGGAAGGCATCAACAACAAAATCCGTGTTCTTCAACGCCGCGCCTACGGCTACCGCGATGAAGAATACCTGAAGCTGAAAATCATCGCGGCTTTTCTGCCGCCGTTGACTAGAAGCGCTGAAAATGACCCAC
>JAKEGK010000211.1 GCA_022627515.1 Gammaproteobacteria bacterium
CATGTATGCGCACATGCCAGGGATGATGCTCGATTTCTCCAATCAATGATAATTTTCCAGCCGCTTGCGGATGTTTATCAGGCGTCAGCAGGTTTCTTAGTAGTTGCTCACTGTTTCCACCTTCGGATCCGCGTTGCGCGTGACCTCCTATCCAGTTGTGAACGGGCGCCGGGGACGACCAGTCGTACGTTGTGGCAAGCACCGTGCCGCCGCCGCGGGTAAGTGCGCTGTTTATTGACTGCAAGAGATTTACCGGTGAAGTCACGGTATCCAAAACATTAAGTGCGCTGACGAAACCAAACGTTTCATCCTTAAACGGCAAGGCCAGTGCATCGCAGGCCCAGAAATCGACTTTTTGTTTCTTTTCCAGCGCCACTTCATATCGGTGTCTTTCGTAAATAATGCCGATTTTCTTAAGAGGAAAAGTGAGAGTGCTTTTCTGCAGCAAGTTTTGCGCGATGCGTAATAGTGAAAAATTCAGGTCGATACCCAGCGCCTGTCCGTCAAACTTTGCAGCGAGTTCAAAGGTGGAGCGGCCCGCCGCGCAACTGATGTCCAGCATGGGCGCGGCCGGTTTTTCCATAAATAATGACAAGCCGGCATTCAGGCAACTGACAACGCTGCCTGGTTTTACCTGCTGCTGTTGATCCATAAATTCATTTTCCGGCGCTTTGTCGCCATAATGATCCCATGCGTACGTGCTCAGGTAGTGGCGCATCGAGTTGAACGCCGCGCCCGGTCCGGCTGCGTCACCCAGTATTGATTTGGTTATCTCCGAGAGATCATTGCGCACGGTAAGATGGTAAAAGTTGTCGTTCAGATATTTGCGGAGGTTGTTGACGATAACGGGAATGCCGTCAATGATGGGGTATTCCAGCCGGCATTGCTGATTGGAACACATCAGGTTGCCGTCAATGATAATGTCATCAACCTGGTGCGCGACATTATTTATGACAAGGGGGGCTATGATTTGATTCCCGGCTTTGCAACGAGGGCAAACAGGCTTAAGTGTTTCAAAATGCGCAATTCGCACTATATCCCTCCGTTTAAACTCTTTACGCCTCTATAAATCCAAGCTGGTTCTACTTTAGCTAGAGCAGCTGCAGCTACAATTGTATTGAGTGCCCTGCAGCGCCCGGCGAAAATTAATATAACCAAGATATAAAAAAGCGCGTAAAACCTGCTTCAATCAGTGCCCTATGAAAGTTTCCGGCTGAATCAAACGATATTGTGTTGGATTAGACATGGCATAATTAGTGCGCCGAAATAGTTACCGTCAAGCTGTAGCCGGTGGTTGCCGTGACAGGGCATAGGCGACATAATGCCCGATATCGGTGATATTCAATCAACAGGACACTGCATAACATGAATGACATCGCATCCGATACAGGTTGTCCCTGCGAAAGCGGTTTGACTTTTTCCGGTTGTTGCGGTGTGGAAAATCGCTCGGCGGTCAGTGCGGATATTTCCGCTGTTGTTTCCGCCAACGGAATTATTGAAAAGTACAAACTGACCCCTCAAATTCAGTCCGCCATCAATTTAATTCATAGCAATCCGGATCTGTTTCCGGCCAGAATAAATTTTTTTGAAAGCAAGGCCTGGTTTGTCAAAATGTCGCCGCGCTGGTACCGGGAGAGCGTGTTCCTGGATCCCGGCAGAATCAAGGGCACTTTTGTCATTGAGACTGATCTGACATGGCTGCGCGAAGTGTGTGAGCGAATCACATGGCAACTCGCTTCATTCATCTTTCATACGGCATTTTGCGGTTCAACACTTATGTCGCAGGCGCTCGATGCCCTGTTTGATTGTTTGCCGTTGCGTGAACCCGAAGTGCTGGGGAATGTGTTGGTATATGAACGGCCGCACGCGGAAGCTGAAAATCAACGCACCTGGTTACATTGCGTTTTACATTTGCTTTCGCGCCGCTACGAACCGGATCAGGCGGTGGTGGTTAAAGCCAACGATCATGCAAATCCCCTTACCCTGGCGCTGGCAAAGTCCGGATATCATGTTCCAATGCTATTTATGTATACACCGCTTAGTGAGTTTCTCGCGGGATGCCTCAAGGCGAAAAACCGCCGCGAATGGATCGCGCAACGTTATAAATCCGTTGTTAGTGCCGTGCCGCTATTTGCATATCGCTTAGTGCAAGCTTGATTACAAGCACTTGATAACAAGTACTTGATTACAAGCAATAGTAGCTAAGCACCACGCAACCACAGACACAACACAAAAGGGCTGTCATTTATTGACAGCCCGGTGTCTGTGTAACAAAAACTGAACATTGTATACACAATAAGTTGGTCTGGTTTCGTCCGTTCCTCGACGCATGCATTCAGGCCCGGCTTGTTTGCCAGTTTACGGCCTGTGTGTAACCCGCATGTTTCGATATCAGCTCATCGTGAATTCCAATCGTCACCGTACCATTGCCATTAAAGTATAAGATCCGGTTTGCCGAGCGTATGGACGAAAACCGGTGTGCGATAATCAATGTGGTGCGGTTGTGTCTCAATCTGTGCAGCGCTTCAACCACCATTTTGTCGGAATGACTGTCCAACGCCGATGACGCTTCGTCGAGTATTAAAATTGGCGTGTCGCGCAAGAATGCCTGGGCAATAGCCAGGCGCTGGATTTGGCCGGCAGAAAGATTAACGCCATTTACTCCGATAATAGTATCAAGGCCGTCCGCCAGTTGTTCGATAAATTCCCAGGCAAAACTTGCTTGGCAGGCATCCACTATCTGTTCATTCACCGCATCCGGCCGCGCCAGCTGCAGGTTTTCCCTGATCGATCCATTGACAATAAACGGTTCCTGCCAAACGATGGAGATCTGATCGCGCAGCGACGCCAGCGATACGGATTTTATGTCAACAGAGTCAATACTGATGGCGCCTTCTTGCGGATCATGGAACCGCATAAGCAGGCCCGCAAAGGTCGATTTTCCGGAACCGCTTGGCCCGACCAGAGCTACGGATTCGCCGCCGTTTATTGCCGCGGACAGATGTGAAAATACAGGTTTGTCCGCGTTCGGATAAGTGAAGCTGACTTCGTGAAATGTTATTCCGCCATCAGTAACCTTCAACGTGTTTTTAGCACCAGTTTCCACAACGCCGGGCTGCATGTTCATTATCTCCATAACACGCTCCGCTGACGCGCGGTTCGCATGCATCTGTATCGGCATGCGCGCGATGCTGCGGACAGGGTTGGTCAAAAAGCGGATATAAACCAGGAAGCTCACAAATACGCCGAGTTCCAGCCGGCCGGATTGTATACCGGATATGCCGCTGATAATGATTACTAGCGCTACGAAATAGAGCAAAACCGTGAAAATGGTATTATAAAACATGTTAATCATCCGGACCTTCATCGCCCAGGCGCGCGCTACTTCAAATTGTTTGCGGTGTTTTTCACGAACGATGCTTTCGCTGTTAAAGGAGCTTATGCCGCGCAGGTTCGCCAATGTTTGTTCTTCAATGGACATAAGATTTGCTTTTTCCCGCGTGAACTGACGGGAGGCTCGTCCGGTTTTGGGGCCAACAAAATATTGTGAGAGAAAAAACAATGGCGCCATCATGACGGCTATTAGTGCCAGTTGCCAGTTGATCCAGAAGATCATTGAGGAATAAACAATTAATACCACCGAGTTGGCAACCAGGTTCAATGGGATGTTGAACACGTAGGTTAATAGCTTATCCACATCACTGCTCAATCTGGCAATGAGGTCGCCTTTGTGGAACTTGAACTGGATTGGATACGACAATAGCATAATACGGCTCAACAACGCTCCCCGGACCCTGTCGACAAATCTTAAGGTAGCGCGCTGGTAGTTATAGGAATAGAAAAACTGGAGCAGCATGTTCAAGAGCACAATGCCGGCAATGACGAGTAATGTGCGGTTCAATGGTGTAAAATCGCCGCTGGTGATTTGTGTGATCGCTTTGCCAAACATCCAAATTAATACCGTATTAGATGCGATCATGGCCAGGCTAAGTATGGCAAGCAGCAGGGTCAGCAACCGATCGGTTGTAACAAATGGCCAAAAGTATCTAAAAATAGTTTTTTGCCAATGCATGAACCGCCTGCTGTTGAACTCCATTGATTTAACCAGTTTGGGCTATTTGTTGTTATTGAAATTGCGGAATATTGCGGATTATTGTTTGGCTATCCTTCCGGTAACACATGGAACATGTCTGTGATAGTAAACAATTTCCTGGAGTAACGCCATATAAGCTTCCGTCAGCGAACAATGGACTGCATTTTGCCATGCAAAAGTATCGGCCAGGCAGGGTTTCAGGCTGGGACAATTGTGTCAGAATACAGAGATTCTGCTGATTAGTATTAATGGATAGAAGCTGCCGGCTGGCATGTCCCGGACAGGTAAAGCCGAACTTAATTTAGTTGCAAAGAACCGATCAGGTTCAGGTAGGTATTGACAATACCCGGTTCGAAATTTTTATCCTGAAGTTCCAGGAATAGCATCAACGCTTTCGGAATATCGCGTGGCACACCGTTGCCGTGGTAATAAGCAACGGCCAGATATAGTTTGGCTCGGGTTACATCCTTGTCTGCGAGTGGTTTTAGTATGCTAAAGGCCTCGTCATAATAACCGTCAAGGGACAATCCCAATGCCAGGTCAATTAATTTATCAGAATCTTCACTGGCGGTAATATTTTCAGTGTGTGATGGTGACAGGATTGCATAGGATATCGCGGACGAGGTGACAAATACGCTTAACAAAAGCGCGATAAATCTGCCGGTAAAAATGCGACTGATCATATTGGATATCTCTCCATTAAGCACTGTTGTTAAATTGTTCGGCTTTTATGTCAGATGCGCGGGGTATAAAACTAAATTTAGCAGTTCATGTTTGACCCGGCAAGTGCCGGTCATTGGCTAAACAATAGGAATAAGTTGCGTATAATTAGTGCGTTTATAACACCAATTGTTACGCGGCAGGATTACTACCCGGAAAAATCAGATTTTTCCTACAGGCCGTTCGAATGTATTCAAGCAGTTGAATCGTTATGACAAAATTGCTTCAGCCATAGACGCTGATTCCGTCACGGTCCGGTTAGGTGATATAACATTGCGACAAAGCCGGGAGCCAGCAAAGGATAAAGTCACATAATGCGTTTAGTCACATTCGAAGAAGCCGGATCGGTCAGGATTGGCGTATTGCATCCGGAGCGGCATCAAGTGCTGGATTTTGGCGCACTGGCGCCAGGATTGCCAAGGAATATGCTGGATTTTATTGCCGCAGGAGACGCAGCATTAGCTCAGGCCCGGCAAGCGGTCGCCAACGTCGATAAAGGATTGCCATTGAATACTCTGCGGCTGCTGGCGCCTATTCCGCGCCCGGCAAAGAATCTGTTTTGCGTGGGAAAAAATTATTCCGAGCATGTTAAGGAAGTCCAGTCAATTACCGCGTCCAGTAAGGACACCAGTGCTGCTTCGCCGGAGTCGCCGATTATCTTCACCAAAGCCACTACATCCGTAATCGGTACCGGCGCGAATATCCCGGCCAGTCTCGACCCAACGGATTCGGTGGACTACGAAGGCGAACTGGCGGTTGTCATCGGCCGGGGCGGACGCGGCATTGCTGTCACTGATGCAATGAACCATATTTATGGTTACACCATTTTAAATGATGTGACTTCGCGCCGTTTGCAGCGCCGGCATCAGCAGTGGTTCCTCGGTAAAAGCCTCGATGGCTTTTGCCCGATGGGCCCCTGTTTGTTGACGCGGGACGAAATTGACGACGCCGGTCTGTTACGGGTGCAGACACGGGTGAACGGCGAATTGCGGCAGGATGATTATGTAAGAGAAATGATTTTCGATATTCCCATGCTTATTGAAACGATATCCCGTTATATGACGCTTGAGCCCGGAGATATTATCGCAACGGGTACGCCTGCCGGCGTAGGCATGGGATTCAAACCACCAAAATTTCTGAAACCCGGTGACCGTGTGTCTGTTACTATTGAACCAATCGGTACACTTGAAAATGGTGTCAGTTAATTTATCGCCGAAGCTTTGCCTTGATCAATGTATTCCTTCAATATCCAATATTAAATCTTCAATCATCCAAGATCTGTTTTATGCTCTATATCTCGAGAAATGTAAGTTTGCCCGACAATGAAATTGAGATTAGTGCGATTCGTTCGCAGGGCGTGGGCGGACAAAATGTCAATAAAGTTGCCAGTGCGATTCACTTGCGGTTTGACATTCGCGCATCTTCACTGCCGGATTTTTACAAACAACGGTTGTTGAAATTACATGACCGGCGTATCACTACGGATGGCGTCGTTGTCATCAAAGCGCAACAATATCGCAGCCAGGATAAAAACCGGCACGCGGCATTTATGCGGCTGCAGGAGTTAATACAAAGCGTGGCGATCGTCCGCAGGCCGCGTAAAACCACCCGGGTGCCAAAGCATGTAAAAGCAGAACGCCTTGACCAAAAACGCAAACGCGGTGATACCAAAACGTTACGCGGGAAAATCAGTTTTGATTGAGAAATGGGCATAGAAACGGCATTAAAACAGAAGCGTCTCACTAACATTCAGATTATACTTTATCTATAACCTTTACTTTAATGATTTGTATGCTATTTTTTTATTAGATGTTTTGTTAATCAGGAGCGGGCATAGATAAAAAAAGGGGGTGGCATATGCGCGATAATAACAATAATGTGGTCAGCATCGACCAACGATCTTTTCTTGGCGCTTATTCCGGCCGTACCAAACGCCGAATCAATCACGCTACATCGCCAGCACTGCTTACCGCCCGCCAAATAGAACGTTTAATCAAAGCCGCGCAGCAAATCGGCAATCATGGTATGCGTAACGCGACATTCATGTTAATGGCCTACCGCCACGGCTTGAGAATCGACGAACTGATTAATCTTAAATGGACTCATATCGATCTTGATGCCGGCACGCTTCAGGTGTCGCGCCTGAAGAACGGTCAGCAGACGGTTCATCCATTAACACAGCAGGAAGTCCGCCATCTTGCCAGTTTGAAACAATTATATCCTGACGCGGAGTATGTGTTTATTACCGCCGCAAAGACTCCCTTAAATACATCTGTTATACATAAGATGGTTAAGCGCGCCGGTGCAGAGGCTGGCTTGTCTTCCACGCTTCATCCCGGAATCCTGCAAGCCGGAGGTGGTTTTCAGCTAACGATTAATCGTCCTCATTAAACGCTGCCCGCCAATATTTTTCCGGAACTATGCATGTCCGGTTAGTCAAATAATAAGCCGGCAAAATACCGGCGCTTTATTTTATTGTGCGCGCACAATCTCATGAACTTATGTCACAACATCGTTTCAAATCTGTATTGTTGACGGCGCCAGGCTGTGTTCATTGCGCCGCGCTAAAAAAAATCCTGGAAAAGTTTTTGACGGAAGGATTACTTGGGCAACTCGAAGTGATTGATGCCTCACGCCAGCCGGAGATTGTTAAACAATACTCCATAAAGTCAGTACCCTGGTTAAAGTTGGGCGTATTCGAATTTTCGGGTGCGCAGCGGGAAGTGGAGTTGCGCAAGTGGATTGCGCGGTTAAATACAGCGGAAGGCATTACTGCTTATATAAAACACTTGTTGGCAACAGGTGAACTGGACCTTGCGATCAGGTTAATCAGGAATAATCCGGAATTCATCAACAATTTGCTGGCGCTTGTTGCGGATGAAGACAAGGAAATCAAGATTCAATTGGGTGTAAGCGCAATATTCGAAGAACTGGAAGGGAGTTCTTTATTGCGGGGTATTGTAGAACAGCTGGGTGAATTGGCAGCCCATCGCAACCCAAAAATAAGAGCTGATATTGCACATTTCCTGTCGCTATGTCATCACGAAAAGGCGCTCGGATTTTTGCAGGAACTCGCAATGGATTCGGATCGGGAAGTCAGGGAAATTGCGAACGACGCACTACGCACTACTGCACATTGAGCTATTATTTAGTATCAATTGCCGGAGATGTAATTTAAACCGCGTGCTAGGTGTTGATATTTATATTAATGATCTTCACAATTAATTGATTGCAAAGGTTAAACATAAGGAGAATAATGATGACCGTCGTAGCGGTATATAATATCAATACAAAATCTAAGGATGAGTGCAATGGATCTTGTTAAAGTTCTTTGCAGTGATTGCCGTTTACGCAACCTGTGTTTACCCCTTGGACTGGCCGGCAAAGAACTGAAACAGCTTGAGGAAATCGTCAAACAGCCCCGGCCTCTCCAAAGAGGACAGCGTCTTTATTTGCCGGGCGATAAATTCCATTATCTTTTCATTGTTCGAAGCGGGACGATGAAAACCTACACGACGACCAGCTCAGGGCAACAGCAGATCATTGGCTTTCATCTGCCGGGCGAACTTGTCGGTCTGGATGGCGTGAGTGACGGTAATTACACCTGCACCGCGGAAACCATGGAAATGACCAGTGTTTGTGAACTGCCATTTACAAAACTGGAAAATGTGATGGGGCAGGTAAGAGTATTGCAACGTCAGGTTCATCGGCTGATGAGCAAGGAACTCCTGACGGATCAACAATTATTGCTGCAGCTGGGCAAGATGAATGCGGAACAAAGGGTTGCCGCCTTTTTGCTGAACATCTCCTGCCGCTTTCATCTGCGCGGTTTTTCCGCCAGCGAGTTTCATTTGCCAATGACACGATCGGATATCGGAAACTATCTTGGACTGGCGGTTGAAACGGTGAGCCGTCAGTTTAGTCATTTTCAGGAAATGGCTGTGGTAAAAGTTTCAAGAAAACATATCATCATCCAGAAGCCGGAATTTCTGCGTCTTATTACCAATCTCGATGGCAAATATCAGCAGGAGAAGGAAGCGACGCACTGCTAGGACCGCATTACAGCTGTATTTCTGCCCGAAACACTGCATCATCGATCACTAGGAAACCGCGGCAATAAAACTCCTCTTTCCAATATGAAAGAGGATTATATTGAAGAGAAAGGTTAACCTAACTGCATCCTTTTGGCCGCGGCAGTCCGGCGACCTTATTCGCGCACTTGATTAATCCGGTGGGAAATAATGAATAGAGATATTTCTGGTCACTGCGCTCCGGACCAAACTTTTTCTTCATGATTTTGGAAAACGTCCTTGGTTCAGCGACGACGCCGTTTTCCAGAAAATATTCACGCGCCGTGTTGATGATATCCCAATGTTCCCGGCTTAACGCAGAAATCTGTTCGTTCTTGGCTATCTCTACCGCCAGATCTTCGCTCCATTCATCCAGGTTTTCTAGCCAACCGGCTTCACTGAGCTGTATTACTTTACCGTTCACTACTGCTTGCATGGATATAACTCCTGAGTCATAAAAGTGAATTAACTTCTCACATTATTGATCGGGAATCATAGCAGAGGTTTCAGGAAAAGCTGTATCCAATTCAGGGTAGGCCGCCCGGATGTGGAAGGACGCGATACAGGATGCTGCCGCTCAACAGAATTGCCTCTAATAATCCGGCTTCATTTTTTTATCCTGTGAGGGAAGAAACCATTTGGAAAGTAAGCACATTTACAGATAAAACTTTCAGCCGCGCAATGTGATGAAATTTTTCCGAGGTTCACCGGATACAATCTATAGATTCGACTCGGCGAATTCAGCCAGTAATGAGCGCGGCACACCATTGAGTTGAATGCTGCCGCCATGGGTAAAGCCTTTGAATCGTTCAGTCATATAAGTTAATCCTGAACTGGTTGGTGTTAAATAGGGAGTATCAATCTGCGCAAGATTTCCCAGGCAAACAACCTTGCTGCCTTCACCAGCCCGGGTAAGTATGGCTTTCATTTGATAGGGAGTTAAATTCTGGCATTCGTCAATAATTATCAGGCTCTTCTGGAAACTGCGGCCGCGAATATAATTTAACGCCTTGAGTTCAATATTCGCTTTGGATTTAATATAAGCGATACTTTCCTGCGGTTTTTCATCCCGGATGTGCAAGGCTTCCAGATTGTCACTGATGCCTCCCAGCCATGGATCCATTTTTTCCTCCTCGGTGCCGGGCAGAAAACCATGCTCTTCTGCCAGGGGAGGGGTGCTGCGGGTAACAATAATTTTGTTGTATAGCTTGTACTCGACAGTCATTTCCAGGGCCGCCGCCAGCGCCAGAATGGTTTTGCCCGATCCAGCCGCCCCGGTCAAAGTGACCAGATGAACATTCGGATCCAATAATAGATTTAGGGCGAAGGCCTGATATATATTGCGTGGCGTCAATCCCCAGACTTTTTGTTGCAATAAACGGTCTTTGCGCAGGTCCCAAAGTGTAATGTGCTGCTTATCAACTTGCTGAACACGGGCCACGAAGCCCGCGCCGTCAACAATAAACTGGTTGGCAAAAACTTCAAACGCCAGATTCCCGGAAGGGATCCTGTGGTACGTGTGACCGTCGATCTGTTTGCTCTCGACTTCGCCAATATGCTCCCAGAAAGAACCTTCGACATTGATAAAACCTTTGGTCAGTTGCCTGATATCAGAAACCAGTTGATCGTTATGGTAGTCTTCTGACGCAATTCCGCACGCCCGCGCTTTCAATCTCATGTTGATATCCTTGGTGACCAGCACAACTTTGAGATCGGGATTCTCTTTTTGATATTCGCACAACCGGTTAATGATCTGGTTGTCGCTTAAATTATCCGGCAAGCATTTTTCCTGTTGAAAACTGGCGCGCGAGGTCATCAGCACGGACAGACTGCCATTCGCCTGCTCACCGTTTTTCCTTTGTATGGGTACTCCGCTGGCAATTGATTCCGGCGGTGCGTTCTGCAATAGACTGTCGATCAGCCGTATTGCTGACCGGCAATCGGCGCCAAATGCCTGTTTGCTGGTTTTCAGCCTGTCGAGTTCTTCCAGAACAGTGATGGGAATGATGACCTGATTATCTTCGAAATTGAGGAGGGAATTGGGATCGTGAATGAGAACATTGGTATCAAGTACATAGGCTTTTTTCTGTCTATTACTACTATCTCTATTCATGCGCACCATCCTTACATCATTAACTAATACATCATTAACTAAGCCAGATTAGTACAATTGAATATTGCAAGGTTATGACAACCCCTGCATATTTTCAAATTCAGATCAATAAATTACCTCCCGCCGCGCTGCTTTTTTCAAGATGTTTCAACATGCCATTATCAATCATAATTGTTACGATTTCTCAATAAATCATAACAATCAAATTACGTAGTTCTCAAAATTCTGCAAATCCAGTGCCATTCTATTTTCATATTAGCACCTTCCGGCCAAACCCGCCAATCAGCAAGGAAAAAAAATATGAGACAAAAGCCTAAATATTTTTGTAACCTGGAAGCATCATACCCGGCGTAATTTTGTGTCTTAATGCTTTCGGGGATTCTGTGGTTGAATCGCGCATGGGCGTGGCAATTTTGCGCCCCTTTGTTAAGTGACGTTAGCTATGGAGTATTGCCCAGGCTGAAAGCAGGGCGCTTTTTTATTCCAAGAACATTCATTATCGGCCGCGTTGTGAAGCTGAATTATTTTTCTGCCCAAGTACAGACCGGTTACGCACGCCCTGGGCAGCATGGAAGAAGAGTAGTGAGAAAAAAGCAATTACATGCTGCAACAAAGACTGAATTGTAAGCATAAGAGCGCTAGTTAATTGAAGTCGCGCCTGTGATGAAGTTGGCAATATTGATGGCCGGATTGACTTCAATTACGATTGTTTCATTCAGGTCAATCTCGTCTCGGGCAATATATTCGGACAGGTTTTCGCAAATTTCCAGGATGGTTTCAATACCCAGCTGGTCAGGATCTGCATGATCTAATTTATGCAGACTATGTTTCAAATGATCTATGTAGGTTTGAAACGCTTCAGTACGCTCGAAGAGTTTTTCCCGCACAAAGGCGGGTTTAAATGAGATGTGCAATTCGTGTTTCAGCGATGACGGATCGTCCTGCACTGAAATATCGAGTGGGCCTTCGATTTCCATATGGTCACTCCGCGTAGTAATGGCCGGGAAGTTTCGGCTATCAATAATATGTTAGCAATCTTCCGGTCTTATTCAACAACTGCCAGAGAGAAACATCCGGTTGAGTATGACAATTTGTTCGCCTGACATTGTCCGCTTAATGCTGGATAAGCGTTGACGTCAAATGGTTTTTTTTGCCCGAACCGGTTGCTCCGTGTTCATGAATTCTACCAGTTGCTTCGCTTCCAGCGGATAACTGATGTAAAATCCCTGGGCGGCGTCGCAATTCATGTTCTTAAGCGCTTCATAGACGTCCTGTTTTTCCACGCCTTCCGCGATAACCTCAATGCCAAGGTTGTGCGCGAGATCAATAGTGGATTTTACAATCGCAAAATCATTCTCGTCATGAATAATATCCATCACAAACGACTTGTCTATTTTTAATTCGGTTACCGGCAATTTTTTAAGATAGGCCAGTGATGAAAATCCGGTGCCAAAATCGTCTATGGATAAGCGGATACTCATGTCGCTGATTTCAGCCAATGTTTTCAGGGAGCGTTTGGGATTGGCCATCATGGCGCTTTCGGTGATTTCCAGGGTGATAGACTCCGGGCGTACGGGAATTTCAGATAACAGTGATTTGAGAAATGCAATCAAATCAGGATTTCTCAGATTGTGCATGGACAGGTTAATCGAAATGTCGATCAGGCAATTTTGCTGCTGCCAGCTGTTAATCTGTTGCGCGGCTTCTCGTAAGACCCATTTCGTTACATCGTCAATCAAGCCGGTTTGTTCGGCGAGAGTGACTATTTGATCCGGAGGAATAGCGCCATATTTGGGATGATCCCAGCGTAATAGCGCTTCAACGCCGATGATATTTTCGCTTTTGAGGTTCACCTTGGGCTGATAATGCAATTTGAGCCGTTTCTGTGTCAATGCTTCGCGCAAATCACTGATTAACGCCAGACGTCCGATACTGTAATCATCATCCCTGGGATTATAAACCGCGAAACCCAGTTGCCCCCGCTTGGCGACATACATTGCAACATCAGCGTGCTGGATCAGGGTGGCTACATCCTTGCCATGCGAGGGATATTCCGCGAGACCGATACTGGCCTTGATAAACAGGTTAAGTTCATCAATTATAAAAACACTATCAAGCGACTTGCTGATTTTTTTTGTGATGGTCACAGCGGTAGTAATGTCGGTATCCGGCAGCAGGATGGCATATTCATCTCCCCCCAGACGGGCTACAGTGTCAATCTGACGCAATGTCGCCAATAATCGCTGCCCTACGTCTTTCAGTACATTGTCTCCGACATGATGGCCCAGGGTGTCATTGATTTCCTTGAAGCGGTCCAGATCAATCATTAGCAATGTCAGATTTTTATGGTCGCGCCTGGCAACGTTGATTGCCTGTTCCATCCGGTCATGCAGAAGGGTTCGATTAGGCAGGCCGGTTAATGCATCGTGCAATGCCTGATGTTCCAGATCCGCCTGGCGGCTGTGCACCTGCTTGCGCATTTCGGAAAATGCATCGATAAGATTCTGGGTTTCCCTGGTGCGTACCGCGGGAAGCAAGATACCGCTTTTGCCAAACGCTTCTGCTTTCAGCGCGCGGGCCACTGAATCGATGGGGCGGAACACCAGCCGTTGTAAAGAAAGGATGGTAAGTACGATAAACGCCAGTCCAAAACCTGCAACAATCTGCAGAATTGTTGTTTGCAGTCTGGCAACCTGACTCAATGCCCGCACGTCCCGGGTTCCCGATGACTCGATTGCTTTATCCAGGATGGACAGAAAACTGTCAATCTCCTTTAGCCTGGGGAGTATCGTATCCTTGATAATTTTAGTGTCGGCGCGCCAGGCGTCAGAATGGTGAATTTCCTTAACACCCATGAAACC
>JAKEGK010000212.1 GCA_022627515.1 Gammaproteobacteria bacterium
AGATTATGGATTTTACCCGGGTGGCTTCGGAAAAAGCGGAACTCTCGCTTCAGGATGTGGATATCAATGATCTCGTTCAGGACGTAGCACAACAGATAAAACCCATCGCAGCGAAAAACAATAACCAGATCGAATTGCAATGTCCGCCCGCTATCGGATTCATGGAAACGGATCCCACGAAGCTGCGGCAAATACTCTTCAATTTACTGGCCAATGCCTGCAAATATACCGAATTCGGCTTGATTACCTTGAATATCAAATTCAATACAACGCGTAACAATGGTGTGGAACAAAAGGGTTTCGAACAAAAACAAAAGAGTGCAGCGCACAGGCGCTGGATCACTTTTAATGTCATTGATACGGGAGTTGGCATTGCCCCCGCTAAAGTGGATAAAATATTTACCGCGGTTCCCGATATCAACCGCCCTAAAAACAAATACTATGAAGACAGCGGTTTAAATCTTGCTATCAGCCGCAGGCTGTGTCACATGATGGGCGGTGAAATGATCGTGAACAGCGAACCCGGCATGGGTTCGGTATTTTCAGTGCGGCTGCCTTTTGTCGCCGCGCCCGTTATGGAAACCACGCACTAAACCGTCCCATCGCCCTGCAGTTGTCCCACCCGGCGCCCAAAGCCATGGTTGCAGGCAAGGAAATTTGTTTTAATATGGACCCATGATATACAGCTCTGTCATTTCCGCTGATCTACTGCAACAACACTTAGCCGATCCGGCCTGGCGCATCGTGGATTGCCGTTTCAATCTAAAGGCGCCCGATGAAGGAATGTCACTTTACCGGATGGAACACATTCCCAATGCCGTCTATGCCCACCTTGAACGCGATTTATCGGCGCCGGTGAACAAAACATCCGGCCGCCATCCCCTGCCGGATGTTAACCCGTTCAAGCGGAAACTCGGCGCCTGGGGTATTACTCACAACACGCAAGTCGCCGTTTACGATGACGCCGCAGGCAGTTATGCCGCAAGACTATGGTGGATGCTGCGCTGGCTGGGGCACGAGGCAGTGGCGATACTGGATGGCGGATTTACAGCCTGGAAGCGGCAAGGCTTGCCCACCACGGCGGTTGTTCCGCATTTTAATGCCGTTACATTTACCGGTGAACCCGACATTAAAATGCAGGTAGACAGCAATACATTGGAACGGCACCTGAGAGAATCCGGTATTTGCCTTGTCGATGTGCGTGATGAGCGGCGGTATCTCGGCCTGGAAGAACCTATCGACAGAATTGCCGGCCATATTCCCGGCGCAATAAATATTCCCTGGAAAACCAATATTGATGATAACAGTTTGTTCCTGACCAAAGCACAACTGTACGACCAATACAGGAATATCCTGTGTGATACAGACGGTGAAAATATCGTGTTCATGTGCGGCTCCGGCGTTACGGCGTGCCACAGCCTCGCGGTGTTGAACTATATAGGCGTTTCCGGCGCCAGGCTTTATCCCGGTTCGTGGAGTGAATGGATTACTGATCCGTCCCGTCCGGTGGAAAAATCCAAAGAATAGCCTGTTATATTGCGCCAGTTTATCTATTCAAACAAATGATCTGTGCAAAACAGTATGCCACCCGATTTGTCCCGCATTGCTTGCATTTTCCCGTGCTGCATCCAATGCTGCGTATTAAACCGCTGCTTGAACAAAACCGTTTCAGGCTCGTCATCAGCCGCTCATTCTCCATGCGTTTCGAAAACGTTAAGCGTCCGTTAAGCCTTCTCTCAATAGAATGATTCCAGCTCGATGCCCTGTTTCATTGGTCGACATCAATATTACCGGAAGTCGAGTCTTTTACTATGACATTGTGGCGGCAACAACATAAGCATCTAAGGGTAAAATAACCCGGCGATGACTGAATGTGTGGTTACTAACGTTGCGACTACTTTGGTTACCAACGTGTTTGCGAACTGTTTTTAGCTAAGGTATTTCAGCGAATCCAGTTGAAAAGCGTGTTTTTAACCAGGCGTGTAAAGAATACTGGCCAGGTTACCGCGAGTAAACTTTTTTTCAGACACGCGGCGTTATCACTACTGGCGTAGTCACTACTGGTGTTGTCACTACTATTGTCAAAACAGTTGGTTGTTATAGTTTGGTACCACATTTCGTTACTATAACGTTACTATAAATTGTTTTCATCCGTTTGAGGGGAACCATCATGAGTAAAAGTTTGTATGAAAAAATCGGCGGTGAAGCTGCCGTTAATGCGGCTGTCGATATTTTTTACCGTAAAGTTCTGGCCGACGACCGCATCAACCGGTATTTCGAAGGTGTCGACATGGAGAGACAGGCGGCAAAACAGAAAGCGTTTTTGACGTTTGCGTTTGGCGGTCCAAATAAATACAGCGGCAAAGACATGCGAGACGGCCATGCTCATCTGGTAAAAAATGGCCTCAACGACAGCCACTTCGATGCGGTAATGGAAAACCTGGGCGCAACACTGAAAGAACTCAATGTGCCCGGCGAGTTAATCGCTGAAGCGGCAGCTATTGCCGAAAGTGTGCGTAATGATGTACTGGGCCGGTAAGCCGGCACAACACTTTTGTTTGCATTGCATAACAAAAAATCAATATCTAACATACTTAATTTGAGTGGCAACAGGCAGTGATTCATTACGATCAGGAAACCTATAAGCCGGAACAAAATGAATCGGTGCTTGATTGCCTGCTCCGTCATGGCATAGCCCCGCCGCATTCCTGCCGCAGCGGGATATGCCAGACTTGTATGATGCGCGCCGTCAAAGGCAATCCCACCCCGGTTTCACAAAAAGGCCTCAAGGAAACCCTGATATCACAGAATTATTTCCTGGCCTGCTCCTGCATCCCGCAGGAGGATATGGAAATAGCGCTTCCGGATACACAACTCTTCCGCAAAACAACCAAAGTCATCGATAAGGCGCTGTTAAGCCCCAACGTTTTGCGTTTGCGCCTCGCGGCGCCGGATGACTATCGTTACTTTGCGGGGCAACACACGGCGATTTTTAAAAACAAGTTTCTGGGCCGCAGTTATTCCCTGGCCAGTGTACCGGGAATTGATCATTTTCTGGAATTTCACATCAGACTGTTACCCGATGGCCAGGTCAGCCAATGGCTGCAACATGAAGTCCATGCCGGCTACAGCATTACCATTAGCGAACCTATCGGCAATTGCATTTATCTCGATCGTTACCTTGAACGCCCCCTGGCGCTCATCGCCACCGGCACCGGTCTTGCGCCGCTTATTGGCATTGCGCGCGACGCATTACACAAAGGGCATCAGGGAGAAATCCGCATCTATCATGGAGTGAGAACCCGGCACGACCTCTACCTGCACGACACACTGCTGAAGCTTTCGGAACAACACAGTAACGTGCGTTATATTCCCTGCGTTTCCCGCGAATCAGTAGCGTTGCCGTTTCACAAAGGGCGGGCCAATGAAATAGCTCTGAACGACATCGGCAATTTTGCAGGATGGTGTGTTTATTTGTGCGGAAATCCGGATATGGTGAATACCACAAAACGTTCGGTATTTCTTGCCGGCGCTTCACTACAGGATATACACGCGGACGCTTTTATTCATTCACCGTAAGCAGTTACAATTGAGCGCTGGCTGGTCTTCTGTTACCGCTTTTTAGTTACAGACTATTTTCAGATTTGCTTGCAGCTTAAAAAGAGTGGACTACTTCCGGTTTTAAGACATGGCTAAAATCATCGTGCTCGGCGCGGGCCGCATAGGCAAGGCAATCGCCATCGATCTGGCGCAACAACACACTGTTGCCGCGGTTGACAAGGATGCCACCGCCCTTCACCAGCTTCTGCAAAATAAATCGGGCATTCAACCCCTCCAGTTCGATCTTCTTGGCGCCGCGCAACTCGCTGAAATTATCAAACCTGCGGACCTGGCCATCAGCGCGGCGCCCGGTTTCATGGGTTATGAAATTCTGAAACGGATTATAACCGCCAGCAAAAACGTGATCGATATCTCCTTCTTCCCTGAAGATTCACTGACACTCGATGAACTGGCCAAACAACATAATGTCACCGCGGTGGTTGACATGGGCATCGCTCCCGGCATGAGTAACCTGATCCTGGGTTTTCACAACCAGCAGATGCAGGTGAATGACTTTCAATGCATGGTTGGCGGATTGCCCAAACACCCCAAACCACCCTTTAACTACAAGGCTCCATTTTCTCCGGTTGATGTCATTGAAGAGTACACCCGGCCGGCACATATTGTCGTTGACGGAAAGCAGATAATAAAACCTGCTCTCTCTGACATTGAGCTGGTTGACATACCCCACGTGGGAAAACTGGAAGCGTTCAATACCGATGGCTTACGTACGCTATTAACAACCTTGCCTGCCATACCCAACATGGTGGAGAAAACCCTGCGCTATCCCGGTCACGCCGAGTTGATCAAGACCCTGCAAAGCATCGGATTTTTCAGCCCCGATCCGCTGACAGAAATCGGCCATTATATACGGCCACTGGATGTCACCACCCAGTTGTTAAAGAAACAGTGGCTGCTGGAAAAAAATGAAATGGAATTTACCGTGATGCAATTAAAAATATCCGGCGCCGAACACGGCAAGCGCGTGACCTATCAGTACAACTTGTTTGACGAATATGATCCATCCACCCGGACCACTTCCATGGCGCGCACGACAGGTTACGCCTGCACAGCGGCCGCCAATCTGGTGTTGGACAAGGGCTTTACCGCAACAGGCGTCAGTCCGCCGGAACTCGTTGGCGGCGACTCCCGTTGTTATAGTTTTATTATGGAATATCTCAAGCAACGCAATATCATTTTTGAACTTCGGCGAGCCGAGCAATAAACCACGAAGTTTACAGATATTATACGGCTTGACGCATTATGAATATTTTGTGATCATGTTTACTGTTCTATTGAATTTAAATTTATTTCTGTTATTTTCATTTGACCAGTCATTTAACCACATCTACATTTAGTGGGTTCAGATCGTCTTCAACAAGTCAGTTATGTATTTAACCGGGAGGTTCTAATGAAAACAAAATCTTTTGTTACTGGACTTATTTTCTGCGTGTCGCTGTTTACTGTCCAAATCACTCTGGCTGGCGCGGACGCGGCAAAAACCATGGCGGGCATTTTAATGAATCTCAATCATTATCCGACCGATGCGGAGAAAGAAACGCTGAAGAAACTGGTCAGTGACAGCGCCACCAGCGAAGCGGATAAAACCGTCGCCACCGCCATGATCAACCTGGAGCATTCCGCCACCGCTGATGACAAAAAGAAACTCAGCAAGGTCATGAGTGACGACAGCGTAACCGGACCTACCCGCGTACTTGCCGAAATCGTGCATAACCTGAGTCACAAGCCCAGCGCCGCCGACAAGGAAAAACTGAAAGAGATCATGAAATAGTTTTGATCCCGCATTCACGGATATAAAAAATGGGGACCAATGTCCCCATTTTTTTGTTCGAAAATCGCTTATTTATGTCCGGGATATATAATTAACAGGACGGTGTCATTTTTAAATTGCTGTTGCAACACAAACTCATTCGTAAAACCCGGGATAAATTGGCGCTCTCGCTATACTCTTTCTGATTCCGCAAACGTCAGAATCATTTAACATTGTATATCATGCGTTCCAGAAACAGCCTTCGATAAGCTAACGAGAATGCGTAATAACCCTCTAATAAACGCTCCGGATTTAGGTGCGAACACATCCGTTCAAACACGTTAACCAAAAACTCCGCGTTGGCGGTTTTGAGCCCGGAAGCGATCTCGGTGGCCAGTTCATGATTCATCATTTTGCAATCCAGCCCCAATTCCGCCGTCCCCATAATAAAATCGGCAATCCGGTCAAACAGCCCGCCAATTTGCGGCATATTCAAATGCGTTAAGCCGGCGGTATCAAGACGGCAATGATTGGCGATCTTGCTGATCCACCTGGCCAGCATGTCCGCCAATTTCCGCTGGTGAAAGAATTCAAAATACGGACTGAAACACAACCATGCATCGTTATCCCTGAGGATCAGGCTCACAGGTAATAATTTGATTTCAACACCGTCAAACTGCGGCTCCAGCACTATGCCCCATATTCTTTTTCCGTAATGCGTGACAGCATGATTTATGCGTTTGACCCGGTCATTGTTGATATCGTTGACGGGCAAGGTCAGTTTTATCAGCTGGCCTTGCCTGTCTCGCGCCCAGGCTGACCATTGTTGCTCGTACTCATCAATCGTAAATTCATATACCGCATCCGGTTGTATAAGCACCGGTTCAAAACGCGGTGTCAATTCCGCAATGGCGGATTCAAACGATGCCGTGAGTTCCGGCCAACGCGTGATGCCCAGCGCCTGTAATTGACACGTATACCGGTCCGCATGCTCCACAGCGCTGAGCACAGTGTCCCCGGACAGGGATATTCTGTTATCGCCGCTGGCCTTGGCGTGCACCAGTGTTATAACCTGCCCCGCAAGTTGCTGAACAGAACATCCTTTGTCCCATGGCAGTGTAATTCCCCAGATATTCCGGGTGTCCAGGCTACGGGCTGATTCCACGGTGCGGCCGATATTAATGCGATACGGTGTGTTGTGATCAATATCCCACGCCACCAGGCTGACACCTTTGGCGCCGCTCATTGTCCGGTATTGACTCGCGCCCAACACCCATAGTTTGCCAATATCCCGGGAACTATACGTTCTTCTCGCCTGCCCTTTCAACGCGGAAAATTGCTGACTATTTGCCGACAGCAGGAGACCGCACTGGAACCAGATGCGGCTGATGATATCCAGCAGATATTGTGTATCAACCCTGGCTGATCGATCCTGATACTCGGCGGCGGCGCCCGCCAGATGCAAAACCGCCGCGGATAGCTGCGGAAAACTTTCCCCCTTCGCTGACCAGACCAGCGTCCTTAACGATTGAATCTGCGGCGGCGCCGTGTGCATCAACCCGGCATGCAACAAATTACCGAGATGATTCTTGATTTCCTGAAGCAGCTGTTTATCACTGGAAGATAACGCCGTGGTTTTACCCGCTCCATGATCTGGCCAGGCAATCTCATCGCCGTTTGCCTGATACCAACCCAACAAGCAGGCGGCAATGACTCCTTTACGGCGGCTGTCAGGCGCGGCGCAGATAATTCCCGTAAGGCCGCCGCCGGCAACATAGCGGCAACGAATTTCTCCGTCATAAATTATTTCCATTGATTGCGTATCGAATTTACATTCAGGCTGCCTGTTCTCATTCGCTGACAGGATTTTTTCCGCCTGCCGCAATCCCGCTTTGCCAGCCCACTTGAATACCGCCTGTTGAGTGATCGCAAGCATTTCCTGTGTCAGCTGCGGGAGCCGCTGATCATTTGCTAATTGATCTTTCACAACAGCATCGCCGCTCCGCGCAACAGACTGTTGGGTGTCGAGAACCGCCGCCAGCGTGTGCACACAAATACCCGCCGTTTTGCAATCACATTGCAAGCGGGCCGGGAAGTCCGCGAACAACCTTACTTTGTTATCACCGACGGAATACTCTTCGCCATCCCGCGTTTCGGTGACCAGGACTACTTTGCCGCCCTCACACAATTTTCTGGCCCGGCGCAGCAATCCCGCGTTGGTAAGATCTTCCAGGGCGGACTGATCAAATTGACGTATGCGTGTTTTCCAATTCATGGCCGATCAATAATTTCCGCCAACCAATGCGCAAATTTCTCCGGAGTCATGGCGCCCACCCGCATGCCGTAACGCGCCAGTTTTTCCGCGGTCGCACGGTCAAAATCGGGACTGCCTTCGTCACTGAGCGCCGCCAGACCCAGCAATGTCATGCGGCTTTCCGCCATTCGCTTAACAACACTCATTAACACCCGCTCACTGGCGCCTTCACAAAAATCACTGACCAGGACCAGCACCGTCCGGTGCGGATTCATTACCTGTTTCCCGCAATAGGATAAAGCCTTGCCGATGTTGGCGCCTCCGCCCAGTTGCACCGTCATCAATAACTCAACCGGATCATTCGCATGATGCGTTAAATCCACCACGTCCGTGTCAAACACCACCAGCCGCACATTGACACCCGGCAATCCGCTCAGGATGCCCGCCATGACCGCGGAATAAATCACCGATGACGCCATCGATCCGCTCTGGTCGATGCACAGCACCACATCCCAGGGTAACTGTTTTTTAATGCGGCTGTTAAAATAAAGATTTTTAACAACCAGGCTTCCAGATTCCGGATCATAGTTCCGGAGATTTTTCACAATAGTCTGGCGCCAATCGAAATTATTCGCCACTTTTAAATTAGAGTTGCGAAACCGGTTGCGCCGCCCGCTGAAAGTATTCTCAACCACCGGCCGCAGGCGCTGCATAATATCATCAATAATTTTCCGAATAATCACCCGCAGCTGTTCCAGAACCGGCGCGCTCATTTTACCCTTGAGCATCAGCAGCGACGCCAGCATCCGTTCATTGGGTTCGATACTTTTCAGTGTTTCAGGATCGGTAAGTATCTCGTTCAGTTCGTAACGTTCCAGCGCATCCTTGCGGATCACCTCGCACACCGTATCGGGAAATAATGCCGGCAACATTTTTAACCAGTCCAAAGCCTTTAACGCAGACGGATCCAGACCGCCCTGCTTGCCCGGTTCCGCCAATACCGTGCCGCGTTTGGCATATTCACGGTTATATAAATAGTCGAGCGCCGCCTGACGGTTAAAATCAGCGGCATTCATTTGACTACCGGGCATAGCCTTGTCGGCCAACCGGCCCAGGATCAGCCGCCAGCGCCGTTCTATTTCATTCATGGCCGGCACCCGGCGTTTTCATTTGCAGTTTTTTCATTGCCGTTGCGGCAAAGTTATCCAGCGTTTTCATTAATACCAGTTCCTGCTCCTGAAATTCCTGACTCGTTGCATACAGCGCGTCGGGTGAGACACTCAGGCGGTTTAGCGCGACCAGTTCAGTGGCGGCGTTATCAATCTCTTTGGGTGTCAATTGCGAAAACAACCTGCGTAATGCCGGCAGTGTTTACAGGAAATAATCTTCCGGCCATGTCATTACCATCTGGTTGATATGCAGCAATACGCCACGCACACGCCATAATATTTCACGCGCGGAACAAATGAGTCCATAGATAATTCCCAATACCAGATCCTGGTCCTGGTACTGCTGGAGGAAACGGGATAAATATTGCTCCAGCCCGGATTGGGATAACCGGCCTGAGTGAAACAAAATACCCAGCGCGGCGCCTCTGATTGATCCCGCCACGCGCTGGTTGTCCATCAATTCCTGAAGCGCGGCAAAAAACTCATCCCCGCTATCGCCAATCTGCCGGCTGAAAGCATATAAGTCCCGCAGCGCCTGGATGGCGTTGTCACTCTCCTGCCCGGTAAATCCTTCAAGTCCTGGTATCATGTACAGGGCATTGCGCCAGCATTGTTGTATCAATGGCTCAAGATTCACGCCCAACTTGTCCGGTTCCAGCACGGCCTGGCCATTCATTAGAGTTAACAGATGAAAACCGCATCCAGTTAATGACGCAATGTGTTCATCATCATGAATTAAACGGCTGATTTGCGCAGCAATATGCGTGACGTAATCATGCATGCCCATAACACATGCGCGCAACCTGATATACACACTGCCATCCAGAATAAAATACATTTCGCCGCCAGGCTCTCCCTGCCTGATCACGACTTTATTAGCCGCAATTTTTTTTCGATGGCTAACGCCATGAGATCCCGCATATCATCCTCGCTGATTTCTCCGAACAACGGATTGTTGCTTAAAATTCCTTTATTCTCATGTGTGGAGCGCATTCCCATGGAACAGTGATCCATTTTAACGGTGATATCTGCAACCTTGATAAGAAACAAAAGACATAACGGAA
>JAKEGK010000213.1 GCA_022627515.1 Gammaproteobacteria bacterium
GTAAAGCGGCATAATAAAAGACTTAACAACGAATCGGCCCTTCTATTCGAACTGATAACATCAGCTCGAATGGGTCGGATTCGCTCTAAACTTTAGTTAAAGTAACAAAGTAGAACTAACTGATCGGCATGCTTGACAGCATGTTTGACCATAGTAAAGAAACCGGTGGATATCGATGTATCAATTCTTGCAATTCTGTGGTGGTCATAAAACTTTGCCTGATTAGAACCGGCTGCGTGATCGGATTATCACCTTGCTTTCGGCGCAGCATGGCAATTCGTATCGTATCTTGATATTGTAACCATATTTTTTTCACCTGCTATTATAAAAACGTGATAAAAATTCATAACCTGAATTTTGAATATCCGGGTATATTGGCCCTGGATAACGTCTCGCTCCGTGTTGAACGGGGCGACATCACGGCATTGGTTGGACCCAATGGCGCCGGCAAAACCACTCTACTGCGCTGTATTGCCGCGTTGGAAACGCCCATCTCCGGCGCCATCTCGATCAACGGTATTGATGTGCTGAACAATCCGCGCCAGGTTCATCGGCAGTTGGGTTATCTGGCGGATTTTTATGGCTTGTATGGACAACTCTCGGTTAACCAATCACTGCGTTACGCGGCAATGGCGCATTCCATTGCCCAGGAAAAGGTTAACGATGCAGTACAACGGGCCGCGGAGCGTCTGGAAATCGCCGATCGTTTATCTCAGAAAGTCGCCACGCTTTCCCGTGGCTTGACCCAGCGCGTTGCTATCGCGCAGGCGATTGTGCATGAGCCACAACTGTTGTTGCTGGATGAACCCGCGTCCGGACTGGATCCCGAAGCGCGCCATTCATTGTCTGAACTGTTTCTTTCCTTGCAGGCGCAGGGCATGACCCTCGTGGTGTCTTCGCATATTCTGGCGGAACTCGAGGAGTATTCCACCAGCATGGTGATTATCCGTGATGGCAAAATCGTGGAACATCAGCAATTGAAAGACCGGGCGGGCCAGGCGATTCTGGTGCGCGTGATGACCAGCAAACCTTCCCCGGCATTGATTGCGAAGCTTGCGGAACACAATGGAGTGCAACTTGTAGAAAGCGGCGAGACCTCCTGTTTGTTCCGGTTCACGGGGGATGACCAGGCGGTGCATGAAATCCTGGCGGCATTAATCCGCCACAACGTGCCGGTTTGTCATTTTGGGCAGGACAAAATCAATATGCACGATGCCTACCTGGCAAGAGTCGCCCAACTGAAACAGGAAGCCGCCCCGTGAATTATAATCCTGAATTCCTGCGTAATGTCTGGCTTGAGTTGACCCCGCATCGCCTGATCGGCATGCCGGCCGTGTTGCTGGCGATATTCTTCCTGACTTATCTCATCACCGGTAACGGTTTTGCCGAATCCGCGCGTATGGTGGCCCTGACCTCGTATTTTATCCTGACTCTGCTTTGGGGAACGCGTATGGCCGGGGAGGCGTTACTCAATGAAATACAGGACCTCACCTGGGACCAGCAACGCATGTCATCCATATCACCGTGGTCAATGGCCTGGGGTAAATTGTTCGGCAGCACCATATTTCCCTGGTATGGGGCAATTATTTGTTTGCTGATTTACGCTCTGACTGCATTGCAGCTCAATCAGTCCGATGTTATCAAGTATGTGGTTTTTTTGCTGGCCATCGCGGTGCTTGCGCAGGCGGTGGCGTTGCTCTCCAGTGTGCAGACGATAAAAATCTATCATCGTTCCGCATCCTCGGTATTTATGCTGTTGGGAATCATCGCCGCATTACCGCTGGTCAGTTGGGCGTTTAAAGCCGAAACCGGCTTTTTATCCTGGTACGGCAGGCAATTCAGGGTGCTGGATTTTCTGCTGCTTTCTGTGTGTTGTTTCGCCGCATGGTCTCTGGTGGGTATTTACCGGAAGATGCGCGAAGAGCTGCAATTCCGCAATACACCGGTGTACTGGTTCGCGTTTTGCGTTTTCGTTGCAATCTACCTTGCCGGTATTTTACAGATGCCGTTGCCGGACGATGAGTTGGTGACCGTACGTTTATTTACGGCTTATACGGTTTTTATCGTGCTTGCTTATGTCATGGTGATGCTGGAAGACAAGAATCCGTTGATGATACGGCGCATTTTGGTAGCGCGGCAACAACGGAACTGGCGCGGTGTATTTGAAAACACGCCTTGCTGGTTTGTCACCCTGCTTAGCGTCTACGCGCTTGGCCTGGTATTAATGTTTTACGCTTACCCGGATTTTGCCCTGGCGGGCCGGTACTTTTCCTTCAAGTCTTATCTGGCGGCAATGGCGTTGTTCCTGACACGGGATGTATTGATTTTTATCTTTTTCAATATGAGCGCCAACCGCCGCCGCGCGGATGTTACCGCGATATTTTACCTGCTGCTGTTGTATTGGTTGTTGCCCGCTATTCTGGGAGGAATGAATTTGCCGATGGTTAAAGCGGCGTTACTGCCTTTCGGCACACCTGACGACGCGATCAGTATCGTGTCAGGTTTGTCGCAGTGCGTAATTCTCGGTGTGCTGGTTTTACAGCGCTGGCGTAAGCTCTACCAAAAATCTTCTGCAATATCTCAAATACCTCGATCATAAAACGGTTCTCTTGTATAAATAAAAGGCGAACCATCGTATGATGGTTCGCCGAGGACGAGGAGTACTGATAAAGAAACGTTTACAAGAGTGTCTAAACTAGCGAAAAAAGATTAAAACTAACAGGTAAATAATTCATATTTTTCCTGTTCACCTTTCCCACTCGATTCACCGTTAATAGCCCGGATTCAATCACTCATAACTTTTCTTAAGTTGCAGGTTTTTTCAATCCTGGTGTGCTAATGATGATTTGTAAGTTCAGCGCGTCTCCCGCCTGCAAATTGGGCCTGGATGGATTTGAATGTCCGCTTTGATACATTGATATTCGGGACCATTGAAAAGCAATATGTCCCGCCCGACGTTCCGCTGCATAGCAAAATTTGGTTTCCACGGCGGCTGTGGACCTGATGTATCTGCCAGAATTGTTCCTTCATTTTGTGTTCCATCGATTTTGTAACTAATTGATTGTGTTTATTATTGTCAGGATAAAATAACATTTAACTATAATATATTGTTTGATCAAGCTATAATTTACTCACTATTTCGCATGCTGTCCCGAGACGTGGTTTAAATTATTTGACCAGATATAAAGAAGCGGAAGATTCAACAGAACTTTGCAGTATGCTGGTGTCGAATTATGACTTGTCTGTGTATTAAGTCAGGATATCCGAATTCATGTTAACCCGCCGCGCCGCCAGGAAATCTGTCCGTAACTTGTTGTTGTTATTTCCACTATTGTTATATCCGTATTATAGTTTTGCCGGCAATGCAGCGCCATCCAGTCATTACCAGTCGTTAATGTCGCAATACAATTCAATAAAGGCGTCGCTGGAATCCAATCAATATGGCGTGCCGGTTTATATCCGCTCTGAATTCCGCAAGGATGTTGCCAGCGGCGAAGTGTATGCTTTGCTGAATCATGATTTCGCAACCGTCGCCGCCAGTCTTGGTTCATCGGATCAATGGTGCGATGTCGTCTCGCTTCACATCAATGTCAAAGGATGTGACGTTGATGCCGGCAATCAGTCTCAGGATCAATTGACGATTTACGTCGGGAGGAGACACTACCAGACGCCGGACGAGGCGCACGAAATGCAGTACCGCTTTCATAAGGCCGATTCACTGCCAGACTATCTGCACGTCAATCTGACCTCTGGCAGCGGTCCGTATGGCACCACGGAATATCTGTTGACGTTTGAAGTTATTCCCTTTGATGATTCATCCAGTTTTATTCATTTCAAGTATTCCTATCACTACGGTTTAATGGCGAAACTGGCGATCGAAGGATATCTGGCAACAATTGGCAAAAACAAGGTTGGTTTCACCGTGAAGGATTACGATGCGGAAAATCAGCCGGTCTATGTACAGGGATTGCAGGGCATCGTTGAAAGAAATTCCATGCGCTATTTTATTGCGATACGCGCTTTCCTGGATGCATCAGGTATGCGCGGTGAACAATGGGAAAACCGTGTCGAGCAATGGTATCAACTGGCCAGCGGTTTTGAGCGCCAGTTTATGGAAGTGCGTGACAGGGAATATATAGAAACCAAACGTAAAGAATATGCCAACCGGGATGCTGCGACGAAAACAGCCCTGCTGAGATCCAATTAACACGGCCCTGCGTACTACTTTACTGGTTCGGTATTCGTCGTACTCATGCAATCGGAATCAATAAATCCGTAAAATCTAATGCGTTGTAACCGGGTTAAACCTGGCTTCCACCATCAGTTTTCCTTCAAACCAGGCGTCCATTGTGAGCCGGCCAACATCTTCTTCAACATCAAAGCCGTTTTGCCGTTTGGGGTGGGTTGCGCTTAGAATCAATGAAGATTTTGGATAATTGATATTGAGTTGCACGTGAAAGGGATAATAACCATCAAGGAACTTGCGATAATACGGCCCGTTGCGCAGCACGAAGCCGCCCTTGCTATCCGGTATCAAGATACGGACATCGGCTACCACACACAATGTTGCACCTTTCTCAATATCCTTCATCTGCACTGACTGGTTTTCAATCCAGGCCTTGTCCATACCGTAATAGCTTTCCACGCGCAAATTACGCATTTGCTTGTACTGATAAACTATTTCTGATTCAGCAACCGCATCCAGGTTTTTATGGCACTGATGCAGCGTGACCCACTGCGTTTCCAGGCTGTAATCGGATATGGTAATGGTGTTGGTAACGGTGTGGATCGGTTTGTCAGTGGGCGGTTTTGTCAGGAACTCGAGTTCACCTTCATTCACCTGCAGTGCTTTGTCTTCAAAATTTCCTTCAAACAGTTTTTCCAGTTCCTGATCTTCGCTTGGACCTTGCTGCGCATTTGACGATGCTTGTGGATTGGTGGTCGGTTGAGCATTTATAGCGGACTGAGCCTGCGCAAGGGACATCATTCCCAGTCCTAGAAAAATTAAAATATAAAATTCAGAATGGTGCAGGTTCATGGTGATATTCATGACCAGGTTTGGAAGTTCCGCACAATATAGCGAAATGAGCGGGACAAGTATATCAGTATTGCGCGTGAATAAATTTTATATTTTCCGCGCTCCTGGCATTGAGCGTAGTCTGAAAATCTTCTGCTTACTTGTTGATTATTCATATAAAACTGGCTTTAGGAATGCTTTTCTGAAAAACCGCATTTACTTTACGTTTTGCTGACCACGTGTACGTAGGTAGTAGTACTATCAAGGGCAGATATGGGGAAGTTTTATGGGGAACTATTTTCAGCGCCAGTGACGCCTTAGCGCGGACTACAGCCGCTTTTCCTGGAAAGGCTCGACAGCGTTGCTTTGAATCGGGTTAATTTTTTAATGTCAAAGAAACAGGTAGTGGGAGAGAAGAAAGTATTTGTGTGGATGACTTTGCGCAATTTAAAAAGACACTGCGTTGAATGTTCCGCTAGGCTGATAATGCTTCGTACGAAGCATTATCAGCAGGTTCAGTTCGTCAACACTATTTATTTTACGATGCGTTATTTTGCGATGTGCTTTTGGATATTGGAGTTTTCAACCAATAGCGGATATTTGTAACCAAAACCAAAATCGGTATCCAATACCACAGTGCCTGTCACAGTGATATCGTCGCCCACTTCGGCGGTTTGCTTGCTGGTAATTGTCAGGTCGTTGGCGCCTTCCTTGCCGGTTCCGTCCTGGATGTGTAAAAAGTTCCGCTTCATGATACCGTTGTTGACTTTAACGACCTTGCCGCGCACTTCAATCTGTTTACCACTGAGTTGCTGCATTTCCGTGTGCACGGCTTCCACGGTTTTTTTGGTAGCCTCAGCATAAGTCAGGGCGCTAAAACTCATCATTAGTAACCCTAATAATACGCCCATAATTTTCCGATTCATTTATTTTCTCCTGCAAAATGGATGGGATTTTGTATCATATTTTCTGACGGATTGACAATTAAATTGCATAATCGCGCAAACCGGTAACGAAAAAGGCAACGCATCATCACAAAAACGTAAAAAATTCTGTGATGCAGTTAAAAAAGCCCGTAAACCAGTTAAAGAACTTTTATGTACAATAAAAATTCTCCTAAAATGAAAGCATTGGCAGTCGATTAATAATAACAACAATGGAGTAAATAGCAGATTCATGATCCAGGTCGCGCAACTAACCGATACCCATTTGTTTGCCAGTCCCGATGGTGCGTTATATGGCGTTAATACCCGCGCCAGTCTGGGAGCTGTCATAAATCATGCGAACGCGAATTTGCCGGCTCTTGACCTGCTGCTTGTTACCGGCGATCTGGTTCACGATGAAACCGAACAAGGTTATCGGGCATTGCGAAAATCCATCGATGGTTTGGGTGTGCCTGCGTATTACTTGCCGGGTAACCACGATGATCCGGCGGTAATGCAAGAGGTATTGCCAAACATGACACAACTGGGAATAAATCTGGTTGAACAGGATAACTGGCTTATCGTGCTGCTGGACTCATCCATTCGCGGCCGGGTGGAAGGTGAATTGTCCCGCAGCGTTTTGGAAAAATTGCTGGATTGCCTGCAAAGCAATCGTCACAAGCATGTGATTATTGCGCTGCATCACCACGTTATCAAGATTCATTCGGCATGGCTTGATGGATTAAACCTTCGCAACAATGGAGAGTTTCTGGAATTATTAAACAGTTTTTCCAATGTTAAAGCAGTATTGAATGGCCATATTCACCAGGAATTTGACGAAACAAGGAAAGGAGTACGTTTTCTCGGTACACCGTCTACCTGTTTCCAGTTTAAACCAAGACAATTAACCGCCGGTATCGATAGTGCGCCGGCGGGATACCGGCATATAGTATTGCGTGATGATGGTGGTGTGGATACGAGAGTGTATTACGCCGGATAGCTCCGGCGTCATGGGCTGCTGATGTGTTTATCTAAATCCTCCTAACTTGTTTTAATTGTCTGCGTTGATAGTCTGAAAATTACGGGAGGTCGCCCGGACGGGCAGCGGGCGAAACCATGGGAACGCGCACAAGTGGCGGTCAAAAACCATAATTCCATCGCCTTAATTTCCCCTCTCAAATGGTAATCCAATCGCAAACAACAAATATTTCATCAATGGAGCCGCCGCATGGAAGGCGCGCTCGACTTCAGTGATGAATTTTGGCGTCGTGGCGAGCGCGGGATCCACATCCTGCGTCACGAAGTAACTTTTTCGCTTCAAGTCTTCGGCAAAAAGGTGATTTTTATCAAAACCTCGGGGTACGCGCTGCAGACTGCCGCTGTCTTCGATACCGCCGAAACGTTTTTTAAAAGTGGGATTTTTAATGATCCGTTTCCAGGCATTGGGATTTTCCACGATAGTGTTGCGGATTTTTTCGAGTACGGGATTGGGCGGCATCCAGATGCCTCCGCCAAAAAACACGGCGCCCGGTTCCAGGTGTACATAGAATCCCGGTGCGTGGGCGTCTTTGCCGGCCTCGTGGCGAAAGTGGCAGGCGACATGTTGTTTATAAGGGCGCTTGTCTTTTGAAAACCGTGTATCGCGGTAAATGCGGAACATAGATCCGCCCTGGGGGCGCGGGTCGGCCACAAAGCGAATAGCCATTTTGTCAAAACGGTATGACATGGCCTGGATAAATTCACCCATGGGTTCGACAACGGATTCGTGGTAGCGGATTTTATTGGCATAAAACCATTCGCGGTTGTTGTTTTTGGCGAGTTCCTGCAGAAATGTAAACAAGTCTTTGGGAAAGCCATTGAATACGGTCGGCATGGTTTCGAATCGATCCTTGTTTGAGTTCTAGTCTTCCCAGCGATGTTTGATGCGGGGCAGAAGTATCATCAATGTAAACACAGCCGCGGCAACCGATGCAATCAGAATGATAAAGACACCGCCACCGTGTTGACCAACAGGAATGGGGTATTGGAAAAAGCGCTGGGCAATAATTGCGGCCACAACAAAAAGTATGCTGACAACAATGGGTACCACAAAGCCGGCAACGGCCATAGTGACGCGAGATTGCTGAATATCACTTTTTCCTGTTTTGCGCTGCAAGGCCAGGATGGCATAGATGACGCTCAAAGCGAACAGATTCAGCAGGGCGCTAATCACGGCGAACAAGGTAATTGACATAATTTTGCTATAATTTGCAGTGTGTTTAACCGCTATTAATACAGTTCAAGTTAATGCGCCATTCCAATATCCAATATTCATTGTAAAGTATATCGCCCAAACTATGACAGATTCATCATTATTGCCTGAAGGTGAGAACCTGCGGCGCGCCATTCAATGGATAAGTGAGCAACGGCAGCATGATGCAAAGCTGCTTGAAGCCGCCAGCGTCAAATTCGATTTGACGCCACTGGAAGAGGAATTTCTATTGCGGCATTTTCAAAAGCCTGAATCAGGTAATTCAGGAAAATCGTAGCCAATATTCCATTTTCGCTAAAATAGTGATGGATAACTGGTGATAAATCCGGCAAGGTATCGGGATTTAGTGTGACGGCAATCGGCAATGGCAGCGGTAAATCCCAAGCAGGAGCAGGTATGCATAACAAATGGACGGTAAGTTTTTCCAGTGAGATTCCTGGCGACAGGCATATGCGGACGATTGAAAATGCCAATCAACCTGGTCCGCCACTGCACGAACAGCGGCACAGCCCGGTTGCTGTTCCCGCTCATGTTACGGCCGGTTAATTAAAATAACAGCACTAAGCAGTCGCTATTTGTGGTATGAATCAAAAAGCCCAGACCAGTTCAATCAAAATCCTTGGCGGCGGTATTGGTCACTATCCCATAAGATTGGAGTTAGTTCCGAAACGTCTGATCGTTTCCGTGTATCAACAGGATTTGCCCGGTAAAGGCAGCCAGATTCCCTGCTGGATTTTTGTAACCCACGGGATGGTTGCACTGAAACAGCGTGAATTTGTGTTGGCGCTGCGCTTTGCAAAAGACGATGATGGCAAAAAATTTCCTAAAACACCTTTACCCCTATTCATGTTTCTGTACAAGGCTATAATGCAGAAAATGCGCTTTGTGACCGGTGATGTGATCCGGTTTGGTGAGAAAGGGCTGCTGGGTTTTTCTGGAATGGGATTTACGTTTGGCAATATAAGCGCCAATGTAATTGAGCTGCCACAGCACTATTTATCCTGTGTGTTGCTGACAAAGGAAGAACTGGCGGTTGCGCAGGCTTTTGGTTTGACGCGGGTGTTGTCCCGAATGGGATTTGAAACCAATCGTTTTCCATTTAATCCCTGGAATGATATCGAACGTCATGGGTTGCCCATGCAGGCTGTGATTAAAAACAGTCAATTTAAAAACATCAAGGTATTGCCATTAAAACACAGCTCAATCAATCTGGTGGCAGGCGATAAAGTTGTGCTGTTGCTTGCGGCTGGTATGCAGGGGGCAATGACCAGTTATATGAAGGAGCAGGGGAACGCCAGCCAGTTGGGATTTATCACTCAGTTACTCCCCTACCATGAAGGCGCGCTCGTGTGGCTGCCGGAAAAAGACAGCATTGAAATGAATGTGCATCCCGACTCTGAGGGTGAAATCATTGCAGGCAGTTTTGTGCTGTTTTCCCGTGGTGAAACATCAGGGGCCACGATGCTGGAAGACGGCTTTAATGCGCAGTTTGATGACCAGGCCTGGCTGGCGCTACGTAACGCCATCATACGCAAGCAGAATCTGGTGATCGCCCCTTCCGGCGGGGATATGGAATTCAGCCTGGTTTGGAATACCATGAGCAATCCGGAAACCGAGTCAGGCCTCACTTGGGAACCTTCTGCAAGTCAGGATTCCAAGGAAACGTCAGCCGCGAGTGATAGATGGCTGGATAAACTGAAACGATGGATCAAACGCGGGTGACTGTTGAATTTAAACCGTTTGTCTTCATATCTGTCTTATAGTCTATAAGAAACAACTAAGAAAATTGACTTCGCGCATTGCGCACTCCTAAGTTGTGAGCGTTATATAAATTATTAGACTCCGGAATGAGGCATTTTATACGTTCCGTTCCTTGTTTTTAGGGTTGAAAGTTAATGATTTTATTGGTAAATCAGGACAATATTACTCATTTAGTATTTAAAACCGGTTTTATATTTGGCAAAATTCCAGCATACAAAACCTGACGGGTAGCGCTAATGAACAAAGCAGTTGATGTACCATTAAAATTACGTGATTCCATTATAGCGTTAGCGGAGCACGCAGCGCGTCCTGTGCCTCCGTCCGGTGATTCCGAACAACTCGTCAAACGCATCAAAGCCCTGCTTAAGCAGCAGAATGCGGTCATCATCGCGCATTTTTACACCGAAGAACATTTGCAGATCCTGGCGGACGAAACCGGCGGCTTTGTGGCTGATTCGCTGGGTATGGCGGATTTTGGCACACGCCACCCCGCTCAAACGCTGGTAATAGTCGGCGTGCAATTCATGGGTGAAACCGCCAAGATACTCAATCCCGAAAAACGTGTTCTTATGCCGGATCTGGATGCCACCTGCTCCCTGGATTTGGCCTGTCCGGCGGACGAGTTCAGTGCTTTTTGTGATGAACACCCTGAACGTAAAGTGGTTGTCTACGCGAACACCAGCGCCGCGGTTAAAGCGCGCTCGGATTGGGTGGTTACGTCCTCCAACGCGGTTGATATTGTGAATCACCTAAAAGAGCAGGGTGAAAAAATTATATTTGCGCCGGACATGCACCTGGGGCGCTATGTGCAGCAGCAAACCGGCGCGGACATGATTATCTGGCAGGGTTTTTGTGTGGTGCACGATGAGTTCCGGGCGCAGGAATTAAAGGAACTCATGGCAAAAAATCCCGGCGCCGAAGTATTGGTGCATCCCGAATCGCCTGAAGACGTGATTGCGCTGGCTGACGTCGTGGGTTCAACAACGAAACTGATCAACGCGGCGCGCGATTCCAAAGCCGATACGCTGATTGTGGCGACTGATTACGGTATTTTCCATAAAATGAAAGAAGCTGCGCCCGGCAAGAAATTTCTGGTCGCGCCTACGGGTGGAATAAGCCCCACCTGCACCATGTGCGCTCATTGTCCCTGGATGGCCATGAACAGTCTGGAAAAGCTGGTTCATGTTCTGGAAACCGGCGCCAATGAAATTCATATCGATGAAGAAATCCGCAAAAAGGCGGTTCTTCCCATTCAACGCATGCTGGAATTCTCCTATCAGCAAAAACAGGTGAAAATCGCTAAACAGGCGGCAATGCCCGCATAATAGCATCGACAATACACCAAGCCTCTGTATTAATACCTCGTTTAAAAGTACGATTTGCCGTGACCGCCGTTACGGCCATGGTTTATGTGTCAGCAGTAAAAAAACAGGCATGGAATCGTATAGTAAAACGGGAGGGGAGAGATACGAATCCACGCCTGTCAGGAATGTAGTTGCATGACTTCAACTACTGTTACGGGGAGACTGTCTAACTTGCTAACGCTATTTCATAATCCAGGTCATCTTGCCGGGCCCAAAAATGAATTAATTCTTCAAGGCCTTCTTCATCTTGCGCAACAAACTTTTCAATCGGCGGCGACATATAGGGAATGGCGCGCACATGGTTGTACGCCATGCTAAAACTTTGTTCCAGGTTTTTAATTTGCTGTTTACCCGTTAAACCGCGTTCCAGGTTCGCTTCCGCAATCAGGTGATTGTAATTGCGTTCAAACTGCAGGATGTGGTCTTTGTGCCGGTTGTACATGGCGTAGAGTTTCTTGCAATAGCCGCGGTTGATGTTGTCAATTGCAATATCCTTGTCATAAAGGCCAAAGAGTTCGCTTTCAAAAAGGCGTTGCTTGATGACATTTGCACCCGGCAAGGCGCTGTCATAAAGACAATAGCGTATGGTGTACCAGGTTTCGCCGCGGTCATCATCAATCAACGCGTTGGCCAGAGGGATATTCAGGGGCGTGCCATCGCTTTCCACCCCGATAATATGTTGCGCCGCCAGTGATACCAGGGCCGCGCGTTCATTGGTGTTTCGGGACAGCAAATGAGAATTGGATCTTAATATGTCAAAACCGAATGCGGTTAACCAGTTATCCACGATTCTTTCGTAGTGTTTGATCACGGCGTGGATAATGGCAAATCCTTTTTCCTGGCTGCCAAGTATGAATTCGCCGCTGCGTTTAAACTGGGGGAAATTCTGGTAGCGGTTGTCCGCAAGGCGCGCCGACAGGATATTTTTTACGACTACGTTGAGTGATCTCAAATCTGATCCATCACTGTGAGTAAATGCACTGCGCAGCAGGCCGGTATAGTAGCGTTCGGCAACAAGCGCCTCGCTGCATAACTTTCTGCCATTTGCGTCAAAACCCATGGTTTCCAGTACGCAATTGAATGTAAACGTATCCCGCAGGTTGAAGTTAAAACCAATAGCGGCTGCGCCCGAAGTCGCGATATACAGACGCTGGCGAAAACTCACCGATCCGAATAACAGCTTGTTGACCAGCTCGTCATAATGATTGATGTAATGTAACTTCATGAGTACCTCGTGCTTGCCTTTGCTGCCATCAATGGTTTGTGATACAGACCAAACATTAACAGTTGGTTCGCACGCGTCGTAAAAGCACCGTAACTGTTATTGGGCGCTACAGTGAGGTGGTTGAATTGAGTCGAGTGAGGATACTACTTACTTCAAGACAACTTCAGCCTATACTGCCTAGCTTTTTGGGATAACTTCCCGATCGCGTTTTAAACAATCTATCATCGGGAGATAAAGCAAGTCAACAATATAAAAAATCTGTATATAATTTAATTTACTAAATAATACAATAACATGCGTATCTATTAATAAATTTTGGGACGGTGTTTTATCCGGATTCCAGGGGGCTGGTGTTCCAGTATTTATTATCTGCGCCAAAAATTCTGTAAACACTTCTTACATCAATGAAGTTACGGGGGAGGTTGTAAAATTTAAATCAACACAAGCTTATCCAACGCGGCAGGAACGGGGAGTGAATGAACATGGAGAATGAATGGGCATGGTAAGTGTCGTGACTACCCTGGTGCTGGTGATCGCTATCTTTAGCGGCTTCATGTATGTCAATCAGCCGGGCATGATTTTTTTTCCAATTAAGGAATTGCATGAGTCCCCCGGCAACTGGGGCATGCAGTATGAAAATCTAACCTTAGAAACCACGGATAAAATCCGTTTGCATGGCTGGTTTATTCCCCGCGGCGATGCAGATAAAACCTTGCTGTTTTTTCACGGAAACGCCGGGAATATTTCCCATCGCAGTGATTCAATCAAAATCTTTCATGATCTTGGCTTAAACGTATTGATATTTGATTATCGCGGATATGGACAAAGTGAAGGTAAACCAACCGAAGAAGGTTTATATAAAGACGCCCGGGCTGCGTGGAATTATTTAACGCAAACCAGGGGAATCAACTCTAAGAATATTATCCTGTTTGGGAGGTCACTGGGTGGAGCGGTGGCCGCGAAACTGGCCGTTGAGGTGAATGCCGGCGGCGTCATTCTGGAATCAACATTCAGTTCCGCAAGGGACATGGCGCGCGAGCTGTTTCCCTTATTGTCTTATCTTGTTCCAGTGCGGTTTGATTTTAAAACCGCCTCGTACATCAAGCAGGTTAGTTATCCGGTGCTTGTGATTCACAGCCCGGACGACGAGATTATCCCGTATTCCCTGGGACGCAAGGTCTATGATGCCGCCAACCAGCCCAAGCAGCTGCTGGAACTCAACGGCGATCATAATTCGGGTTTTCTGCAAAGCCAGCCGCGGTATCAAAAGTCATTGGATCAATTTATTGCTGGAATCCACGAGTAAGGAATTTCCCGGGTGCGTGATTTAATACAAGCGGTTTTAGTATCCTTCAACGATATAGCCGATGCTTATCCGCATCATATCCCGCCAATGCTGTTCCAGCGGTTCATTGAAATTGGGATCGCAGACCCGCAATGTTTCGATGAGGCTGTTTAACCAGTATGTGTAATAAGCGGGTTTGACATTGTAACGGTCTCTGGCGTGGCTTTTACGAACTTTCGTGAGCACATCTTTCGCCAAATCGTCCTGCTTTTCGGCATACATAATTGTCATGCTGATCGCGTTTTTCAGGATGGAAATTTGCTTGTCAAAATCGGTATTGGCAAACAGGCGGTTGATAGCGGGATGGCTGTTAAGAAACGTATCATAGAAATGCCGGAAAAACCGCATCTTGGCGTCATGCGTGAGGACGCAACGGCCGTAACTTTTTTTTACGCTATTGAAATCGATCGCCATAGATTATTGGTGCCTGCCTGTCGCTACGGCTTACCTAACCTGCATATCGGCAGGTTTATGCGTACTTGATGCGGCAGCTAACTTGCTGAATTGACAGTAAAAATTGTCCACAAATAAAGGGTGGTGTTTTTAAAACACCTTTACCAAAGCTATCAGTGTTTTGTGATAAAAATCAATCATTATCTCAATGCCCAGTCACCGGTTTTACCAGATGAGGCATTTCTTGAATGGAATATGCAATCTCCCGCGATGGATAAAAAGAAGCATTTAAACTGAGAAGATACTCACAATAAAGGCGCTATTTAAAGTGTAACTCTGCGCCGATATAGAAAACGCATTCGCGAACATTTTTTTGTAAACATAGTTGTCGGGAAAATAGTTTCAAAGAATATTATTTTCAAAAACTTCGTAACAGTGATCAGAAAAGATGGCTAAGCTGATAAAAATGCAAAATGGGGAAGTTCTGGAAGAATACCCCATCACCAAATCGGAATTAAAAATCGGCAGGGCGCTGGACAACGACATAATACTGCATGATGAAACCGTTAGTAGTCATCACGCCGTAATTACCGCGGCCACCGTGACAGATGACGGGTTTGTCAAAGAATACCGTATTCAGGATCTGCAGAGCACCAACAAGACCTTTGTTAACAACAAGGAAATCACCGAGCGCAAATTGCAGGACAAAGATATAGTGCGCGTGGGTCTATCGCACTTCGAATTCGATTACAACACGCATGAAGACATCCGGAAAGAATTCCAGAAAACGACCAAACTGCATAAAAGCTGGATCCCGGGAGTTTTTTACACCAAAGAAACCAAGAATTAAATTTCACTTTTATCATACCCCCGCAGGGACGCGTTTTTTTAATCTTTACCAGTCCGGCAATTGTTTCCACTTAAAAATCCTGACGGCAGCGCAACAAAAAGAAAAGCCCGCGGGGGAGCGGGCTTTTAAGGGAGCGTCTAATTGTAACTAGGGGGTTAGTGTTACAATTGAGGTATGGTTAATACTACGCGCCTGTAACTGAACGTAAGCTTAATGTAATTCTCTAATATTGACCACATTATAATCACTTTATCCCGTTGAAAACTTTTAACTTAAATAACGTCGAGTACCGATCGTTTAGCTAATAGCCAACACATATCCAAAGAACGTTCATTTTTTATTCGCTGGATACAAATTTGCGAAGAGTATCGAGGAGTATATTGGCCTGGGAATTAATGAAATATGAACGGCCGAGGCTGTTATTCGATAATAGGCGGTAAACCCGGCGTGCAGCACCGCGAACGGATCGGATAGATACCACTGTCAGGTATCGGTATAGCCTGGTGAAATCCAGTAACGTGGATGCATGCCTCCTTAATGCAGTTGCCAGCTGCACACGGTTTGAAAAATAGTTTCCGCAACAATTCTATTAGCCAGTATCGATGCTGTGATTATGCCTCTCAAAGCTGGAGCAGGACCGTTAGCGGAATCGTTACAGTGACGCCACTTATCAAACATACTCAAACTCATTCCAACTTCTGCGCGCGTAATCAGGTAGTTCACCTTCTAAGAGCTCGTAAGATAAATTCGCTTATCAGCTGGGCGCGATGTTCAGAGAGGGCAAGAGACGCATACACCTGGTTTGAAAGCGGCTGCGGCATGCAGGCGATGGCAATCTGCATTGAGTATGTTTCACCGAATGTGGACGTTACGTGATAAGTACGCCTGTATAGATCAAGACAAGCAAGAAGAACTATCCGCCCTCAAATTGATACCGCTGAATTAATGCAATGAATTTTGAAGAAATAAATTTGCAGGCCAATGGCGTTGACAATTTACTTCATAACAATCGCGTCCACAGAAACCAGGCGCGCTGGCTATCTTGAAACAAAAATTTGTTATTAAAAAGTTGAATATTGAAACAAATCTAACTAAACTATCTATGTTCTTTAGCTTTCTTTTCGAAAGAGAAGCGTATAGCGACTTGTCGCTATACGCATTTTTTTGCCCGCCAACTTTTTATTGTGATTGCAATGATGTATCTGCAACAACCAGCTAGACAATTAGTTTTAACACTTGCCTAATTCCCTTGATTCACACGCTCCGTTAAAACCAGGTATTGCATCAATCAGCTTGCATCCGCTTTTAGGAACCGGGATTTAGTTTTGTTTACTTAAGTCTGAGCCATTCATCTCCCGCTCATGGGACATTGCGTCGACGAGGCGCGAAATCCAGACTAAGATAAAGAATACCCGTCTGTGTTGGCAGGGGATTCAGGGAGGAGTATGGTGGGGAGCGCGGTGAGAAGTGCGGAGAAGACCAAGTTATGCCTGAAAATCTGGTTTGCTGGAAGTGCGGCGCTTCAATCGCTGATTTGCCGTTTCCGCTGGCGCGGCATGCCAGTTGTTCCGTCTGCGGTGCTCAACTGCATGTGTGTAAACAATGTAAGTTTTATGACAAGACCCGCAGTAATCAGTGCCAGGAGCCGATCGCGGAACCGGTCTACGAAAAAGAAAAAGCAAATTTCTGTGAGCTGTTCCAGGTGAAGGCAAATGCCTATCAAACGCGCAGCACAACGGCAGCAGAGGCTGCCAAAAGTCAGCTGGATGCATTGTTTGGCGGCAAGGCGGCAGCCTCTGTTTCCAGTCATGATCCGAAGCAGGCGAAGACCGAACTGGAAAAATTATTCGGACTTGATAATAACGATGCCGCCAATGGTTCTCTCGAGAAAAACAGTCTCGATAAAACCGGCAAGGATTCATGATTTGCGCCACGGTTATTTGCATCAGGATTAATTACGATGTCAGCGCTGTTACGTATTGCCGGACAATTCCGTTTCCCGGGCAGGGTGGATCAGATTCAGCCATATGGTTCCGGCATCATCAATGATACTTATGTTGTGACATTCGCCAATCCCGCTCCTGCGCCACATCCTCGCTTGGGAAAACGCGCTATATTACAGCGCATCAATCGTCAGGTATTTTCCAATCCTGCGCAGGTCCTGCATAACCAGCAATTACTGTTGCACCACATTTCCCGGCAAGAATCGGCCAGCCAAACTGATCAGGATTTCCTGTTGGCCCCGCTTTATACCACGCATGGGGGCGAAAGTTATTTTGAGGATGAGGACGGCGAAGTCTGGCGCGCCACGGCATTTATCGAAGGCACGGTGAGTTTTGATACCCTGGGGAGTTTACAGCAGGCCACTGAAGTTGGCGCCGTGTTGGGAACGTTTCATCAACGCGTGCATGATTTGCCGATTGAGCGTTTGTACGATACCTTGCCTGGTTTTCACATTACGCCGGACTATCTGCGGCGCTACGATCAGGTTATCGCGGCGTATTCCGGAAACAGTACAGGCAGCGACGCAGATAGCGAAGAACAGCGCTTCTGCCGGGAAGTCATCACAGCAAACCGGGCACTGGCTGACGTACTGGTAAAAGCAAAGCCGCCGTTAACCACACGCGTCATGCATGGTGATCCAAAACTGAACAATATTCTGTTTGACACGGAATCGGGCAAGGCGATAAGTATTATCGACCTGGACACAGTGAAGCCCGGGCTTATTCACTACGACATTGGTGATTGCCTGCGTTCCTGTTGCAACCGCAGCGGCGAACTGCCGGATACCCCTGCCAATACCGAATTTGATACTGCGGTATGCCGCGCGATACTGCAAGGTTATGCGTCGGGCGCGGCGCCGTTTCTTCAATCTCAGGATTTTGACTATATTTTTCCAGCCACCATGGTATTGCCGTTTGAACTGGGTTTACGATTCTTCACCGACTATTTGCAGGGAAACCGTTACTTCAAGGTGAGCAGCCCCAAAGACAATTTGCGGCGCGCCATCACCCAGTTTGTGTTATTGCAGAGTATCCAGCGGCAGGAAGCGGCAATCCGCAAAATCATAGGCGGCATGAAAAACACCGCTGGTTTTAATTAAACGCAGCTTCTATTGCCGGGTGAACCGTGCAGTAATTTAATAATTCATGCAATGTCGGGATTCTTGTCATTAATGGTTTGAACATGGCGCAACAAAAGGGGTGGAGTAAAGCATTTTTGTCCCAGCCGCTGCAGCGCGTGCTGATGGCAGGATTTTTGATTATTGCGTTCGCGCCAATGTGTTTAGCGGCGTTTCAACTTTATCAGGACGCCTGGGACAACGCGTGGCGCGAGCTCAATGAGAAACACCGTCTGTTAGCGGAAAACCTGGCGTCTTCCATTACTATCTATATCGGCGATCGCCGCAAGTTGCTGGCCTTGCTGGCGGACCAATTCAATGCCATGGAAAATATTTTGCATGACGGCAATGTTAGCCGGATACAGTGGCAACTGGATAACGCCATCCAACATATGGATGGATTGCGCTCCCTGTCGCTGATTGCGCCTGATGGCAATATTCATGTGTTTGCGCAGCGATTAGGTCAGCCGCTCGCGCGGCAAAAAAACGTATTCTCCAATGACAAGTGCTTTTTGCAAAGCCGGGACAGCGGCAGCCCGGCGATATCCGGTATCCAGCGCAGCCCCGTTTCCGGCGCGCCTGCGATTGTGTTATCCCATCCCATCCGTTTGCAGTCTGGTTCCGCAAACGCCGTGTTGCTGGCCGAATTGAATACCGATCCAGTTGAGCAATTAAGAAAGAATATTCATTTTGGTGAAAGTGCGCATGCCAACGCGCAATGGATGGAGGAAATCAAGGATCTGTCCCATTTGCCTGTTGTAAAGTTAATAAGGAAGGGAAAAACCGGCGTTACGGAATTCTTTTCACCTGACGCGGCAGAGCACATGGTGGCCGGATATGCCGCGATGCCAGAGACCGGCTGGGGCATTATGGTGCTACAACCCAAACGGGAAGTAGCAGCGCAGGTCAGTGCATTGCTGCGCTCCCAGTTTGTGTGGGGCATCACCGGACTGGCCATAGCGTTGGGTTTAGCCGCCGCGCTGGCGCGCTGGATAACAGTACCCATCAAACAGCTGGCGAGCGCCGCGGATGATCTTGACGCCAACGGCTTTTATGGCGATATTCCCGCGCTATCAGGCCATGTACCAAAAGAAATCAGTCAACTGGGTAAGCGTTTTCGTAACGTGATTTCCGGATTGCAACAGTCACGCGCGCAGATCAGCGAACTTAATCAAATGTTGCAGGTTAAAATCGAAGCGGCAACGGAAAAACTGCGCGACGCCAACATCCGTCTGGAACACCTGGCCACAAGTGATTATTTAACGGAAGTGGCAGACTGGCGTCAATTTGAAAAAATCCTGAACCAGTTGCTTGAGCGGCAGAATGAGTTGAGTGAGCCTGTGTGTATCATGGTAATTGATATCGACAACTTCAGGGAAATTAATGATCGTTATGGCCACGCCGCCGGAGACGCGGTGTTGATTCAAATCGCGCCGATTCTCAAAATCAACCTGCGTCCCAGTGATCTGGTAGCGCGTTATGGTGGAGATGAGTTTGTCATTCAAATGAATTGCGCCGCCGAAATCGGCATGGCGCGGGCGCAGGAAATCCGGGCCTGCCTGCAAAATTACGAATTTGACTGGCAAGGTCAGAAAATTAAAACGACAGTCACGATAGGATTATTGCATCCGGAAAAGCGCAACGGCGCCGAGGCCGTACAATATGACATCGAAACCTTGCTGCATGAAGCAAACCTGGCCATGCATAATGCGAAAACGAACGGCCGGAATACTGTGGTGCAAATTTCATATTAATAAAATTTCACGTGTTGTACTCTGGAACATTTAACGAAAAGTCCGTCTGATCGATCGATGCTCATGCACAGTTGAAGCGATAGCGTGGCCAGTCACTGTCTCGCAAATAATTGCCAGACCCGAATGGCAATTAGTTA
>JAKEGK010000214.1 GCA_022627515.1 Gammaproteobacteria bacterium
ACCGGCAGGTTTTTTATTTTATTGTCCGGCGCCGTAACAACGGTTTTTTCAATGTTGGTTGAACCACCGTTAACAATGGAAATATTCCGCTGAGGTCCTGAATAAAGCAGCGGATTATTGCGGCGCAAGGATTCTGGAATAGAATTGCCTGGCATGATATTGAGCCCCCTTATGTCATATTTTTTTCAAAAATTCTTACTGACCAGTCAAGCCCCGTCTGCTCAAACTGCCTGAACGATCCCCGTTCAAACAAATCAACTTCTATTTATTTTCAATTAATAGTTTTTGTTATTTGGCTGGTGCGAAGTCTGATCGAACGTTCGCATCAATTTGCTTTTATGGATACTACAGGAGTGAAGATTTTCAAACAGGCGTATTTTATTAAAAAGCGCGGCGTTATGTAAGTATTTTATGCGGGAACGAATCTTTACTTGTATTGGAAGATGCATTAAATCTTAATGCCCGGAAGATTCTTGATGGCTTATTGTTGAATATGATAATAATGGCTTGATTATTGGCCAGGCGATAATTTCTTTTAAAAAATATCAGGACTGAATCATGTAAACCGGCTATATGACAATATGAACATATTATGAAGTTTTTCCCGTTTCGTTGAGTTGTAATGTTTATTTCCTAAAATATCACACAGCAAACAGCCTGGCAGTTGAGGATGTGTCCAACGCTGGCGCGTTGTTGACTGGTTTTTAATTCGTTAATTCGCAGCGGATAAGCGCCGACAAATTCTTTGCACGCTGCGCGGGCATAGTGCCGCAGATCTGAATACCCAACATCATCAGGAGGTGCAATGAAGAAAATTCATGTGATGATCATTGGAATATTACTGCTCGGGATTGCGCGCGTATCTGACGCGAGAGAGCATTTGATCAGTCAGGAGAATAACAGGTTTTCGGAAGTGTTTCTAAAAGTGGAAAGCAGGGACAAAATCAAAATTGTTAATCTGGATTCGGTTAATCATAAGATATCGTTCATGTATAAAGAACGGGAACAGTTGGTCGCTGAGCTTGAACCTGGCGCCAGTCAGGTTATCGAGTTAGACAGTCCGGGTCTGTATGACATCAAATCACAATTGCATCCGGAAATGAAAATGACGGTTTATGTTCCGCATATTGTCAAGATTGGCGCGGAACGCCGCGAGTACTATTTTTAGTTTTGCCGGATTGATATAATTCGCGTCGGAATCACTTGACGGCCCGCGAATGAAGATTGGCATTACCCTAAAATTGTTTCTCGCTTTTTTTACTACCAGCATTATCGTGATTATTACGATGCTGGTGGCCGTGCGTTGCAGTTTCCAGTCAGGATTTCTTGATTATATAAATCGCGTGGAAATCGAGCGCCTGGATGCCCTGGCTGTCATCATTGCTGATGAATATGAAAAGCAGGGCGACTGGAGTTTTATCAAAAATAAAAAAGGTATTTGGCACCGGCTGATTATTTCTCATTTGCGTTCCACCAAAGGTGGTGATTATAAACTGGAGAATTTTGACAATAACCAGGAAGAACAATCTCTTGACCTCACGGATCTAGGTTTGCGCCTGGAGTTGCTGGACGCTGAAAAGGAATTTGTCGCGGGAAACCGTCAATTCGGCGGCAATACCGTGTTAAAACCAATCAACAACAGTATTGATGAAATTATCGGGTGGTTAAGCATTACACCCTCAACCGCGCTGGTCGATACTGTCGATATTCAGTTTACCGAACAACAAAATAATACCGCGCTCATTATCAGCATTGTCAGCATTTTCTTTGCGGCGCTTATTGCGGTTCTGGTCGCCCAGCATTTATTGCGTCCCATTAAAACACTGGTGGACGCAACCAGGGCATTAACCGCCGGAAACTTTGATACCAGAATAGAGGTTACCGGTGTGGATGAAGTGGCGCAGTTGCAGAATGATTTTAACTCGCTGGCATTGACATTGGAAAAGAACGAACAATCACGCCGCCAGTGGATTGCGGATATTTCCCATGAATTGCGGACGCCCATGGCGGTTTTGCTGGGAGAAGTGGAGGCCTTGCAGGATGGGGTGCGTAAACCCAGCCAGGAAAACCTGCATTCATTACATTCGGAAATAATCCGTGTCAACAAGTTGATCGACGATTTGTATCAGTTGTCTATGTCAGATATCGGCGCGCTGGACTACCGCAAGGAACAGATAGAGTTGACGGGCGTCCTGGATGATGTCGTTACATCATTTACCGAGCAACTGCGCAGCAAATCCATTCAGACCAGGATTGAATATGATACCAGCCATACGTACCTGGTATTTGCCGATACCCGGCGTTTATATCAGCTGTTTTCCAATTTGTTGCAGAATACGTTGCGTTATACGAATCCCGGAGGCCGCTGTCAAATCAGCTGTGCGAAAAACGACCGGGAAGTAACGGTAAACTGGCAGGACTCGGAACCCGGCGTTCCGGAACATTTGCTCGAGTATTTGTTTGACCGGCTTTTTCGCGTGGAAGAATCGCGAAACCGGGATAGCGGTGGCGCGGGACTGGGATTGTCGATATGTAAAAATATTACTGAAGCGCATGATGGTAAAATCAACGTCCAACCTTCTGCACTTGGAGGGTTGTGGTTTCAAATTAGTTTTCCCACGCCTTTTGTTAGATCCCGTTAATCAGGCTGAAGAAGACTGTACCTGGAAAGGCAATAATGGAAAACTCCCTCATTCTAATTGTGGAAGACGAACCCAAGCTGGCGCAATTGCTGCGTGAATATCTGGAACAGGCGAATTTCCGGACTCATGTAATCGGAAGCGGTCTTGATGTTGTGCCCTGGGTTGAATCAAATATTCCGGCGCTTATCCTGCTTGATATTATGCTGCCCGGCAAGGATGGCATGGCTATTTGCAGGGAAATAAGAACATTCTCACAGGTGCCGATTATTATGGTAACCGCAAGGGTAGAAGAGATTGACCGGTTGCTGGGCCTTGAGCTCGGCGCGGATGACTATATCTGTAAACCCTTTAGTCCTCGTGAAGCCGTGGCGCGCGTGAAGGCCGTGTTGCGAAGAGTCCGGCTCCAGGAATCCGGCGGTCTTGAGCAGGATGTGTTTCATATTGATTCGGAAAAATATCAGGCGAGTTATCACGGGCGCCAGCTTGGCTTGACTGTGGTGGAGTTTCGTTTACTGAGGAAATTACTATCCCGGCGCGGAAAGGTTTTTTCACGGGATCAGTTGCTGGATCAGCTCTACGACGACCATCGAATTGTAAATCAGCGCACTATTGACACGCACGTTAAAAATTTGCGCAAGAAGCTTGAAGAAATCGCTCCGGGGGAAAATGCCATCCGTGCCGTATATGGTGTTGGTTATAAAATCGATATTTAAACCAGTAGACCCGTACCCTTTATAGTTTTCCATACTCCATAATAGGTTCATAATTCCGTCAAGGTTTTGTCACTATTCTTCTATACAATCTTTTCCATTGCATCATCGAGTAACCATTGGATGTACGGATTCCCGGTACCAATTTACGTCAAAGGAGAATGACGATGGGAAATAACGCTCTAGGCAATCTAGGTATAGTGGAACGGATAGTTCGCGTCGGATTTGGTTATGGTTTGATTGTAGCGGTGCTGTCAGTATCAGCGCCCACCCAGTTTGTGCTGTTACTTCCGCTCATCGCTATATACCCGGTTTTAACCGGCATGTTTGGCTGGGATCCGGTTTACGAACTGGTGGGAAGGAGTATTAAGGCAGCTGCTTTGTCTATCGAGAAACTAAAAAGGCGGCGCGGCACATTAACACCGGTGCACTGAAAACAGTCTGTTAAAAATCAATCCGCGATTATGGGGATTGTTGCCGGCATTTGCGCGATATCAACTGTGATATCAGCAAATATGAAAGTTGTAGATCCAGATTAAAGTCTCTTCGTTTGGGCAGCGCGATAAAACAGGAAATGACCTACCTTCTCTGACCCTCTCTCCCACGTTTTATCCCGCTGCTCCTTTTTAATGCTTTTTAATGAAATTGGAAATTGACCGAGTGCGCCATTCGCGCCATACCGGTAATGCTCACCGGTTACCAGCCCCAGACTACGCCTTCCAGAATATCCGCAGCGCCGACGAATTTTTCCGGACTCGCCTTGACAAACTGTTTCTTGGGACTGCTGTAACGTGTCAGCAGGTTATTCGCGGTGATCGCGCCGTCTTTCGAAACGAGAAAGGAAGCAATGGCGTCAGCTTGATTCTGGAGGCGCTGGCTTACGCTTATGGTCTGGTTTGGAAGTGTGCGGGTTTTCGCAACCACTTTCAGGTTCTTCCGCTCTTCGTCCGGCAATTTATTGTAGAGGGTCGAACGAAAAATAGTGGCAACGCATTTTCCTTCTTTAAATGCCTCGAACGATTTGGTCTGTCCGCCCTTGACTTCAAAAATGACGGGCTGCAATACGGGATTTCTGAACAAGTCATAAACCAGATCGGTCGCTAAATGCGGTGAGGGCATGCCGCAGATTTTCTTGCCGACCAGATCGCGTGCGGTATTTAATAGTGAGTTATCTTTATGCGCTACGATATAAAACTCCAATGTGCCGGGCAGGGATGCGACAGGGGTATGTTTGAGGTTTTTCTGGCGCCAGGCGACAAAATGCGGTCCGTCAAACACAATATCATAATAGCCATCGCGCATTTTGGTGGTGTATTCAGCCCAGGTTTTTGGCTGCTGGTATACGACCTTTTCGCCAATCAATTCGCTCAGTTTTGCCGCAATAGGTTCATACAGTTCTTTACCCTCGACCGGATTTTCACGGGGTGGCGCGGTTAAAATCAAATCCGCGACAGCCTGTGACGAGGCAAGAATAAAAGCCGGAATGAAAAATATCTGCAAGAAAAAGTTACGATTGCCCATTTTATGCCCCCCGATGGATGCCAAATGTATTCTATTATTCACTTCAAATATGATTGTGCAATTCATAACTCCCTGTAACAACCAATTCCCTCTGGACTTTTTTTGACTTTCAGTCTAGCGTTCAGTCCAGCGTCATCATTCAACAAACAACGCGTCGAATCAGGTTGCCCTGACGTGGCAAAAGCAATATTAACACATTTCGGCAGGGGTTGAACAAGCGCCGTGGTGTGAGAGCGTCTTGTATTTCTGCCGGTAATATAGCGGCCGCATGTTTACTCGCATCGGTGGATAACGAAACATTTCATGTGCGTCATGTGCGGCCTTAGCAGACCGCTTTGCTGCGATTCAGTGCAAATCAGAACCTTATGTGTGGAGTGTCTTATGCGGTAAAAAAAGCACCCGCAGGAATTTGAGCTTGCAAGAGGCGATATCTATGTGTCGAAGGACCAGACTTGGAACTCACCAATAGAAAACGGGTGTACCTGGCGATATTCGCCACAGTGTTTTGCTGGTTCTTTTCGTTAATGGTGGGTTTGACCGGCCTGCAGTCGCAGAGCTTTGCGGATATGGTGCTCAAAGGCGTAGTGCTGGGAATCGGCGGCTGGTGCGGCTGGGGTTTGTTAAAACGCCGGCGCCAGGTGATTTTGTTTACCATTGGATTGTGTTTCTATGCCATATTCGGCAGCGT
>JAKEGK010000215.1 GCA_022627515.1 Gammaproteobacteria bacterium
AAGAACTGGGACAGCTGAACAAGAATGATTACCTGGCGGAGTCCATGTCCAAAATCTGGGAAGAACTGATGCAAATCGCCAAGCAGCATAAGCAGCAGTACTTGCGGGAAGTGCAGGAAGCGAAACTGGCCGCCAGAGCGAAATAACTCAACGCATTCACTTCAACTCGCGCACTACCCGAAACCCGATAAAAATACTTTTGAAGTCCGCATCGTTGTGGGAACGAAACGACGAACGAAGGTCAGCAGGCCGGCCGCTCCAGGATCCGCCGCGCAGCACCCGCCGTTCGCAATTGAAATTGTCCCCTTCATCCATCCAGGCCGAGCCGTCAGATGGCGCGCCTTCGTAGCTGTCGTGCCAGCAATCAAGCGTCCATTCAAAAATATTGCCGTGCATGTCATAAAGTCCCCATGCATTGGGTTCAAAACTGCCAACCGGAGTGGGTTGTCCCCGGTAAAGCGGCGGCAGCGGGCAATCACCAAATTCGTGCCGGCCATGAAAATTAGCCTGGTCCGTATGGATGCAGTCTCCCGTATGAAAAGCAGTGGTGGTTCCGGCGCGCGCCGCGTATTCCCATTCCGCTTCCGTTGGCAGGCGGTAGTGTTTACCGGTCTGCTTGCTTAACCATTCAACATAACGCCGGGCATCGCGCCAGGTGACGTCAAACAGCGGCATATTAACGCGGCCCCAGTGCATTGTTCCCCAGCCTTTGTCGCTGGGTTTGCGGTAACCGGTGGCCGCAACAAACCGGTCAAATTCCTCGAATGTAATTTCATATTGGCCAATGGCAAAGGGTTTTTTGATAGTGACTTTATGCCGCAGTTTTTCCGGTTCGAACTGCACCGGCTCGTCAGGAGAAGCCCCCATAATGAAAGATCCGCCGGGTATTGCCACCATTTTTGGACCAAGCCCTCCATCTCTCAATGAATCCTGGAATTTTTGCAAAGGCTGAAGTTGTTCTTTGGGCGATAGGGCGCATCCATGCAATAAACAGAAAAGCAAAATTATGGCTGTTAATGATAGTAAATATTCACGGAGCGGCATGCCCGGTATTTTAAAAGCTGCCACGAAAATTGGAAGCCCGGAGGTAGCATTAAATTTAGTTCTACTTTGATACATTAAATAGCCGCGTGCGGGATTGTTCATTAACATAAATTAAAGTAACAAAGTAGAATTAGTACCTATCTCAAAATCGCTAACTTGGTCACCGCGGCCCCTTTTGCTGAATTGTAATTTTGAAATTGGTGTTAGTGTTATTAAACTCAAACACTCTATCTATCCTGGTATTGTCTTTTCATTGCTGTATCATAAATATTACTCATAAACAGGATAGATTTCGAGATTTGCAGTTTTTAGTGCGCGCTGAAGCTGGCGTAGACATGGATTTACAAAACACGCTGTGAATACTTCTGTTCTTGTTTCGAAAAGAATGCTCGACGGCGGCGTCCCTGCCGCCGGCGGTTTTGTAAATCCATGGCTCCAACAGCTTCTCCATGCAAAAGGTGTGGTGGCATTAGAAAGTCTCTGGTCCTCAATATATTTTATGGGACATCAGTGTAGTCTTTTTCAAATTATTTTAAACGTTGCCATTTGATGCATATCAAGGCGGTTTGTCATCATATTTGTGAAGATTCAAAAACCGGATTACTTTGTGGTTTTAAGGGTGGTATCGCCATTTAACTTGTGTTTAACCAGGCTAACGTGAGGGGGCCAGGACGATGAAAAATAAAATCAGGTTAATTTTAGTTGGTGCCGTTAGTTTCATTGTTTTGCTTGCCAGTTATGTATCGCAGGGTGCTGACGATGCGTTGGTAAAAGAGCGTGAAGCACTGGCGGAGAAGATTCGCGCCCTGGAAGCCGAGCTGGCGCTTACCCAAAAAGAAAAAGACAAAGTTGCTCAAGAGCTGGAAGCAGCCAAAGAAAGAATCGATGCCACCAACAAGGTGATAATAGGATCTTATGAAAGGATGATGGATACCAAATCAGAGGCGGCGCTCTACGAAAAACTGGTTAATAGTCTGGCGGCCGAGGTGGAGTCCAGGCAAATCACTATTCAACAAATGCAAAGTGGCGTAATACTTAATTTGCCCGAGGCTGTCTTGTTTGATTCCGGTTCGTCACAGGTGAAACAATCGGGCACAAAAGTACTCAATAAAGTCGCCAGGGAATTGCTGGATGTTCCTTATCAAACAGTCGTGGGAGGCTTTACAGATAATGTTCCCATCAGCAAACGGCTGGCGCAGCAGTTTCCGTCTAACTGGGACCTGGCGGCGGCGCGCGCCACAAGCGTAGTACGTTTACTGGAGAATTCCGGAGTGCCAAAAGGGCGCCTGGTTGTGGTTTCATTAGGCGAGAATCAGCCCATCGCTTCCAATGACACTGCGGAAGGCAGGGCGCAGAACCGGCGTATAGAAATTCGCCTTCGTCCTGTTATCATTGAAAACGCAGAAAAATAACACGGATAACACGGAGCTTGCGCTTATCTTTTTTGCGCCTGGCGCAACACGCATCCGCGGTGGTGGTTCGTGTTGCGACTGAACCGCGCGGTATTCAGAGGCGGAATTGGAATATATAAGACTGCCAAAACAATTACTTAAAATCATTTTATTGACTTCGCTTTAAGATGAAAAACAGCGTTAAGTCTATCCATTTAACTATTGATTCCATTCAGGTTAAACTATTACCGCTTAGGTACTATAGCTATATGAACTGCTATTGAAAGTCCGTTGTTGTTAACACTAAGGATTGAATAAATTATGGGCAAATTGCGTGCGGCGGTTGTTGGAGTCGGTTATCTCGGATCTTTCCATGCCGAGAAATATCATTTGCTGCCCGATGTTGAACTGGTCGCAGTCGTTGATAGTGTAAAGGAAAGCGCGGAACTGGTTGCGAAACGTTTCAATACCGAAGCCTATACCGATCATAAACAGATACTGGATAAAGTCGATCTTGTATCCGTTGTGGTTCCTACCGAACATCATTATACCGTTGCCCGGGATTTCCTGGACGCTGGCGTCCACATGTTGCTGGAAAAGCCGATTACTCATAGCCTGGCCCGCGCGGAAGGTTTAATCGCGCTAGCCGCAAAGAACAATCTTATCCTGCAGGTGGGGCATGTAGAGCGCTTCAATCCCGCCATCCGCATGATGTATGAAAAAATCAAAAATCCGGCGTTCATCGAAGTGCATCGTCTGGCGCCATTCAATCGCCGGGGAACCGATGTTGATGTGGTGCTCGATTTGATGATTCACGATATTGATATCGTGCTGAGCATGGTGAACAGTCCGTTGATTGATATCCATCCGGTAGGAACGTCCGTGTTGACGGATCATGTCGACATCGCCAATGCCCATTTGCGTTTTGAAAACGATTGTGTTGCCAATATCACGGCGAGCCGGGTCAGCACCAGCAAAATGCGCAAGATACGTGTTTTTGAACATGACACTTACTGTTCGGTTGACTGTGGCGTGCGGAGACTGCAACTTTATACCAAACTGCCAATACAAGATCCCGATTCCAACGAGTCATTATCCATTAACATTGAAGAACACAACTTCGAAGCGACCGACCAGTTGCTGGAGGAAATACGCTCCTTTATCGATTCCGTGCAGCAGGGCAAAGCGCCACTGGTGCCTGGCGAGGCTGGCAAGCGGGCATTGGAAGTGGCGCTGGAAATCAGCGAGCGTATCAAGTCGTCAAAAATTTACCGCAGAATTGCACCGGGTACTGCGCAGTGATTAACGATATTAACTACTGGAGGAAACCTGGCATTGGCTAAATCCATCACATTTAAAAATTCAACTGTCACCATTGGCGGCCGCTCATGGGACGCCGGTAAACCTGTTGTGGATGCCCTCTGGAAAAACGGCATGGTATTGCTCATCTTTGATTACATGCAATACCCGGAAAATAAAGTAGCGCGTAACCTTGAAGGATTCAGTGAAAACGGCGAGCGGTTATGGATCGCGGAAAATCCCACCGATACACCCAATGAAGCCTATACAGAATTTCTGCCGGACGATATGCAAAGCGGAGTTGACACGGTATCCGTGGGCGATCTCGCGGGATTCACCTGCAATGTCGATATTACAACCGGTAAACTCATTAATGTTGTGTACAGAGACTGATACCGGCAAATAAATTCCCTGTGGCAAATTCCCAGGCGCTCATTCAACAACTCCAGGCTCAACTAAAGCGTTGCAGGCGCTGTCCTGATATGCATCGTCCGGTTGTCGTGGGCAATCCGGTAGTGTCACCCGTCATGTTAATCGGGCAAGCGCCTGGTCATAAGGAAATTGAAATTCATAAACCGTTTGCCTGGACCGCCGGTAAAACCCTGTTTAAATGGTTTGCCCAAACCGGTTTGGATGAAGAGCGGTTCCGGCAACGCGTGTATATGGCGGCGGTGTGCCGTTGCTTTCCCGGCAAAAATCCCAAGGGCGGTGACCGGGTGCCGAGCGGGGAAGAGGTGGCAAATTGTTCCACGTGGTTGCAGTCCGAGTTAAAGTTGTTGCAGCCTGGCCTGCTGATTCCGGTTGGAAAACTGGCGATCGCCCGGTTTATGCCGGTCGACAAGCTGGATACGGTTATCGGCAAAAAATATCATTTGCAGCTGGAAGGATTTAAAACCGACGTGATTCCATTGCCGCACCCGTCGGGAGCGTCGACCTGGCATCGCATGGAGCCCGGTAAAACCTTGCTAACGAAAGCGTTACGTCATATCAGGAAGCATCCGGCGTGGCGGCAGATTGTCGATTCAGCCTCGTAGATTTCTGCTCTTACATTTAGTTTTTGCAAGTGCAATTATCATAAATCAATTGACAGTCAAGGAGCTTATGACTAAATGTATCTTCCGTCCTGCAGGCGAAAGCCACCGTCCGGGAATTGAATGCCAATACTGGATTCCAGTCCTGGCTAACTGCGCGCCGGGGCGTGCTTTAAAATAGCCGGAAAGACCGCGAATAAAAAAATACCGACTTCTTCAGAATTTACTTGATTGAAGTTTATCAGACAGAATCAAAAGACCAAGACACGCAACCGCAATGTTTCATATCAGGTTTGATTTCAGTATCGCCGGGGTCATTATTGTTGTTGTGATGACAATGAGTGGCTGCGCCACACTGGACTACCCAACGGAGCCCCATGACCCGTTTGAAAGATATAACAGGGCGGTATACGAGTTTAACGAAGATTTTGACCGGATGGTCGCAAAACCGGTTGCCCGGTTTTACCAGGATATCTTGCCCGCGCCGGTGGACAAAGGGCTGACTAATTTTTTTGGCAATATAAATGATGTCATCGTACTGGTAAATGACCTGCTGCAGCTTAAGCTCGAACAAAGCGCGCAGGATGCGGCCCGTATCTTCTTCAATACTACGATTGGACTGCTGGGCTTCATCGATGTGTCATCACATTTGGATTTGCCCAAGCATAACGAAGATTTCGGTCAGACCCTGGGTTATTGGGGAGCGCCAACCGGTCCCTATTTTGTGTTGCCGGTATTCGGTCCCAGCACCATTCGCGATAGCGTTGGATTAGGCGTGGATTATGCGGCGTTTTATCCGGTATTTAATCGTATCGATGAGTCCGCCATAGAATGGACCCTGTTCGCTTTGGACTTAATTGACCAGCGCGCGGATCTGCTAAGCGCAAGCAAATTGCTGGAAATGGCGGCGCTGGATCCGTATGTATTCACCCGCGAAGCGTATTTGCAACGCCGGCTTAATTTTGTATACGATGGCAATCCACCAATGGAAGATCTGGAAGAATTTGATCCAACCAGGGAACCGGAATAGATTCAGACTATGGCCGTTAAAAAGAGCAAAGCTGTAACAAAAGCGAAAAAGAAAACCGTCAAAAAGAAAAAGGCCGGCCGTGGCAAGCTTGCGCCGCGCAAGGAACAGCGTGGTTTAACCGCGGCGGAGATGGTGCTCCCTGTTGGCGGTTCGGAAGTGGCAACACTCATTGCGGAAATTGAATCCGCGGGCGGCGCCGCCATCGGCGCTTACCGCGAACCGTTTTCCGGCCGTCCCATGCTTATGGCGGCGTTACCCATTAGCGCCGTGCAACCGACACCCTTTCAACGGGATTTGTCGCCCACCCATACCAAGCGCCTGGCGCAAAAGATAGAAGAAAGCGGGTCTTTTCTTGATCCAATCATTGTGGTGCGCGGCGAGGATGGCAACTTATGGACTCCCAATGGCCGGCACCGGCTGGCCGCGGCAAAGGTGCTGGGCTTGCGCCAAATCACCGCGCTGGTGTCGCCGGATGAAGATCTCACATTTCGAATTCTCGCGTTAAACACCGAAAAAGCGCACAACTTAAAGGACCGCAGCCTGGAAGTGATCCGCATGGCGCGCAATCTGGCGGCACGCAAACCGCGCGCCAGGGAAACAGAGTTTGCCGTTGAATTTGAAGCGCCTGAATTATTGACACTGGGCATCATCTATGACCAAAACAAGCGCTTTGGCGGCGGCGCTTATAGTCCGTTTCTGAAAAAAGTGGATCGTTTCAGTGAACGCACGTTGCCGATGAGTTTGCGGGAACGGGAAGCGTATGCCGCGCGGTTGCGGGACATTGACATCGAAGTGAAAAAAATTATTGAACAATTGCAAAAGCGTGGTTTTAAATCACCCTATCTGCGCAGTTATGTGGTGGCGCGCATTAACCCGGTGCGGTTTCATCGGCCAAAAAAAGGGGAGACCAGACCGCCCATGACCATCACCGCGGCTTTGATCCGCATGGCCGCATCGGCTAAAAAGTTTAATCTCGATTCGGTCAAACCGGGCGATCTCGCGCTGGTTGCGGCGTTGTCTTCCAGTGGAGAAGATTGACAACAGCGGATAATCTGACAAACCGCTTGTCCGGTTACATTACGTCAGGTTGACAAGCCGCGGTTCAAAATCCTTAATACTGATACTCGGTGTGTATCACGCCAAGCTCATCCAGCAGAAATACCTTGTCGCCCCGGTTGTTCCAGACCGCCCGGGTGCGGCCCCAGAATAAATCGGTACCGGTATTTTTTCCGGCTCCTGTATGTATCGCGACGGCTTCACCCGGCAACAACTTCACTTCAGGAAAGGTGTATTGGTGTTTCGCGCGGTCGCTGAGCTTCCAGCCTTTCATGTTAACGGGCATGGCGCCGGAATTATAAAACACGACTTTTTCCTGCTCTGTGTTAATATGATCATCTAACGGTGTATCAAAACAGCTTTGCTCGGCAACCACCTGAATCGTATCTTTTAACAATATATTGACGTTTTCCGCGAACATGATCGATTCGGTGGCGACATTCTCCGACCCATCCGTCACACTGCATTCCAGAATATTGAGCCCGGACCTGAGCAGGCTGTTGGTTGGTTTCAACTTATAGCGCAATGTGGCTTTCTTTGCGCGCCGGTCATAACTCCAATCCGTTGGGTGAGGTGTAAACGTTCTGGAATTGAGCGCCAAAAATATTCTCTTATTAAAGTTCGGATCATCATTGCAAGGCTGTATTCCAGTAACTGTTAGATGAAGCGGCACTTCCGGGCCATACACCCAGTTGCGTTCAATATCCTCGGAAATAGGATCAGGGCTTACGAAAGCAATCTTGACCGCATCCGCCAACAGAAAATTTTGTTGCCGTGTTTCCTGAAAATTTTGATTGGACTGGGCTTTGCTCAGATCCTGCTGCGCGTACTCTTGTTCCACTCCAATTCTGTTCCGCTCGGTTTTCAGGTCCATTGCTTCAGCCAGCGCTGTTTCCACCGTCGGTCCGGTTCCGCCGTCTCCCCCCTCATAAGCCGCTTCCCTGCGGATAGATCCCGATGGTGTTGCTGTTGCCGCGGGTATTATTGACAATTCCAGCAACCGGTTTCGGATTTTGTCACCCAGGCTGTCAAAAATGGGTAAACTGATTGCGTCAAAAATAGCTTCAAGTTTATTGTAGAGCGCAGATCCCAGGATATTCTCCAACTTCTCATGCAACCGTTGTGTGGCCGCGTCCGCGATCCTGGATTTAAGATCATTCAAATCAGTGGCCTCTTCAAATATATCTGAAACATTGTCCAGGCGGCCAGCCAGCCGGTCCGCGATATACCAGACAATTTCCAGTACATCCAACAACAAAGCATTATTATCTGCAAAAAACTCATTGACCTCATCATGCCATTCTTCACGGCCGGCCCGGGTGCATAGATCCCTGATATCGTCTTTTAGATTGTCAAGCACTTGCCTGCGGGCATCGTCTGTTTGTAAAGAGCCGCTGATTTCAGTAATTTTGCCGGCCAGCTGGTCAGCCACATCGGCAAATTGATTGACCAATTGCGTGATTTTCTCTTCAGCGGCCTGAATGTCCTGTTTCGCGTTCTCGATGGCTTTGCGCACGTCCGTTACAATTTGCTCCGCGATTTGAACTACTTTTTGCCGTTCTTTGGCATTCACCGCGCGGTTATAGTTGTATAAAGGAGATATCATTTGGGTGAAAATAATACGCAGTTCTTCCGCCATAATTTCAATGTAAAGCATCTGCAGCTGGATCAGTTCACGCGGGCTGACAATAAAGCTGCAATCATATAGTTGCTCAAAATGCGCCTTGATTTTCTCCTTGTCCAGATAATCCTTTAACTCCAGCTCGCCCAGAATCGGCATTAATATCTTGGTCATGAGATCCTGCCAGCGGTTCCAACGTTCCGTGGTCCACACCTCCACGGGACTGAAAGCATTAGCCGCGACGCTGCACGTAGCGGTCATGAGTTCATGCCAGGGTTGTTTTAGCTCTTCCGCCATGAGTATTACATTTAACTCGTCTGCGATAGTCACACCTGCGGTCACCAACACATGGTTGCTATTATTGCTGACATCAGTATGCAATTGTGAAAATTGTGTGTGAACATTTGCGATCACGTGCTGCAATAACAGCCGGGATAAATGCACGATGGATTCAATAAACATTTTTGAGGTAAAACCGCTCAGCCCGGTGCGCAGCACTCCCTGTTTCTTTTTGCGCTCGTCAGCACCCAGAGCACCATCTTCCAGCAATTCATCAATTGTGTCGAATACGAAACTGGACGTCAGGCTGATAGATGGTACAGCGACATCTTTCAGCCATTTCCCTGCTTCCGACTGGCCATCCAGCTTATCCAGTAATTCATTCATCACATGGGTGAGCACACCGTCTTCGCCAAGCGCACGTCCGGTTAGATTGCGCAACCTGTCATACAAACCGGTCACGGTGAACCGCTCGCGCAAATCACCGCATAAAATACCTTCCAGGAACACGGCCTGTGTCATGCCAAGGCTGGCGGACAAATCGCGAATCAATGGTTGCAGATGTGGCGTGCTGTGCAACAGGGAAACTGCCTTGACTTCCTGGTGCATCAGATAGTCGAGCACGTTGGCAAAATTCACAAATTCACCCAGGTCGCCTACCAGGGTGTTTAATTCATCATAAATCAACTGGGGCGCCATAGGCAGTTCAATCGTGCAATCCCACGAAGCAGCAGTACCCAGCCCCGCCAGCAAGGAGGGTTCGTTTTCATTTGCTTCAGTTAAAGGGGCGATACTCCTGCGCAGCTTATTCACAGCCCCCATTGCTACCCACGCCAGTGTCAGTACGGAACGCCATTCGTCACTGCCGGTATTGGCGGATTCGAGGTCCTGTTCCAGTTGGTCATAGATCGCGATAAATTCATCATAGTCGGGTTTTTCGCCCTGAAGGAAGGCTTTTACGCCTGCGGGTGGATTAGCGGAGACCAGGCCGGTCAGCGTCCGACAGCTGATCTCGCCGAGCTTGTCAAAAAAGTAACGTTGCGACTGTGAGGTAAAGTTATCAATCAATGGCTTTATTAAATCCTGCAATGGTGTATTCGCATGAGCCATTTGCCCCAATTCATAAGCACTATTCAGCGTTATCGGAGTAAACAGCTCAAGGAATTCCAGATTACTCCTGGATTCTTCGGCCAGCTTCCAGCGTGATTCGCGCACCAGTGCCAGCAACAACCGCTCACTGGCGGTCAGAAAAAAACGTTTGGGATTGTCGAAACCAATAAACGCGAACAGCTCAAATCCCGCGCCCGCGGCAACGCCGGCTTCCGAACCCATCTCAATTATAAATCCGGCGCCGTCATCGTTGCGCAGGCTGCCTTCGATATTAAAATGGGCTTTGCCCATGGCCGCGACCGCCGCTTTACCCCAGACACCCGCTTCGATTCTCACTTCACTCAGAAACGCATACATGATATCGCAGGCAAGATCCGATATCCTGTTATCCGCGCGCACCAACTCAACCAGTTCTTGCGGTGACAGGCCGATTGCCAGCCTTGCCGCTACCGCGGCTTCGGCATATGCTTCCAATTCGGTACTGAAACCGTATTTGTCAAACAAATCCAGATTGACGCGCGCTTCCAGTCCGACGCCCAGACCGGCAAACGCACTGCCTTCCGCATGACTGTATACCAGCCCCAGGAAAGGGAGCCGTGCTTCAAGTTCGGCGAATATCTCTGCTTCCAGTGAAGCATCGAGATCAACGCCATGACAAAATTCCAGTGCATAAGATGCCCGGGCATCAGCTCCAACCTTTCCGGTCACAACACCTTCGTGAAAATTTCTGCTGGCATCCAGGGTAAAGATTTCTGTATTTGAGCTAGCGTCATTCATGGGAGTCTCCAGCAACACAGTCAACTATGGGAATATGTTCAACTGAGATTGTATTTATTAAGTAGCCTCTGATTAGGCGACCTTTTGGTGATACCGCTGAATGCCGGTATCCAGGACTACATTAAAAATACAGTATTCCGGCTCCTGCCAACTGCAAGCTGGGCCATGGTTCAAAAGACGCCGGAATGACCAGAAATTCAGATATGAATTTGTTTAGAAACTATTTAATTATCAAACAAAATCCAAATTTATTTTTGATCGGTGTCAGTAATAACACGAAATGTAATCCCATAATCCAATAATCACGCCTGACTACTGTTTATTCAGAAGCTGGGTATTAATGTATGGCAATCGGCTCCGCTTTATCAGTCAGGAAACGGTTCCAGCCTGACCGTTAACGCAAGATCTGCGAAACAGGGATAAAAAAACAGTTAGCCAGCAGGAGGTACCGGCTAACTGCAAGCGGAGGGCGTGCTATGAGAAGTCTTTCCAGCAGGTGTGTTGAAGCAGCTATTACATTGCGCTTAGCATCATCGTTTGCGAGTATTCCAGTTCCACGCGGCGGTTTTCTTCCGGTTTGTCCTGGCTGACGGGAATCGTTTCACCATAACCATCCACAATCAATTGCGATTGCGGTGCGCCAAAGGTCACCAATATGTCCGCCACGAACTGCGCACGCTGTTCGCTTAACTTCTGGTTGTAATCGCGGGCGCCTGTGCGGTCGGTGTGGCCGTTTACCGACAGCGTGAAATTGGGGTTGCGCAGTAAAAACTCCGCATGCTGTTTCAGGCTCGTCATGTCATCTGCCGCGATATTGTAGCCGTTGCTCTCAAAGTGAAAGGTGTATTTCTCCGGCATTGCAAAAGCCGGTTTCTCGTTGTATTTAACGATGCGCGCCATATCCGCGTTTTCGGCGCCTTCCGTGGCGGGTTTAAAAATGGCCAGATGCAAAGATGGCGCAACCATCACATATTGATCATCGTTGCCTTTCAAAATACTCCATTCAAGATCTTCAATGCCTGTGTCATCCTGATTCATTGGAGTCGCGCCGAAGGGCAGAGCGCTGGTTTTACGGATGCCAACACCGTGGACAATTTCAGCATAGTTGAAGGCGTTGCTGTTCTGGCCGGCATTGGTATCGTTGCCATTGGCTGTGCATGCGACCAATAGCGTAACGGGAAACATCAGTATCACAAATGTTTCAATAAAACGTTCTTGTCTGCGGTTCATGATCGTTCTCCTGGTTTGTCGCAATTCGTGGGATGTTAAGACTAATTAAACAGCGCCAATATGGAGAGACCACGACGAAAAAAGGGCAATGCGCCCATCAATTCTGACGAATTATGGAAAAGCCGTTAGCCGGCTTGCATGTGGTTTGATAAGGTAAAAAAAGACGGGAAAAACACCATGGATTTTAACAGGGAGAACGGTTTATTAACGGTGGGGGCGCGCCTCGAAGAGTGTTAATTCCCAGGAATTATCATCAGTATCGTGCCGCAGAATATAAATGCCGCCATCATCCCCCAGCACTTTGAAATAGCGGTGCGTTGGCGCCAGCCAGCGATCGATAACCTCGGCAACTTCCACTTTGCGTGTTTTTAACCGGAACCTTTGCGGTGTTTCTTCGCCCCGGTAACCGGCGTAACATTC
>JAKEGK010000216.1 GCA_022627515.1 Gammaproteobacteria bacterium
AGTTCCAGAGGATTGGCGTGGGCGCGGGCAAACAAGCCCTGCATAATGGCATCCAGAATATGCGAGTCAAACGGATTGATAAAATACCAGGCCGGAGTATCCCGGTAGATTTCCTTTTGCAACTTGAGATTTTCGGCGACATTCGGCGTGGTAAATGTTGGCGCGCTGATCCCTAAAAAATCCTGCGTATACTTTTCATCGCCGATCAGCTTGGCTCCCGGCACTCCCATCACTTTTACGCCGATGCTCAGAATACCGTTGTCGTCGATGTCTCTGGTCACCAATGGACCCGGGCCGGCAAGCCGCACATACGCGGGATAGGTGTTCGGTTCCCTGAACAATCCCACGGCCAGTTCTTTGGGCAGATCCGGCCGCACGGTAAAACTGGCTTTCAGCAAACCATAGGTTTTGGTATTCCCCGCTCTTTCAGCAATGGCATTTTTGTTTTCATAGTGTTTGCGCAGGAACAGATTCATCTGCTCGGCAATTTGCGTCACGATCTGCTGCTCACCGGGAAGCGGTTTTTCTTCCGCGATCCGCAGATTTTCCCGCTTGCGAAACAGATTAATAAAAAACTGTGTCAGCACCATGATGGGTTTTTGAAAAACCGCATCGAAGTGATCCCGGTAATAAGGATCCAATCGCCGGGAAATCCGGATAGCGCCTTGTACCAGCCGGTCAATTGCTTTTCTGAACATAAGTTCACTCCTGCGGCGCCGTGGCGATATATTTCAGCGCACAGATGCCGGGTAGAAAGAAATAAGCGCCGCCACGCACCCTGATGAATTGCGGCAGGTTGCAGATGCGTTTGCGCACCGGTTCCTGCTGGATCGTAAATGCATTTCCAGTTGCGCTCCGCCCGTTACGGTTTCCGGTAATGGGATCCGGGTCCTCGTACAAACCGTTAAAATTCGGATTGTTCGACCAGGTATGCTGCACAAATTCAAATTGCCGCCCGATATTTGCATTGAGGCAGATGAAGTGCAGTCCTCTTTCGCCGGCATCCTTCTGTTCAAGGTTCCGCATAAAGTCATGGGGATCAACTGAAGGCGTGAAGGGCTGCCCATAGGACCTGCCTCTCCTGAGAATGCGGTGCCGGTTGCTGAACTCGATGGATTTTTTGCCGCCGGGCTCGGGCTCCAATGAGTCTCGTGGATTGGTGCGCCGGATATGCGCGCCCAGCGGGCACTTCAATCCCTGCGCATCCTGGTGATGATACATAAAATCATCCTGCTGTTTCATGTGCGGATCATCCGCAGCATGCGCTTTTACCAATGGCGCGCCGCTCGGCCAGCGCCCTACCATTTTCGACGCCAGGTAAACAGCGTGTGCCGCATCCGCGTTTTGGGATTGTTGTTTCATAAAGGACCAGAATCCCCGCACATCCTGTTCAAGCTGCCGGAACACCAGATAGGTCCCGTTTTTGCCGAGATCCCGTTTTTGCGATCCTTCCATATCATGTGGCAGCAGGCCTTGTGGATCCTGCGCGCCATCCAGCAATGGCCGCTGCGTATAACGTCCATAAGCGTTTTGATAGCCTAAGAGTATTTCACCCAGCGCCACTGGATAGTCCTGCTTGCGGGTTCCGGATCTGTCGAACTGCGCGACATAAGGCTGTGCGATACCATCCTTAAATCCAAAGTGTTCCTTGCCGCCAAGCGGAGAATCGGAAGTCAGCCTCCGGATTTCCTTCAGGCCGTTTTGCGCAAACCCTCTGGCGAAGGAAGAATAAAATTCAGTGAGTTTGTCCATGCCGCGGGCGTACATCAACACGAGCACATGCACGGGCTCATCAGCGGGTCCTGCCCAGACCCAGTTTTCAGGGACGCTTTCACCGACATCGCCCAGGATGCGCCGTTTATGTCCAGTAATCATTCCCGAGCGGAATTCATCGGAAAACTGCCCGGTGATGTGTGAATCAAATCGAATGGCGGCAAGGCCCTGGCGGGTCCAGGCGATATTCAGCGCGGTATCTTCCGGCCGGGTGGACGCGCGGGTGATTTGCGGAATGACGCTCTCGCACCACTTTTTGGCTTTTGCGCCATCCATGATTTTTAACAGGACATAACAGGCGGCGCTTAAGTCCTTGTAGCCCCTTACCACGAGTCCCTGGATATCATCAAGATCGATCTGTGTCAGTGATTCCATCGTTACACGGCTCCTGCATTCTTCCTATATTCGCCGCAACCATTCCTGCGCTTGCGCTTCCTTCATACTGCCAAACAACCCGTCACGTATGGCGGCGTTGTTGGCGATATTGATTGCGCTCAGGTGTCCATAAGGCGTGTACCATACCTGCGTGGGTATTTGATGATTGCCGATAAAATCCTTGAACCGTTGTTCGTCCCTGGCGCCATCGAGCACCAGCCAGCGGCTTTTCGGATACCCTACTCCGTTGCTGAACACCAGGTTCAATCCCCAGGCCACCTTGTCCACGAAATCAACCATGTAACTTTCCAGGCTGCCGTCGTAGTTGCTGGCGAACACCATGCGCTGGTTGTTATCGATTAATATCCAGCGCGCGAAATGAATGGTGTAAACGCCATCCAGGCCCAGCGCCTTTACGCCTGCCAGATTGCCGTTATTGAAAATATGGCGCAAACCGACCTGGGCGATCGCCAGAATAACTCTCACCGTGATCATCCGGATGATTCCCGGCTTTACGTACCCGGTCGCGGAAAACTGGTTATGCACGAAGTGGTCTTCATCATTGCGCAAGCTGTTCAGCCTGGATAATTCCGCCCGGTGACTGTCGGCAGCATCCTGTTTTTCCTTTTGCCGGATAATCAGCAGCCAGGCCGCGATCGCCGGAAAGAACACAATGCCGGCCACCACTAAACCCGACACGATTGCATAAAACCGCAACTTTTCTTTAACGCGCCACCACAAGGGAAGTGGCTTGCGGGGAGAGTTCACGGAAGCTAACGCAGGCGTGTTTTTTACGTATTCCTGTATCGACCGGCGGATTTCCAAAGCGCCGGCGCTGCCGGGAAAGCGCTGTGTGTCGATGAAACTGTGAATTGATCTGCGCAGTAAATCCTCATCGCGTATCTGTCTGACGGTTCGTCCGATGGTATTGATGTAGTACGCATTGGCCTTGATTAGCCTGCTTTCCAGGTACGCGAACCGGCTGCCGTCATCCACCGCTTGACCGGAAGGATAACCCTCGCAATGGCCAAATATTACATCGAGACCGTCACGCGCCTGCTTGATGAACTCCTGTAAAAATATCCGCGGCGAGCCATCCACGTTCGCCATAAAAAAAAGGTACGCGGGTTTTGCTAGCGGTTGCTCCGCTTTGTCGAGAATCAACAAGCGGGCAAAATGCAATGAATCGCTGATCCGCGCGAAAGGCAATAAAATGTTGTTCTGCACATCCGCGTTTACGCGTTCAAGTACCTGCCTTAAATTTCCTTCCAGGTCCGGCTTGACCGGCGCGCACACGGTAATCTCGTTCTGGGGCATCATAAGCAAAGCCCTTAAACTATTATTGCCGGAGATATTGCCAGGGAACGCATGTTGGCTCAGGCGTGCTTGTGCGGATTCTTTGCAGCTAACGCGGCATTTGCCGTCGATTCCTGCTCCAGGCAATGCAACGCAAAATCCAGTATGCGTGTTTTTCCCCACCACACTTTGCCCAGATAAATACCCGGCGCTACCTCGCGTATTTCATCGCGGATTTTTTTCGCGAAAAACGAGGTCTTTGAATAATCAATGACGATGGTGTCCTTGCCGTCCAGCCAGCTTTTGTCTTTATAGACTTTGGCGACAATAAACGTCAGGCTCCAGGGCGTGATTTTGTTAACCAATACACCCTTATCGTAATCCGGTGGAAACAGATCGAACACCTTGCCTTGCCAGAAAAACATCCGCGCAAAAAAAGCGATGAGTTTGGAAAAAACCGAACCCGCCATGATCGCGGTGCCTTTGGTATCACCCAGAGGAATCTTGCTGACCGATGCGTTTTTATAGACTTCATCCAGTTCGGCTCGGCTCATTTCCAGCCACTTTTCAATTGTTTTATGCATGGCGATATCCTTATCTAATTGGAGTTTGTGGAAACTGATACGAAACGCTGTTCATTCGTGCGATTGCGAAACTCTGACATCTGGGCGTAAATGTGCTTCCTTACGCGGTTGATTCCACCCAGCGGCTGGTGTTCAGCCAGACTCTGCCACGGATTGAAACTCAGCTTTTCACAATCCGACACGGACTGGCCGCGAGTAAAATCCTGGTTTTGAATGGTCAGCGTGGCCACTTTTTGAAAGGGTGATTCTTCCTCGTCCCAGATTACCTGCGCATCTTCAATGGGCATAGTTTCCGGATCAGTTTGCAGCTGTACCATAAAATCAAAACACACTGGCGCATTTTGCAAATGCTTTTGCATGGCGTCGCGCAAATGATTTTCATGTACGTTGCCTGAAGCGCTGCTTTGATAAGTCGAGCACGATTTTACGGAATACTTCACCGCCGCCGTTTTTTCCAAACCCAAACGATAAGGCGTGGTGCTCCAATATTGCAGATCGAAGGGACTCGCGTGTTTTTTACGGGCCTTATACAACACCCAAAGGGATTGCAAATGGGAATTGAGGGGATTGAAAAAATACCACCAGACGCGGTCTTGCTCCGTGGCTTTGACAAAATCCAGAAAATCTTCGGGGTCCGCGGCGAACAAGGCGGGATAGCTGTTCAGCACAAAATCCTGCGCGCCGTCATCCCCCCACAATGATTTGCCGGCCACCCCAAAAACCTTGACCGACATGCCCCGCAAGTCTTTTTCACGGTCATCCATTTCACTGGCGTTGGCAAAGCGCACCATGGCTTTATGTAATCCCGGCTGGGAAAATAAACCTTTGCGCAGATTGTCCGGCAGGTTTTCACTCACGCGAAAGTCGGCATCGAAACAGCCTAAACCCTTCCCCTGGTTAAAGCGCCTGACGATCCCCTCCTGATGACGCTGTTCACTGATCTTTTTGATCAACTCCAGCATTTGTTTTTGGATCTGATCCTCGTTGTCCGCAACACGTTCTTCACCCAGACCGGGATCGCCGGCGGACCACGCTGCAACCATCCACCCGGCGCAAAACAGGATAGCCAGCATCAGCAACAACTTTGTTTTGTTCTGCAACATAAATCACTCCCCGGAAGTTTTGGCCAATTCCACTTTTGCGTTGTTTGCGACGTTAGTTGCGCCGTTGTTCGCGCCACTGCTGGCAAACGCTTCGTCCGCTTTGGCGTCTTCGCGCGGTTTCCACGCCACGGAATAAAATTCTCCGCGGTCCCTGGCCCAGGGATCAAAAGCGTTCACAACATGCATCAGCTCCGGTTTCAGTTCGGGGATATTGCGCATCACCAAACGTTTAAGCGGCGCAACCTGCACGATATGACCGTTGGACTCTTCCGGTTCGTTGCATATTTTTTCGTTGTTGTCCGTCTCCTGTAGCGGATAAGGACATTCCTGCAAGGGACCGTTTTGATTGACCCATTCCACGCCAAAATGCGAATAAAACTCCGGCCGGAAGCTGGAGGTAAAAAACCGGTCGCTGAACAAGCGGCGTGAGGCATTGATAATAAACACATGGAACTGGGTTTCGGAAATGGCAAAACCATGCGGCCGCGTATATTCCGCCAGCCAGCCCACGACGGTGTCGACATCTTCAATGTTATCCACCTCGCTTCCGTTAGCGTGGCCAAGGCAATCATTAATAAAATTGCCCTTTGCATCTTTTTGCGCGTATGAAATGACCTTGGATTCATCACAAATGTGCGTGCCGTAAATCTCGCGCATGTTTTTCACCATTTGCTCCTGTTGCCGGCGCGCCGCGGAATCCGCGGGGAGGCGCTGATCCACAAAATCTTCAAAACCGCGCAACGATTTCAAACCGATTTGGCGGCGGAATTCGTTAAACCGGGGCACACCGCGCTCCCGGTCGCGCAGCAGATCCAGCGCCACGACATCCACCTTGTTGGTCGGGGTATTGAGGTGCGGCATGGGCAGATTTTGTAAAAACAAGGGTGAATTCTGCAAATGCAGCACGCCGAGCCGTTGCCGGCCCATGCTTAAAGCCCAGTTCTCGATACCTCTTGTACGCATTTGTTCCGTGGCTCCCGCGCGGAAGGTGTCGATTACCGGTATTTTGTTTTTAATTTTATTTGGCTCCCGCCACTCCCGGAATTCGATCAGGTCAGGCACCAGCGGATGCAACCGGTAAACTGTCGTGAATTCTTCCGGAAAATTAAACGGTGAGCCGAAATGATTAACACCGCCGTTCACGTGATCCGGATTGCCAAGATCCCATGCGTCCCGCCGCCACCAGAGAATGCCTGTTTCTTTTTTGCTGCCTAAACCAAATATTCCCGCACCCGAGGCCAGTACTGAATAAATTGAATTAGCTTTTTCCCGATCCCTGGATTGACTGAACAACCCCGCCAGCCACTCCGAAGTGCGGCTGAACACGCTCTCATCCTGGTTCAGGATCTTACGCAGCACTTTGGTTACGTCTTTGCCCTGATTTTCGTTAAACAAACCAAACCAGTTGGAATTCATGCCTTTATACAGCGGCTCCCCATATAACAACTGGGTGGTCCATTCAATGGTGTGAATCTTGGCGATTTCCGCCGACACAATCAGCCGGGCGATTTGAAACAACTCTTCATCGCTGACTTCCTTGTAGGTAATGACTTTTTCAGGATCAACCGGATTTCTCAAACCGGAATCCGCATCCGGCGTCTTGCGTTGAACCTCGCGGAATCTGTCGACAATGTAGTTATGCTCCCTAACGAACAGATTATGGTAGAAACTCATGCCGATACTCCAGTTATCGGGAAAAGCCGCGGCCTCCTGCCCCAGCCATTGCGGCTGAACACGGCAGCTATTGTCTGTTTTAACATCGCACGGTTCAAATTGCGGCAAATAACCGTCTTTTTGCAGAAGTTTCGCGTGATCCTGTGGATCACGGATGGCGCGCTGTTGGGAAATATTGTCATATCCATAGATTTGCGAAGCGTCCCACCATGCGGTGACAATGTTTTTGGTGGTCTTGTAGGCGCGTTTGAGATAGTTTTTACCTTCGTGAGAAAATGCCTCCGGCTCTCCTTCCTGGGCAATTAACGCCGCTTCCACCATATCTCCGGGACGGCATCCCGCCGCCTGCGCTTCGGGTGATTCGCAGCCGGTTTTAATCAGCGAGGGCTGGTTGCGCCCTTCATCCAGATGCGCAAACCAGTCGTGCGTCATAAATTGAATCCAGAAAGCCGCCAGCACATTAAAAAACGGCGCCGGCTGATAATCACAATTCGCCTGCGGCGAATGATCCGGTAATCCCTTGCCTTCGTTACAGGTGTTGTTGCCCTGTTGTTGAACACGGGCGAACAACTTGCGGCTGATCAGTTGCGGATCCGGTTTTAACAAGTCCAGCCGCATGCCGTTTTGCGCGTCACTGTGCCTGTTTTTCGTCAATTCACTCTTGCCTAGGTGCGGAAACGTGGTATCGAACTGCACATTGCGGCTGAACAAAGTGCCCGTGGAACCCATTTTGGGATTTACAATATCATTGCAGATCCCTGTTAAGGTGCGGTGACGAATCAATTCTCCTTTGCAGAGCTGGCTACTATCGCCGCCAACGTCATTATAACTGGGATGACCGGCGGGCAATCTCATTTCGTCCCAGCGTTTAACCACCGGTCCTTCGCGGTCACTGGTTCCTTTGATGTAAGTCTCGTAGGTGTAGTTATCAAACAAATTAAATTTTATTAACTCTATGCGCTGATATTCCAGATCCATCAAGGCTCCATCAATCCCCCTGCCATTGGGTTTGAGATGTTCGCCTAACTTGGTAACCGCTTCGGCTCCTTCTTTTTTGCTGGCGGCATCCGCCGTGGCCCAATAGTTGGCCCAGTCCACCCACGGCGTTTCACGGAACTTAACAGCGTTTTCGCCACCGCGGCATCTGGCGGTTGGCTCTTCAACCTTACCCAGGAAACGTTCGGAGCGGTCGTCCGCGATCGGACGCAGACCTTCTTTGGCCATTTCCACGCAAGCCTCTTTATCTTCGCTTGCCAGCGCAGGATTGAAACTGAACAGAACAGCAATAACTAAGAATGGAAATAAAAAGGAAAATGTTGATTTCATTGGCTCCGCTCCCTGATACCTTCAACAATCATTAATGCAAAAATACCGGGTGTTGTGAACACCCGCTTAGTACCCAATAACGCTTGCTGATCGCCAGAATCAGCTTTAATTTTTCACCCCAAAATCAAACAACGCACTCAAACAAACTGTCAGCTGCGTTTTTTTACGCATTTATGCTTATTCAATATATACCGCCGGTTTTTAATTAACTAACAAATGTGACACCGCTAAAGTTCCAATTGTTTATCGTCAATTCCATATTCAGATACATCCGCGGCGCCGGCGCACAATCCGTTTATTACACATCATCTTCGTCATAATCGTCCCAAACGCCCACCATTATTTCCTCTCCGCCGCGCCAAGCCTTGGTATCGGCTTCACAATAATAGATCTCACGCGCTCTGTTATTGCCCGGCAGGCGTTCCTTTATTTTATCCGTGGCGTAACGGGAATCGTGAATGTATTTACTGTTAACGGCATCTTTAAAAGGCATACCATTTTTATTCGCCTGATAAAACGCCCGCACTTCGTCGGATATGTGTATGCACGAGTTATAACGGGGGTGACTGGTCAATTCCGCGACCTTAATCCCCGCGTTTTTCGCCGCCTGATACATATGATGCAACGCAATACGCGACAACTCGTTGGATTTTTCTGGTTGCTCAGGAAGATAGTATGTTTCATTTTCATTGTCATCATGGGCAAACACCGCGTCATCGGTCAAATACTCATCGCCATCAAAGTCGGTATTATCTTCCGGGATGTGCGCCAGCTTGCCGTTGACAACTCTTTCTTTATACCATCCGGCGCCCCTGAAAGGCGTATATTCATAACCACCGCCGACATCGGAGTGCGCGCCGGGATAACTCACTTCAACAAAATGGTCCGGCAACACCTGGCCGGGACTGGTTCTGATGGACTGAAGATCAAACAAGGAGCGCCGCTCATGTTCCGCGGTGAAATGCACACATTGTTTAACAAACTTTGGATCCACCGAAAAATCAAAACCGATATCAACAGGATTACCCGGCAAACCAAAAGACGCGACGGTGTCAAAGATGCCCATAAACCGGACTTCGATACCGGCATGGTTGTTATTCGTGCCGAGAACCGGCACACCAAGATGCATCAGCAGGTTCACGAAATGCCTGGCCAGGGAAGCGCCACGGCTGAACCCGAATACGTCGATGTATTTGTGCTCGCAGTCGATATTGTTGGCATTGTCGAAATGACGTTTGACAAATTCGTAAGCATCAGTCAAGCGCCGCCGCGCGCCATTACCCGTGACACCACCAATCAAGCGTGACCCTTCAGTGGAACCGACGCCGCGCAGGTATTTTTTTCCAATATGTTCTATTGTGACACTCTCATTGTAGGAATACGGCTCCGTACTGTAAAGGCTGTAGAGTTTTGCAATATTGGTTTCACAGCCGTTGGGAATATCCACTTCCCTATTGTTCCCGGTTCCATCAAAGAAAATTCCTACCTGTGCAGCACGAGCCATCGTTGATAATTCCTTTTATCTATGTTCAACCTATGGGTTTGGATACTACCGAGACGAAAGTGTATCGCGGATAGATAGTGTATCTCGCAGGTTGGTACAGATGACTTACAACAAGTAAAAACAGATATTAAAGTGTAACGCAAGTTGCCATCATAAGTAACAATTAAAATTTAAGCACCTATTGGTCAGTGAGTATAGTGCTCGACACAAAGTTGAAAATATTTTGAACAATGTATAATAAACACTACACTGCAATCTCACTCCTCATCAGTCCGTTGATCAGTACCTTTGCGCAAATTTGATTCTTGAAACCATGGTTTGTAGCGTCTGTTTGCAGGGCTGGCATGCAACCATGATTTGTAATCGCAGTTTGTTGCTATGGAAAGCACGTTTAACCCGTAAGGAAATAAATCGAGCCTTGGGTTCCATTGTTTGAAAACTAACTTGAACGGGATTGGCGCACATCATTGTGTCTAATAAAAAAACAACGGGATGCCAGTCAGCAAAAAGATAATCGGCTATTTTCCGCCGGCTTGTAAAGATAAATAGTACCGCGATTTTATAATGCATTTTCACACAATACCGCGTCGGGATAACGTAAATTGAATACAACGTCGCCGTGTGGATCTGTGGCCGGATACGTCAACCGGTATGACAAGAGGAAACTAGTGGATTCAAAGTCAGCGCAGCACGATTCATCTTCCGGCCTATCATTCTGACAGGCAAACCTGGCACGCTACGTTATGCAGATTCCGGTTGCTTTTGTTCTTCGGATATTTTGTGTTTCTCCTTCAGGATTTCGATCTGTGATTTCAAATTGGATAAAGTTTTGGCGCTCTCGCGGATATTGCTGACATCCAGGTATTTACTGCACTGTTCAGCCGGATTGATCTTATTCTCTGAAATACATTCCTTATTGAGGTTTTCACATTTATTCAACGCCTCCTGCAGAGTCTTTTCAACAGCTTTTACGCGGTCCTCGCTGTAGTTCTCAGCCAGCTTCCGGTATTCTTTGGTAAGATGTTTCGCGGCAACTTCCAGGTACAACTGGTGAGGCGTATCATAGCGTTGGTAAATGCTCATGCATTGCTTTAGCTTGACCAGGGCCCTCTCAAATTCTTCCAGTTCATAATAGATCTGGCCGGCGCGGTAATAACTGAAACTGTCTTCACGGGCGTTTTTGTATTCCTCCAGCGCTTTATTGGTGAACGCCAGATTTGTTTTTTGCTCGTCTTCGGATAACAGTTTGTCTTCGTCTCTCCTGCTTTGGTACAGGCGCCCCAGCAAATAATGCGCCTTCTGGTTGTTTGGGCTCAAACGGGTTGCCTGGGTCAGATATTCATCGGTTCTGGTTTGCCATTCCGTGGGCAGCAAGTGCCTTAATTCGGGATAGTCCAGGGATTTCAGATACAAGGTCGCCAGGTTGATATACGGCTCGGCGAAACCCTCCGGTAAATGATAACCGATGGCCCAGCGCAAAAATTCTTCCGATTTCGTGAAATGATTCTTTATATCTTCCTGGTTGCTTTTACCGCTGCGCGCGTCCGCGATCAAGTCTTTTAATCTTATGTAGTGCATGCGTCCGAGCGCATTATGCGCCAGCGCGTGTGAGTAGGCGTAGGCATTCCTGTTTTCATTCATCATTTCCTTGCGTTTGTCATAAATCCATCCTTCAAGCCTTTGCGCCCGTACGAACAGATCACCGGGCGCGGCAGTTACGGATTCTCCGGGATGCCCGCTGTGATACTCATACAAACTGGCAATGGCCGATATCGTGCCGGCGTAAGTCTGGAAAACAAGATCATTCAACTGGAGTTTGTATTTCGCCAGAATAGGTTCATTCTTTTTGAGGAACCCCTGTTCACGTAATCGTTTTGCCATGTTGCGGAACGCGGTGGCCCAGATATTCGCTGGCAACTCCGGTTTCTGGCTTTGATCGGGAATCTCATCAACGCCTTCCGTGCGCTGTGCTATTTCCGGAGAGCTGCTTGCGTTTTCCGGCGGAATCAAAGCGGCAAGCAATCCTTTATATACAGTCTTATTGAGCATTTCCAGCTGTAATGTGGTGTGACGTAGCGGACGGACAACATCCACGTCCTTGCCTTCGTCATCCCTGGTTTTACCATACGTGGCAACAATAACATTTATACTATCAAGCAAATTTTTCAACTGTCCGGTAACTTGTTTGTCAACGCAGATTGTCTGAACGCTGTCCGCCAGTAATTTAAGATCGCCCACTCCAGTAGTCGCGGATTTGAATCCATCTTCACGCCGGCTTCGCGTGTTGGAATTCATATTGTCCGCTCCCATTTTCACCATGCTGAAGATTTTGTTATACAGCACCTGGAGCGGGAACAGGGGATTGGCGCTGACGTAAGAAATCAGGTTGGTTTTCGTCTTGTCTTCTTCGGCTTTGCTGGTCAGCATATCCAGCACATAACTGTATTGCCAATACGCCGTGTGATTCTCGCCGATCCTGCTCAGGATGTTCGCCAGGCGGAAGCGAGCAATCCAGTTGGATGGATCAATCGCCAGCGATTTTTGCAGCAGGGCTTTTGCCTTTTCAAGGTTATCCAGGATCGAAGGCGCGTCCGCAATGTGTCTCGCTTGCCCGGCCTGCCCCTCGTTTGCGCCGCTCTTAGCGGCCGACAGGCTGTATTCCAGTTGGTTATCCAGAATTTTCTTGGCATTGACCATCGCCTCCAGGCTGCGCCAGTCGCCGGTGACGGTGGATTGCGACTCGCGCACCACCAGTTGCATCGCCACTTGTGAAATGGCCGCCTCCCGCGTTTTTGCCCTGCCGTCGATGATGAGGCCTGTTGTCTTCGAATGGTTTTTTCTGAAGCTGTTGATCAGGTTTTCCATCCTTTGCACGATACGGTATTTGTTTTCCTTGGTCTCGATGCGCAATACATATTCGCCTTTGTTGACTTCGCCACTATCTGCCCCGGTGTTATCCTCCTTGAACAAGGCGCCCGTGATGACCTTCTCGCCCCGGGTCCGTGTTGCGTAGCGCAGCAAATCAAAAAAGCTCTTGGGCGAAAACGTAAGTACGCCAATCTTGATTGGATCCGAATTAAGATATTCCGTGATCTTCGACGCCGCACCCTGGCCCGCTGACATGCTGGTTAATTCCGCCCCGCCGAGGTTGATCAAACCATTAAGCTCGCCGCCCTCGTTAATTTGACCGACAATGTGTTTCAACGCCTGGTCAAATTCCTGCGACAGGAGATGATGTTCCTCATTTTTGTTTTTCGCGGAACCGCTCTGATCCTCCAGGGCAATCTCATAGAAAGCGCCACGGTACGGGCGGAACATCAACCGGTAGGCAAGATACAACAAGTATAATGCAATGACATAAAAAAACGGCTTGGCCGCGCCTTTCAATTCCTTATAAATCTCTTTCCACAGGCCAGGCAGAAATTCCGGATTGGCCTGCTTATTCTGTTCAAGTTCCAGCTCATTTAATTTTTTCCTGTAACCTGCCAGGGTGATCTGATCTACGCCTTGTTTGTTTATCAGCGCGGTAAGCCTGGTTACGGCTTTATCCAGCTGGTTGCTTTTTTCCAGATCCAGCACACGCTGATATTCCTGATCCAACTCTTGCCTGGTTATTTTGTATTGCTCATCCTTATACAGTTGCAGTTGCGCCAGGACGGTTTCCAATAGCGGCAAGTCATGAGACTCGTACTTTCCTTCCAGGCTTGCCGCGGTATTTGTGAGTGTTTGAACGGCTTTACCTGTCTCGCCCTTGCCATGGTAAACCGCGGCCAGTTCCAGATCGGCGATTGTCTTTCTTAACTTGGCAAAATGATTGGCGTACCTCGTTTTCAATTCACTTTTATCACTTCTTTCTATGTCGCTTGCGATTTTCCCGGCCAACACCCAGTCCTTCGCCTTTTCCGCGGCAATCAACTCACTGATAATTGCATCATCATTTGTGTTGCCGGCAAAACCCGCGGCCGGCGCCAACATCATGAATACAGCAATTAGAATAAAAACCGGATTATTTGGATAATCGTGCATGGGTTCCGATCCTCAATAATTTGGATTTGACTGGCGCCGGGAAAAAATCAGCGTTAATAGACGAAATGGCTTGTGGTATAATTGATTTTCACCGGCTCCGGTTACCCATCCTTTACAACCGACTGCGTTTACCTTTCGAAGCTTTAGGGCCGTATTGTATTTACAACAAGATGCTTTTCCATCTCATCAGATGTATCACACCATTGACCATCCCAGGAAACCTTGAGGTGTAATGCATTGGATCTGGCGTTCTCCGCTATGGCTACCAGTTCGACCTGCATTGTTTCACCGCCGTTAAGAAATCCTTGAAAGTGAGGTGGCCACTTATAGTTCTGCTCGTTCCGGGCAGGATCCATGGCATCCAGTTTAAACATCTGCTCGTTTTTGGCGATATAGCCTAAATTGCAGGCTTCCTCGTCAAGCCCCAGCACATCCATTAAATAAAGTTTGGGCGAAGGGTGCGCCGCCCAGATAAGACATACCGGAGCGCGCTGCTCTCCGTTACCTTGGCTTCCACCTTCTTTATTGATTCTGGTTACCTTGATGCGTACATTTTTCGCCACCCATTTGCGCTTGTTTTTCACCCTGATATGGTAAATAAATGCCGGCGGGGCATCATGGGAATCACCCCACGTGGTGCGATAGCCACTCGAATCGAGAAGAGATATCCGCAGTCTTGGACCCCGAATAGCCCAGATTACCGTCCAGGTTATGCCAGCCACGGCGGCAAGCGCCGATACGGCTTGAAAGACCAATTTCCATATTTCCGGTTCAATCTCGGCAGGCATGATACCTCCTCTCTTATTGCAGGAGCTAAACATGTAAGCTCATCACTGCATCAGCCAATTGCCCAGATGGAGTAAAGAGGCTGTGGCCCGATAGTTAAAAATAAGTATAAAATTATCAGCGGCCGGATACTATTCAATTGTCTCTGCTACAATATGCAATCAATCACTAAATGCTTGCGGAGGTTAATCTTTTCATGAATTGCTATTGGAATGTTCGAAGTATAGAAGATAATTATGAAAAGAAAAGGCGGCGTATTAATCCCCAAAGGTAATTCGCATGTAATTTGGCTACCTCTTATATTGATGGAGCGAATTGCCTGAGGGACCGGAAATCAGTCAGTCGAATAAGTTACTTCGTATTATATTTGATTTGGTTCCCTGCCTGGCGCCTCGGTCAGAGGGACAGGTTTTTATCATATTAGCAAGTATTCTTTCCATGTAACTTTGCCACTGCCTGCGGAATTTAGATCGCAGATAAAACATTCCGAACTTCCTGCGAATAAAAGATACTGTTTGCCACCCAGATAATCTTCAACGGATAACATCAAATATTTGTCCTTCCTTTTTCCATGATCCGCATCAAACCATACACCATTATCACCTGAATCATCAAAGGCATTTGATTCAACAAGATTGCCATTGTTATCGTAGATATACGCCGTGTAACTATCAATAATGCCGTCTGTGGTTAGTGGTTAGTGGTTTAGTGTCTGCGCCGGTTGAATATTGAATATAGGTGTCTAACAGTTTGCTTTCATTGTACTGGTAAATGGAATATGTAGTTGCTTCATTGTCAGTATCAAACCATATCGTATTACCGCCCGGCGAGATGAAAGAAATTTGTGAAGTAAGCATTCCATCTTCGGAAGAATACTGATCCGAGTACGAGTGCAAAACATCATCTGAGTCAAGCCAAATACCGTTATCTCCCCTTGACGACAGTTCATCATGTAAAATCACCGTGTCATCTTGCTGCGGATACCAATGATATTTGCCGGAATAGCTAATATTGGGATGGGCAACCCTATTGAAGGAACCAGGCACTGGATTTTCCAGTGTTAGAAAAGTGGCGCTGTATAGCTTGATTAACAAATAAACAATAGCGTTCGTCCTGTCAAACGAGTAAATTTTCCCTGCTACAAACAATCAAGCGATTCCTTCGGTATTTTTGTGGTCAGTGTATTATTTGCGCTGCGGATCAAGCGATGGATATTTTCCCGTAACACTCCAAAGTCTCGATGAGAGTCCCTGAATGAATTATGCTTTCGGATTATTTCCGCGCTTAAATAAGTTTTGAATTAATGCGAAAACTTTGGCCTAATAGTTTGTCTAAAACCTGCAACTTGCGGACCGCAACAACAACGACCAATAACCGGATTTTTACATGCATACGCACAATAGCAACTCGTCCTTTTCCAGCGATTTTCCAAAATCGGCCGGCAGCAACACCTACTATATATATGCAGGGGCCGTCCTTCTGGTACTGTTCGCCTGGATTGGTTTTTCAGCGTTTTCCGCCAATGCCGCACCGGCGGGTGGAAAACCGGGTGGGCCGCCGCCGATGCCGGTGGAAGTGGCCAGAGTGTCTCAGGGTACGGTCAACATTGATATCTCCGCCGTTGGCACCTTGCAGGCGAATGAATCCCTGATTATCCGCCCCCAACTCAGCGGCCGGATTGAAGCCATTCACTTTAATGAGGGGCAAGCGGTAAAAAAGGGCGCGGTGTTGTTTTCCCTGGATGCGTCAGAATACCGGGCGCAAGTGGCCGAGAGTGAGGCAACAGTGAAACTGGCGCAACTCAAATTCAACCGCTCGCAGGATTTGTTGAAAAAGAATTTAATAAGCCAGCAACAGTACGATGAGGATGCCGCCAAGGCGGATGAAGCCGCGGCCCAACTGGCCTTATATAAAGACCGCCTCGATAAAACCGTGATCCGCGCGCCGTTTAGTGGTGTGACGGGTTTGCGTAAAGTCAGCCCCGGCGATGTAGTACAGCAAGGCCAGGAACTGGTGAGCCTCGAAGACATAAATTTGCTGAAACTGGACTTTCGCGCGCCGGAAGTGTATCTGCCGGAATTAAAATCCGGCCTGGATGTAACCGTCGTAACCGACGCCTTTCCCAATGAAATATTCAATGGCAAAGTTTACGCCATTGCGCCGCGCGTGGATGAAGCCAGCCGCAGTGTTTTGTTGCGCGCGCGCATCACCAACGATCGCGGTGTGCTGCGTCCCGGTCTGTTTGCGAAAGTGGTGTTGCGTTTGGCCAGCCGGGAGAACGCCTTGTTGATTCCCGAAGAAGCCTTGTGGCCGGTTGGCAATAAAATGTTTGTGTACCGCGTAGTCGATGGCAAAGCCATGATGAACCCGATCAAAACCGGCAACCGTTTAAAAGGCCAAGTGGAAATCCTGGACGGACTGAGCAAGGACGACACAGTGATTACCGCTGGACAAATGAAGTTGCGCAATGAAGCCGCTGTCATGCCGGTTAACCAGCCCGCCCCCGATTCGGGTAATGTAAAATGATTTTACCTGATATTTCCATTCGCCGGCCGGTGCTGGCCACGGTAATGAGTCTGATGCTGGTTTTGCTTGGTATTATTTCCTACGACCGGCTTTCCGTACGTGAATATCCTAAAATCGACACGCCCGTGGTGTCGGTGCGCACGGTGTTTACCGGCGCCAGTGCGGAAATCATCGAAAGCCAGGTCACCAAGCTCATTGAAGATGCTTTGGCGGGCATTGAAGGTATCCGCACGATCAAATCCGTCAGCCGTGAAGAAGTGAGTCAGGTAACTGTGGAGTTTTTACTGGAACGCGATCAGGATGCGGCTGCCAATGACGTGCGCGACCGGGTGGCGCGGATACGCGGTATCTTGCCGGATGAAGCCGATGATCCGGTGGTCGCCAAGGTGGATGCCGATGCGCAGGCGGTTATCTGGATCGCGTTTTCAAGCGAACGCCATAATGCCCTGGAAATTACCGACTACGCTGACCGCTATGTGGTCGACCGCCTGCAAACCCTGCCCGGCGTTGCCAGTGTCATTATCGGCGGCGAACGCCGTTACGCCATGCGCATCTGGCTGGACCGCGACAAACTGGCGGCACGGCGTTTGACGCCGCAGGATGTGGAAGACGCATTAAGAGCGCAAAACCTGGAAGTGCCATCCGGGCGCATCGAAAGCGATATGCGTGAATTCACGGTGCTGATGCAAACCGATCTGCGCACACCGGATCAGTTCAATCAAATGATTATCCGCAAGGTCGATGGTTACCCGGTGCGCTTAAAAGATGTCGGCTACGCATCTATTGACGCCGCCGATGAACGTAACGCCGTGCGCGTTAACGGCAACCCGGCCGTTGGCCTGGGCGTGGTGAAACAATCCACCGCCAATACACTGGAAGTGGGCCGCGCGGTTAAAGCGGAAGTGCCCAAGATCAATGCAGCCCTGCCAGCAGGCATGAAACTGCAAGTGGCTTTCGACTCTTCTTTATTTATTGAACGTTCGATCGATTCGGTATATACAGCCATCGCTGAAGCATTGGTGCTGGTTGTGCTGGTGATTTTCCTGTTTTTGCGGTCAGTACGGGCCACGCTGATTCCGTTCGTTACTATTCCGGTATCGCTCATCGGCGCGTTTACTTTTTTGTACGCCTGGGGATTTTCGGTCAACATTCTTACCTTGTTGGGACTGGTGCTGGCCATAGGGCTGGTAGTGGACGACGCCATCGTCATGCTGGAAAACATTCACCGCCGCATCGAAGAAGGCCAAAAACCATTTCAAGCCGCGATGGAAGGCAGCAAGGAAATCGCCTTCGCGATTATCGCGATGACCTTAACCCTGGCGGCGGTATTTTCCCCGCTGGCGTTTTCCACCGGCAATACCGGACGCCTGTTTTCGGAGTTTGCCTTAACGGTAGTCGGCGCGGTATTGATATCCGGTTTTGTGGCGTTGACGCTGACGCCAATGATGTGCTCCAGATTGCTGCGCCATGAGAAAAAACACAACTGGTTTTACAATATCACCGAACAGGGTTTTTTAAGGTTTAACGCCGCTTACCGGGCGGCGCTCGGCCACGCGCTGAACGTGCGCTGGCTTGTGTTGTTGGCGGGAATCGCGATCGCGGGTTTTGGCGGCTGGATGTTTACACTGCTGAAATCGGAACTGGCGCCCGTGGAAGACCGCAGTATATTAATCGGCATCACCATCGCGCCGGAAGGCGCCACCATGGCCTACACCGATAAATACGCGCGCGCGATTGAAACCCTGTACGCCCAGATTCCCGAAGTGAAAACCTACTTTATGGTAGTGGCCCCAGGCCTGGAACGGCCCAATCCGGTCAACTTCGCGCTGTCGTTTGTCAGTTTAAAACCCTGGGAAGAGCGTGAGCGCAAACAGCAGCAGATTTCCCAGGAGCTCGCGCCAAAGATGTTCGGCCTGCCGGGCGTGTTGTCCTTCCCGATTAACCCGCCCTCCCTGGGTCAGAGCTTTCGCAACCCGCCGGTGCAGTTTGTGCTTTTGGGAAATACCTATGAGCTGCTGAATGTGGCTGTTAACAAGCTCATGGACAAAGCGCGCGCTTATCCCGGATTGGCCAACCTGGACAGCGATCTCAAGTTGAATAAACCGCAACTGGCGGTAACACTGAATCGCGATAAGGTCGCCGATGTTGGCGCCAGTGTGGCCAGCATCGGGCATACAGTGGAAACCCTGCTGGGCGGACGCCAGGTGACCCGATTCAAACGTGAAGGCGAGCAATACGATGTCATCGTGAAAGTCGAAGATAAAGACCGCACCACACCCAGTGACCTGACTTCCATTTATGTACGCGGCAATACCGGAGAGCTTGTGCAATTGGCCAATCTGGTGGAATTGCAGGAGACTGTCGCCCCCAAGGAACTTAACCACTTCAACCGTTTCCGCGCGGCTATTATTTCCGCCAATGTCGCACCCGGCTACACCCTGGGTGAAGTGCTGGATTTTATGGAAGCCACCGCTAAAGAAACGCTGCCGGCCGAGATGCAAACCACGCTGGACGGCCAGTCCCGCGAGTTCCGCGAATCCGGCGCGGCGCTGTATTTCATTTTCCTGCTGGCGCTGGCTTTCATTTATCTGGTTCTGTCGGCGCAGTTCGAAAGCTTCATTGATCCGTTCGTAATCATGCTGACTGTGCCGCTGGCGATCACCGGCGCTGTAATAACGTTATTTGCCACTGACATCACGATTAATGTGTACAGCCAGGTTGGTTTGGTAATGCTGGTGGGATTGATCACTAAACACGGAATTTTAATCGTCACCTTTGCCAACGACCTGCAACTGCAGGGTAAATCCATCCGTGAAGCCGTCATACACGCTGCATCCTTGCGTTTGCGCCCTATCCTGATGACCACCGCCGCGATGGTATTGGGCGCGTTGCCTCTGGCGTTAGCCGCCGGCGCGGGCGCGGAAAGCCGGCAACCCATTGGCTGGGTTATCGTTGGCGGACTCACCGTCGGCACGCTACTCACATTGTTTGTTATTCCGGTGGTTTACACCCTGGTGGCGCGCCGGCATCATGAATAGTCCAATAGCATTATTCTCAATCCGGGCATGAGGCAATAGGCGGTATTCAGAACAATAATTAACGGCCTATGCTGGCGGGTAATGATCATGCACTTTATTCATTGCTGCCAGCTGTTAATTAACGTTTACCCGCGGTAAGTCAAAATAAAAAGTGGCGCCCTTATTGATCTCAGAGATAAAACCGATGGCGCCACCATGCTGATTCACTATGGCCTTGGCGATACTAAGTCCCAATCCCGAGCTGTTAACCTCTTTCCGATTTCCCTGTTTTGCCATGGCAAATTTTTCAAATACCCTTGATTGAAATTCCGTTGGAATGCCAGAGCCGTGATCAGTGACCTCGATTTTTACCCGGTCGTCTGATTGGCTAATGGTTACATTTATGACGTCGTTTTCTGCCCCGTATTTAGCCGCGTTAGACAATAAATTCGTCAGCACCTGCTCAATACGATGCGCATCGCAATCAACCATGGAATTTGCTGACAAATCTTCCAGTTGATAGCTGA
>JAKEGK010000217.1 GCA_022627515.1 Gammaproteobacteria bacterium
ACTTTTCTTCTTCCGGATGATACAGCAACGCTCCGCTCAGAATAACCAGCGCTCTGGTCAATAATATTCCCTTCGCAACATTTTTATGCTCGCCCCGGGCGGAATTGTCCCCGGCCAGCAGCTTGCGCCCCGCCATTATCTGAATGCCGTAGAGCACAAATAACGCAATCAATAATCCGAAATGCGTCCAGACCAGAAAAGATAAAATGTCACCGTGGTCAATCAGGCGGGTTTTCCAGTCACGGTTAGCGTACAGGTAAAACGGCATAAGTAAATCAAATATCATTACCGCCACCATGATCGAGACATGCAACGGTCTGATCCGGCGCCAGTAAACAGCGGCCACCATTATCAGGTAGGTTATGCTTGCGGCAATGACAGTTTCGGCTAACATTGATATGACCTTTTTATGTTTGCGGTTAAGCGGTATCTGTGACGAGGTTAACTAAAACCTGTTTATCATAACGCCGATACTTGTACGATCCTAATTCTACTTTGTTACATTAAATAGCCGCGTGCACAGCACGGGAAGCGGAGGCGTCTGGCAAGACCGTTGGCGGCAGGGATTTATAACCTAAAGGTCACAAGTGCCCTTCGGGTACGCCGCCATCGAGCATTCTTTTCAAAACAAGAATGGAGGTATTTACGGCGTGTCTTGCCAGACGCCTCCGCTTCCCGTGCGGGATTGTTCATTAACATAAATTAAAGTAACAAAGTAGAACTAATATTTACCGTTCATGACATGAAATATCCGAATTTTTGCAAGTTGATACTGATTGGCCCGGTTGCAGTTGGGCTGGCGGCGTTGTTTGCGGCGTGCAATGCAGTCAATTCTGTCCATGAAGAAAAACTCCGGCAGGATGAATTCCTGGAGCGCAACTACCGCGCGGAACCACCGCCGGAATCGGAAAAACCCGCGGTCAAAACCGAGTTTTACAATGAAATACAGGCCGGCGAAGTGGTGGTCGGCATGAGCGTGCTGGAAGCCCAGATCGCTTCCCGAACGTATCCTCACGGACCCAATCGTCATAACATGGTTTACTGGTGCGATGGCCGTATGGCGGACAGTTGCGATACTGGCTGCCAGCAATGCAGCGCGACGCTGCTTACCCCGGCATACACTCATTATCTGCAGGGCAAAGGGGATAAACTGGTGGTCGTGAAATCTTTGCCGCGGCACAATCAAGACACCGTTTCCAATTTGAAAGCCAAACCTTATCCGGTCGTGAATGCCTTGTTCCTTAATCGCATCGTCGCGGGGATGACTATTGAAGACTTCAAGCGTATCGAACAATTGCCGGATACCAAAACGCAATACTTTTGCAAGGATCAGCGGGTATTTCAGTCGTGCCTGCTCAGTTGCAGCGATTGCACATTAAAACTCATCGCGCCCCGTGGAGACCAATACCATGTGCAAACCATCCGGTTCCGGGGAAATATGGATTTTGCGACCGTCGTCGGTGTTGAGGAAGCCGCATATGCACGTAACCAGTAGCACCGGAAATGGCGGGAACACCGAAATAGTGATTTTTTAAAGCCAGACGTGTCCCGTGGTTTGGTTGCCCGTTGAGACTTCTGGATACGAACCTTCGCGGCTTCAAAACCATCCCCCGAAATCTTTGTTGTATAAGATTTGTTAAAAAACGAACAGTTTAACAACGCGAATGACTGTAAAAACACTCTAATTAACCGGAACAGGGTAAAATTGATGCTTAAGTACGGTATTTGTCAAATTTTCTTATAATTTTCAGTGTATTGTGACATATTATGCCGCTACCGGGATAAGAGACGGTGCGCAAAAAAACTATGGTTACCGATATCAGTCTGCAATGCCTTTGGCCGCTAACTATAGTTAAAGAAGGACTCTACGCCCGAGCCCTGCTAAAGTTGAACCGGTAAATTCGGCATTGAAGAAAATGAATCCAATCAAATGGTTAAGCGACAAAATTATCAACTGGTTGTTATATGAGAAAGAACCAACCAGCGTCGCGCCGTGCGATTTTGAACGCCTGAGTTTTGAAATCCGTCCCTGCGACGTGCTGCTGGTGGAAGGGCGCTCCCGGGTGAGCGAAGTCATTAAAACCATCACGCAAAGCGTCTGGACCCATTCCGCGTTATATATTGGCAGAATGGTCGATATCGACGATCCCAATGTGCGCGAGCACGTCAGCTGGCTCTACGATGGCAACCCGGAAGACCAGCTCATTATCGAACCGCTGCTGGGCGAAGGCACGGTGGTCAAACCCCTCAGTAAATACGCCAAGGAACATTTACGCATCTGCCGCCCTTCCGGCCTGTCACCGCAGGATGCGCAAAGCGTGATCAAACACGCCACCAAACATTTGGGGCTTGGTTATGATGTAAGGCATTTACTCGATCTGGGACGCTTTTTGTTACCCTATAGTGTAGTGCCGCGCCGCTGGCGTTCCAGCCTGTTTGAACATAACGCCGGTGACACTACCCGTACCGTATGCTCGACCATGATCGCCACTGCATTCAGCTCGGTCCATTTCCCCATTCTGCCGGTGGTGCGCAAAACGAAAACCGGGTTCCGGATGTACAAGCGCAATACCCGGCTTTACACACCACGGGATTTTGATTACTCGCCATACTTTTCCATCATCAAGTATCCGTTGCTGGGCCTCAACGATTTGTCGGTCTACCGCCAGCTGCCCTGGGATCAGGATGGCGTGATTTGCAACGACGAGCACGACTGTTTTATCCCGGTGCCGCTTGCGGAACTTGGCAACGTGGAAGGCCTGGCAGAGCAACTGCTGGAAACATCCGGCAACGAATCAATGCACAGGATCACCAACAACGACGACATCATTGACGCTGATATTCCAACAGGCACTGACTCAAAAAGAGCAGGCAAAAGAAACTAACAAAAAAAGGCAGGTGCAATGAGCGGACTACTTTGGACAATGTTTTTTATTGCCACCTTGTGGGCGTTGTTTTATTTTCGCACACCGTTATCTATCGGCAGTATCATCGTCGCTATCGCCCTGTTGTTCTGGCATGAATTCAGCGGCGCACCGGTTTTCTTTCAGGTGCTCGGCTGGCTGGTGTTTCTTGCAATAGCGGTTCCCCTCAACGTTGCACCCTGGCGGCGGCTGATATTTAGCGACCGGGTGCTGGCCGTTTTCCGCAACATCATGCCGGGCATGTCGCAAACCGAACGCGAGGCGCTGGAAGCGGGCAACGTCTGGTGGGATGGGGAACTGTTCAGCGGCAAGCCACACTGGAAAACGCTGCTTAATACTCCTGTTAGCCAGCTCAACGCCGAGGAACAGGCGTTTATCGATGGACCCGTTGAGGAACTGTGCCGGATGCTGGACGACTGGCAGATTACCCAGCAGGATTGCGATTTGCCGCCCGATGTCTGGCAGTTTATCAAGGACAACGGCTTCTTCGGCATGATTATTCCCAAGCAATACGGCGGCCTGGAATTTTCCGCCCTGGCGCACTCCACCGTGGTGATGAAAGTCGCCGGCCGCTCTATTACCGCCGCCGTCACCATCATGGTGCCCAATTCGCTGGGGCCGGCGGAATTGTTATTGCGTTATGGCACTGAGCAACAAAAGCAGCACTATCTGCACCGTCTGGCCAAAGGCATCGAGGTACCCTGTTTTGCCCTGACCTCACCGGAAGCCGGCAGCGACGCCGCCGCCATGACCGACACCGGCATCGTCTGCAAAGGCAAATTCAATGGCGAAAAAGATGTATTGGGCATACGCCTGAACTGGGAAAAACGTTATATCACCCTGGGGCCTGTCGCCACCGTGCTGGGACTGGCGTTCAAACTTTACGATCCCGATCATCTGCTGGGCGGCACGGAAGAACTGGGTATTACCTGCGCGTTGATTCCCACCAACACCCCGGGCATTGAAATCGGCAACCGGCATTTTCCGTTGAATGCCGCGTTCCAGAACGGGCCGAACCGTGGCAAGGACGTATTCATTCCGATCGACTGGATCATCGGCGGGCGCGAACGCGCGGGTCAGGGCTGGCGCATGCTGATGGAATGCCTGGCGGCCGGCCGTTCCATTTCCCTGCCGGCGTTAAGCACCGGCGCGGGCAAACTGGTAAGCCGGGTCACAGGCGCTTATGCGCGGGTGCGCAAACAATTCAAGACACCCATTGGCAGGTTCGAAGGTGTCGCCGAAGCGCTGGCCCGCATCGGTGGCACGGCATACATGATGGACGCGGCGCGCACGCTGACCGCCTCCGCCATCGATAACGATGAAAGTCCATCGGTTATTTCCGCCATCGTTAAGTACAATCTCACCGAAGCCATGCGCACGGTGGTAAACGACGCGATGGATATTCATGGCGGCAGCGGTATCTGCATGGGTCCGCGCAACGTGCT
>JAKEGK010000218.1 GCA_022627515.1 Gammaproteobacteria bacterium
CGATGTCGCCACTTCAGAAAAATACCGGCGCATTATGGAAGCCTACCAGGTGGAAATGGAGTACGGCCGTACTATTGAAGCGTACCGGGATACATTGGAAAGTAACGGCGAAAAGCGTACCGTCGATTTCTTGCGCATGGGTCGCGTCGCGCTCTTCTACCAAAGCCTTGATGAGAAAGAAACCGGGATGTGGGACAAATCCGAACATAAATGGATAACACTTGCTTCGGACTATCGTTTAGCTGTGAGCAAAGGCCTGGGCATCGCCCGCAAACAAGCCGCCCCTGATTTGTTGATAGTGCCTGTCACTGTGCCGGAGCAAGCGAAATGATGCGCCGATTGAAATGGTTTTTGATTCTGCTTTTCGCAGCCTTCTCCCCTCTCCAGGCGGAAGAGCCCGTTAAACCAAACTCTCTGGATGAGTTGCTCAAAAAAGTTCAGACCATTGCCAACCAGGAATCTGCCACAAACAAACAGCGGGAAACCACCTTCCTTCAGCAAAAAAACCAGCAGCAGCGCCTGCTCGACGAAGCAAAACAGGACTTGAAAAAAGAACAGGCGCGCAGCGACAAGTTGAAATCACAGTTTAATGCTAATGAGAAAAAACTGGCCGAACTGGAAAAAGAATTACACCTGAGGATGGGATCACTGGGCGAGCTGTTCGGCGTGGTCAAACAGGTAGCTGGTGACACCAAGGGTGTTTTCGATAACTCGCTGGTGTCGGCGCAAATCACTAATCGCCAGGCGTTGCTCAAAGATCTGGCGCAACGCAAAGCCATTCCCGCCAGTACTGAACTGGAACAGCTATGGTTTTTAATACAACAGGAAATCGTAGAGTCGGGAAAAGTTGTTCGCTTCCCCACCCAGGTAGTCATGAACAATGGTAAAAGCAAGGATACCCAGGTTACCCGTGTCGGCGTATTCAATGCCGTCAGTGATGGCAAGTTTGTGCGCTACATTCCCGAAACCAGTCAAATTGTTGAACTGCCGCGCCAGCCAGCTTCTAACTATGTTGACGCAGCCACCGAACTGGAAAATGCAAAATCAGGTACTGTCAACACCGTTATCGATCCATCACGCGGTGCTATTCTTTCCATGTTGATACAGGTTCCCGGTCTGTTTGAACGGATTCAGCAAGGAAAACTCATTGGTTATATTATTTTGGCGCTGACCATTGTGGGACTGATTGTTGCGGCTGAACGTTTCATTAAGCTGTTTATTACCCAAAACAGGATTAACGCTCAACTCGAACAGGATGTGCCGTCCACTGACAATCCTCTCGGACGGGTAATCACGGTGTACCGGCAAAATCCCCGGCTGGATATCGAAATCCTGGAGCGAAAACTTGATGAAGCCATTATCAAGGAACTGCCTGGCCTGGAAAGAGGCGTTGCGCTCATCAAGGTGCTCGCCGTTATTGCGCCATTGCTGGGATTACTCGGTACGGTCACGGGCATGATAGAAACATTTCAGTCGATTACATTATTCGGTACCGGCGATCCCAAACTCATGGCGGGGGGTATCTCTCAAGCACTGGTTACCACGGTATTGGGACTGACAGCCGCTATTCCATTGATCTTTTTGCACAGCCTGGTCAATGCCAGGAGCAAACGCTGTATCAACATCCTGGAAGAACAAAGTGCCGGCATGGTTGCGGCTCACGCGGAATCCACCGCCGGCTGACTGGAAAACCTTTTAGCATAAAAATGCATACTGTCTACGATAATTTACAGGGATTTTTTCAGGCAGGCGGCCCCGTCCTGTGGCTCATTTTTTTTGTCACGATGGCCATGTGGACACTGATAATTGAACGTTACTGGTTCATCTACCGCACCTATCCCACAAACGTGAAAAAGACCCTGGGTGTTTGGCAGCAGCGAGCTGACCAGCAGTCCTGGCACGCGGAAAAGATTCGTGAAGCGTTACTGTCGCAGGTATCACTGGATCTTAACCAGTCATTGCATATTCTCCGCATGTTAGTAATCATTTGCCCCCTACTGGGGTTGTTGGGCACGGTGACAGGCATGATCCACGTGTTTGATGTTATTACCGTGCTGGGCACCGGTAATCCAAGAGCGATTTCAACAGGCATTTACCTGGCGACCATTCCCACCATGGCAGGTCTGGTTGCGGCATTATCCGGCTATTATTTCAGTATTCGCCTGAAGCATAAGGCAGGGATCGAAGCCCAGAAAACCGCGGATCTATTGGTGATTTCAACGGCCCACTAATAGTAGGAGCCGTAAATACTTATGAAACGTAAATACTCAAAAGCCGAAGAAGATACCGATCTGGATATGACGCCGATGATGGATATTGTGTTCATTATGCTGATTTTCTTTATCGTCACCACCTCTTTTACCAAAGAAACCGGCATTGAAGTGAACCGGCCCGGCGCACAAACCGCCGAACGCCAACAACAGGGCAACATTCTGGTTGCCATATCCGCCAATAATGAAATATGGATCGACAAACGAGAAGTTGATGTCCGGGCAGTGCGCGCCAATATCGAGCGCCTGCATGTCGAGAATCCGGAAGGTGCTGTCATTGTGCAAGCTGACAGAGAATCAAAAAATGGCATTTTGGTACAGGTGATTGACCAAATCCGGCTGGCTGGCGTCAACAACGTATCACTGGCGGCCACGCTTGAATGATCTGATATGAGGCGTTATTTCACAGCATTTGCGATGGCTGCATTGGTAACGACCTCGCTGTTTTATCTCATGCAGTACCTGATATCCGGCAAGCATTCACCATTGACCATCAACCAAAGCACCAATACGTTTGACATCATCCGATTGAAACGCGCCGAAGATGTTGTCACAAAGCAACGGCGATTGCCGGAGCCACCCAAGGAACCCGCCGTACCTACCACGTTACTCCAGCCGGCTAAAACCAGCAGCAAACCGGAACTGATCACACCGGCATTCAAGTTGCCGCTGCCCGGCATACCGTCTCTCGATTTGAAACGTGATCTGTTGACCGGTGTTAGCACGGAAATCGCGGCGCCCCAGGAAAATAACGAAGTCATTGCGCTGCTCAAGGTGGAACCGGACTATCCCCGGCAAGCCGCGCGACAAGGAATAGAAGGCTGGGTAAAACTGGCGTTCACCGTGCTGGAAGATGGCAGCGTAGCGGACATCGAAGTGCTTGATGCCAGCCCAAAACGCGTTTTTGACAAGTCAGCCAAACACGCCATCATGCGTTGGAAATTTAAACCGCGCGTTGTCAACGGACAAGCTGTTAAACAACAGGCGGTTCAGGTTATCGAATTCAAACTCAACAAATAACATGTTTAGTAGCAACCTTAAACAAATAATTCACTCACTCCTGCTGGCGTGTTGTTTGCTGCTGGCTGCCAGCCATGCCGGTGCACAGTTCAGCGTCAGCGAACGCACCTACAAAAAGCTCAGCCAAGTGGAAAAGCTGATGGAACAAAAAGATTATAAAGCAGCAGCGGCAATTCTCGAATCCCTCGAATCATCTTCCGCCAACCGAAAATACGAACTGACGCTGGTGTATCAAGCGTTCGGTTATCTCTACTACGAGACAAACCGCCATCCGAAAGCCATCGATTATTTTGAGAAAAGCCTAACCCTCAACGCTTCACCGGAACCGGTATCACAGAACATCCGCCTGAACCTGGTACAGCTATACGCAATTGCGAATGACTACAACAGGGCGATCCAGCATTTCGCCGACTGGATCAAGCAGGAGCCAATGCCTTCCGGCGACAAACTGGCGCTGGGCGGCGCCCTGTATGCCCATATCCAGCAATACGATACCGCCATTAGGTATTTGAAACAGGCCATCGCTACGGCAAAACCCGCCAACGAGTCCTGGTACAGAACGTTGCTTTCGGTCTACTACCAGCGTGAGGACTACCATTCCGCCACGGAACTATTGCAGGAGCTTGTAGCACTACATCCTGATAATAAAGAATACTGGATGCAATTGTTCTCGGGTTTCTACCTAATAAACGATTATCAAAAGGCCTTATCAACCCTTGAATTGGCCTATAACAATCATGTGCTCGACAGTGAAGAACAGATCGCCAATCTTGCTAAACTTTATATCTACCTCGGCACCCCAATCAAGGCCGCCAAGCTCATCAAGCATGAAATTGCCAATAACCGGTTGAAAAAAACTGAACAGAATTTGCGTTTACTGGCTGATGCTTATTTGCATTCTCAGGAAGTCATGCAATCCGCCCAAGCCTACGCGCAGCTTGCCCAGTTAACGGGCAATCCTGAACATTATCTGCAAGCAGCACAATTATACATGGAAGCCAAAGAATGGCATCAGGCGATTGATTCCCTGAACAAGGCCGGAACCGCCCTGAACCAGGGTCAAGCGTATATTCTGAAAGGCATGGCCCTGGTGGAACTCAATGAGTTAACCAAGGCCGCAGAAGCATTTCGTGATGCAGAGCGGCACGCGGACACTCGTGCCGCCGCAATTCGGTGGTTAGAATACATTGACGCACAGAAACAGATTGCCTCGCGTTAAACTTTACGCAGAACTCTCTGCGACTTGTTGGCTACTGCAGTCAATTATATTTTCCAATCCTGGTAAACAGCAGTGTGTAACAGGTTGTCACTAGCCATCTGTGAAAATTCTGCTGTTACCCCAGATTCATGCAGTAGACATTATTTAAAGCAACTTCTCCCGCCTCTCCAGCTTCACTATAGATAGCTACTGAACGAGCGGCTTCCGCATATTTTGGCAAACCATTGAATTTTGCACTGTATGAACCGAATTGATTGGATTCAATGTAGGTTGCAACGAACAATTCAGCCGGAATAGCAGTAGCTTCCCCAGGCAATTTCTGGCAGGCACTATTTTCAAGCCTTGCGATATATTGCGAGTTTGGCTGAAGCCCTACAAGCTCCATTTCCATATTCAATTCTTTCCCCAGACCATCAACAAGACTAGCTACACCACTTATAGCTGGCAATGGCTCAACGTTTAACGATTTGTGAGTGGTAGCAAACACCGAGGCTGTACCGGCGACCAATATCAGAACCCCCGCAATTTTTAGCTTCATTTCCCCGTCCTCCTGTTAATTGAAATACACGTTAGTGCGTGCTTGACTGGGAAAGACTATAAAGCCTCTTACCAACAACGTGCTGTAAGCTGCTTCACAGGTAACTAACTATTCTTGATTCGGTGTCGTATGGAGGCAGTTACGAAGTTTTATGTCAGACGTTACCCAAAAGATGATGTTGTGAGTGAAGTAACTCACAGACAAACGAAAGTACTTACCGTAGCCTAGTGTCAACCATTAAACGTGATGTCGGTATACATGACTTTCGATGGTCAAATATTAATCGATTTAAAAGCATTTTTTTCTTGTTTTACAAAGTGTTAACGTCGCTCTGCTCCTAATACCGGGCCTCAACGGCCCGGTTTTTTTTTGCGCGTTATTCTACCAGTCAGATTTCCACTCATTATCGTTTCAGCTGTGGGCTAACTCACTGCAAGGTTGAGCGTACTCCGATAACTTAAAGCCATCTTAATGACCAACGATAAAAAAGGAGATCAACCATGCAATACATTATCAACGAAGAACTACTCGACTGGATAAAAAACAACGAACAACCCGCCAACGATCCGCAAGCTATTAATAATTTTTCCCATGACGATATCGGAGACTGGGCGGGCGAAGAGGAACGGGCAACACAACAACTCAATTGGATCATGCTGACCCTGGAAACTGTGTTGCAGCACGCGGTTAATAGAACCTCCATGTCTTCATTCAAAAATCAGGTATGGAACGACTGGAGTAAAAACACTCGTATACTGGATATCAATGAACAGGACATGGCGAACTATGTTAACAGCTTGGTCGCAAGAAATGCAGTCATTTTTCCCGACGAAGCAGCGGCCTGACTGGTTATTCACTGAATTCCGGGCAACCGTATTCATTATGCTGTCAAATAACGAATCTCCCTGTTTGCCATGCGCAATTTACTAGACAACTCGATTGCGATCTTGGAAAGCAACTTGAAGCGCACGCGATAAGCGAGCTCTGACGTCTGCTGAAAAAGTTCGTTGGTGTTGAGTTCTGTGCAGATTACGTCACATTCTGCCAGGATATCAGCGGAGCGACGGCTGTTTTCGACGATTGCCTGTTCACCAAAAGAACCTCCCGCGCTGAAACGCGCTACACATTGTTGTTTGCCGTTATCCAGCGGCAGATTGACGTTTACCGAACCTTTCAAAATAAAAAATAGTAATTCACCTGTATCACCTTCTCTACAAATATACTCTCCATTATTGTAACGCCGGAATTTTACCAGGTCTTTCAGATATTGTTTTTCCTCCTCGTCGAGATTATCGCACATGGGATGATTATTAAATTCCACTTCCAGCATGTCAGCGTTGCTGATTCCGGCTTCCTGGAGTAACTGGTCTTCACACCACTCAAGCGCGCTATCCATCTCCTTAAAACTTAACACCTGTAGCGCGTCAACTTTACTCAAGCGGCTTTTTATATATTTAGTAACAGCATACTTATCAATAGTGCCGGTCAGATATAAATATTTGCCATTTTCATGCATGGTTTCCACCAACCAGACGATCAGTTGTGCTGCTGCCGCATCCATTGAAGAAACCCGCCGCAGATCGAGTATCACGTAATCCGCCACTTCCAAACGGCTGTCTACCTCGGATACCGCGATTTCCGCCGCGGCAAACATCATCTCGCCATTGAGTTCAACAATATGAATTCGTTCACCCTGTTCGTCCAGCAGGCTGCGTTCTTCCTTGCCGCGCACCCGCCGGGAGCGGATTTGTGCGCCGGTGAACGTAGCGCGAATAACCGAGGAAGTCGTAAAGCGTTCGCTATTCAAGGTATGTAAATGCAGATCCTGTGACATCTGTTGAAATACCTTAATACCGCGCACACTGTTGCCATGTTTATCCAACAGTGGCGAGAACACTGCCATGCCGAATTTGCCGGGATACACCGCCAGTATGCCTCCACCCACTCCACTTTTAGCCGGCAACCCGATGTTATACATCCATTCTCCCGATCCATCGTACATACCGCAGGTTGCCATCACGCTAAGTACCTTCGGCACCACCTCTGCTTTCATAGCCCTGACACCGGTCACGGGATTAACCCCCTGGTTGGCCAAGGTGGACGCCATCACAGCCAGATCCCGGCAATCGACATTAATAGAACATTGCTTGAAATAGACATCAAGAACCTCATCCGGCGCACTGTCGATGATGCCAGCGTTTAACAGCAGATGAGCAATGGCCCGGTTACGATGACCGGTGCTCTTTTCACTTTGAAATACTGCGTCATCGATCTCCAGAGGGTGTCCGGTGAACAAGGCGAATTTTTTCAGGATTTGTTCTATGCGTTCAGCCGCATTGTTGCCTCTTACTGATCCGGACATGGCAATAGCTCCGGCATTAATCAAGGGATTACGGGGACGTCCGGAATTATGTTCGAGACTGATACGGTTAAAGGCTTCTCCCGATGGTTCGGTATTCACTTTTTTGTTTATTACATGTGCCTCACAATCTTCGAGGGCGATACCAAAGACAAAAGGTTTGGAAATGGACTGAATGGTAAATTTTTCGCGGGAGGCGCCTTCCTGATATACATGACCATCAACTGTAACCAATGTGATCCCGAACCAGTCAGGGTTTGCCTTGGTCAGTTCTGGAATATAGTCTGCCAGGTTGCCTTCGTTTAATTCCGAAAACTTTTGGTGCAAGGTTTGTAAGTACTTGTGCAAAAATGGTGCGTAGGAAACCATTAGTTTCTCCCCGGCTTAAATATTATTGTTCTATTTCAGCATGTTATATTGCGCCACGTCTGCTATGGGCGACACGAACAAATATGTAGCAATTTATGTACCCGTGGCCTGTGTTGCAGCGTTCCGGTTAATCTGTCACGCGGAGACAGCTGACGCCATTAGCGTATTGCTCGAGTCTGTATGCGGTAAGAATCGCGATACGAGGTTATTTGTGCACCCCGGTGCTATTAGGATAAGTAATTATTTCAGGGTACTGATTGCATAAAGCAGGAAATACAGATGAAGGCGCATTCTTTATGATCGCACTCACCACGCCGGGCGTTTAAATTATAAAAGCGATGGATTAATGAGCCCACGATCAATTCTTCTTTGAAGCCCAGTCAACCCCTTCTTCTACTATCAGGTAACCGCGATAGCTTTCACCATCTTTGGTGTGCATCGAAGCATAGAGGTCATAAAGCGGGACCCACAGCCAGGGATTTTGGTATTCCGCCACATCTAAAATCAACACAGAATCAGATTGTTCATCATAAGCACCCAGAGGCGAAATATGACCGCTACCCAGTTGCCCAACCATGTCACTTTTATAATTAATCAACGTAAACTGGTTTTTTTCAGAGAGAACAGCTTTGATTCTGTCACGGAACATTCCAACGCCCGGATCGATATCCAAATCAGCTGGATATTTTTGCACTGCCAATTGGTAACTTTCCAACACCCCTTTCAACTCCGCAAGATCCAAACCGGGATCGAATTGTTCAGGATTGTTGCCACCTTTTGCTGATATATTTTCGAGTTGAATGATTTGCCTCGACTTCACTTTGTCAGTGGCTTCGTTTAATAAGCTTGCCTGCGAGTAAAGATTGTAAGGAATGACGTCACCACCAAGTTCTGCCGGTTTCTTGATGGAAAATTGTGGTTGATTGGGTATGTGGCCGGACGCTGCGCGGATGGAATTTAATACGATCACTGAACTGGCGATGCCGCAATACAGCGGATTCGCCTGCGGTTGGTAGTGGTGCGCCAGCTGAAAGAAATCATTATTGTATTTGGAACGGAAGAACCGTTTTTTACCCTCTTCACTATTCCAGCTAACCAACACAACTTGTACTTTTTTTGCAAACTGGCTGGGTTTGTATTTTCCATACTCTTTAGCCTCTTCACGCTGCAAAGCACCATCAAGCAGTTGCCCATTAAAGCTAATGGAATCTTTGGCCACGCTTGCGTTGCTATTCAAGCTAAACAACAACGCGAATAGTGTCATTTTGACAAGTACGTTCATCTTTTCACACCCCAAATTCATCTTTTCACACTCCAATAGTTATCGTACTTATTAAGCATTGCGCTATGTCACCACAACGCAGGTAAATAGGCAGTGCCAGTATAGCAATGAAACAACCGAACAGTGGTCACAATTTCTTCTACCACTCACTCCAGTAACGAACCGAATATGGTTATATTTTGATCATTTTGGCTTTTTAACTTGCTGATATAACGTTATTTAACTACGCGGGTATTACTTACGGCTGTAAATGCAAATTACAGCTAAAGAAATTCTTAGTTGCTAGGGAAGCTGAATAAGTACCTTGTCGTCATGCCAGCGGCTTTTAAAGCATGCCCCGGCATGGTGTAAGCCGGGGCTGGTATCCAGAAATGCTCTTTGAAACCAATAGATTCCGGCTTTCGCCGGAATGACGAAAAATCCGTAACCGACTTATTCAGAGGTTCCCTAGTGAGTAAAGCAGCTTAACTGACAAGCCCTGGAAAGCAGTAAATTTACATAACTCACTCGCTGGCTAATATTTGTCCTTATTATACTCACCGCAACATTGAGGTACTGCAATTTAATCCAACCGCAAGAATTTCTAACTGCGAGTGAAGTAACTCACAGCGCCATAAGGGCGACCGTAGTCAAATAGCTCCAACGCAACGGAATTTATCTTTAACAAAATAATAAATTGTGAGAAGGGGAAATGAACATGCAACAGGGATTCACATCCAAGCAACACCTTATATATTTTGCGCTGTCATTGTTTGTATCCAGCATATGCTTTTATCTCGATGTAAAAAATGGCAACTTAATACCCGATTCCAGTATTGCATCCAAGATAGCGAGCACAAATACAGCAACACTTATTCAACCTAACTATGAAGTAGCTCATAGCACACTTGCCAAAATTGAAATTCAATAGATACAAATCTACGCGAGTGACCCAGATAGAATCCAATTATTGCAAATCAAGGGGATCGAAATATGAAACAGCTAATTGACACTCATAGCGACATAGATACAAAATTTTCACTCAGAAGATTATTACCACTACCTGTTCTTTGCCTGGCAATCATGGTTTCCTCTCCAACGATAGCCGCAGATATCGACGATGTAGAAAATACTAAAATTGTAGCTGCCATGTATGGCTTTCAAAATCCAGAATATATGAAAGTGACTTCTATTCCGGATGCAAGTCGCACGAAAAATCCAACGCATTCAATATACGATAAGAAAAAAATATTAGGTTATTCTAGTGAAACTGAATATGGGGATTCGTTCACCGACGCAAACCATCGTGATGCGCCTAGTTTGAAGTGAACCCCGGAAATGAGACAGTTGCGTAAGTGAAAATCCTGCGGTATATCAACCCACCGCAGGAGAAATAGAACGAGACAGAAAAGACGAATTCACCAACCGGGGTTCAAAGCCAAACTAGCCCCGGCAGCTATTAAGTGTTACAAAACCCTAACGCTATTTTGGGAAAAGGAAGAGTAATTCCGGACGAAGCGAAGCGGAGATCCGGA
>JAKEGK010000219.1 GCA_022627515.1 Gammaproteobacteria bacterium
ACAAAATATAGTGTGGATCAGGGACTCTCTAATGCCAACAGATCTTTGGCCTTGAAAAGCTGGTGGAGACATGGATTTGCAAAACCGTCGGCGGCAGGGATTTATAACCTAAAGGTCACAAGTGCCCTTTGGGTATGCCGCCGTCGAGCATTCTCTTGGAAACAGGAACGGATGTTCTCAGCGTGTTTTGCAAATCCATGTCTCCATTAGCTTCAGCGCTCATTAAAATCTGCAAATCTAGGAATCTATACTGTTTATAAGCAATATTTGTGGGACAGCAATGACCTTTTATAAAACCATTAACTTGCTACATTACACATCAACCACGCATTGCGCCACCCATTGCCCATCGGCAGTTTGATATACCTTAAGTTCGGTAAAGGTCGCGCCTTTTATTTCCACGGCCGGCTGATGCTTCTGCCGGTTGGCCGGTTCGCCGCATATTTCCGCCCGCAAGTGGTGATTGTCTATCTGCACGTTAAAACGGCCAAACAACAGCCTGCGGGTCGACATCTGGAACACAATTTCGTTCAGCCAGTCCACGAACAGCAATTCATATTCCGGCGCATCGCACTCAATGTTGATACATTCCCTGCTGTCAATTTTTTCCGGCTCGGTAATTACATTGGTCATGGCTAATGCCGCCTGGGTAAATGCTTCCTGAAGCGTGGCGCCATAGCCTCTAACACCGATATCGGCTTGGTGTTCGAAATGTTCCCACTTAGACTCCGGCATAGACATTCATCTTAAATTATCATTCATCCATTCAATGCCGGCTGCCGGTGCGCACCAGGGGCACAAAAGCGACCGCCAGCACATCCCGCGTTGTAATTTCACCGTCCTGTTCCTTGCGCACCAGCAACAGATCCTGCGGCCCGTAGGTCGGACCCACCGGAATGACCAGATTGCCATCCGGTTTTAATTGTTCAACCAGCGCATCGGGAATTTGTTCCGCCGCCGCGGTCACAATTATCGCATCATAAGGCGCATGCTCCGGCCATCCTTCATGACCATCACCCAGCCGGCACTCGATATTCGAGTATCCGAGTTTTGCAAAAGTTTGTTGGGCGCTTTCCATCAATTCCGGAATCACTTCCATGCTGTACACCTTTTTAACCAGGGTTGACAAAATCGCCGCCTGATAACCCGAACCGGTGCCGATTTCCAATACGACGCTGTTTGAATTGATGTTCATCATGTCTGTCATGAGCGCCACTATATAGGGTTGCGAAATTGTTTGTCCATGACCGATGGACAGCGGCCCGTTGATATAAGCCAATAATTGCTGGTTGGACGGAACAAACTCATGGCGCGGCACCGTCTTCATTGCCTCCATGACCCGCGCATCCAGTTTGTCTTTGCCAATATAACGCCGCGTAAACGCCACTTCGTTTTCAATGTCACGAATCATGTTCTCCATGCGGTCTTTGACTTCCCGGGTCATAAACCTCAGGTTCCTTCCCGCCAGCTGGATAAATAGGATTGTTGTTCCGCGGTCAGGGTATCAATACTGATATTCATGGACTGCAGTTTCAGCAGCGCCACTTCCTTGTCGATATTGTCCGGCACACTATGCACCGTGTGTTCGAGTTGTTTACCCTGCTTGGCCAGAAAAGCCACAACGAGGGCCTGATTAGCGAAACTCATATCCATCACGGCAGCCGGATGACCTTCCGCGGCGGACAAGTTCACCAGACGCCCCTCCGCCAGTAATCGCAAATGCCGTCCATCGGGTAAGCGGTACTCATCGACATAGTCACGATGCCGGCGCTTTTCAATCGACAGCGCTTCCAGGGCGGGAATGTTGATCTCCACATTAAAGTGCCCGGAGTTCGCCATGACGCAACCGTCTTTCATCACTTCCATGTGCCGCCTGTCCACCACATGTTTGTCTCCGCTTACCGTGACGATGAAGTCTGAAATTTTCGCCGCGTCGATCAGGGGCATCACTTGATACCCATCCATGGCGGCCTCCAATGCGCGCAAGGGATCCACTTCCGTGACGATCACCCGGGCGCCATGACCCTTGGCGCGCAGGGCGATACCCCGGCCGCACCAGCCATAACCCACCACGCTAAACACCTTGCTGGCCAGCAAAATGTTAGTGGCGCGGATAATGCCGTCAATGGTGCTCTGACCGGTGCCATAACGATTGTCAAACAGATGCTTGGTCATGGCGTCATTCACCGCCACAATGGGAAACTTCAAGGCCTTGTCACGCGCCATGGCGCGCAGGCGAATCACGCCAGTGGTGGTCTCTTCTGTGCCACCAATCATATTGTCCAACAGATGAGCGCGGGTTTTGTGCATTTCACTCACCAGGTCGGCGCCGTCATCCAGGGTAATTTGCGGCCGGTGATCCAGCGCTGCCTTGATATGCTGGTAGTAAGTATCAGTATCCTCGCCCTTGATGGCAAATACCGGGATAGCAAAATGCCTGACCAGCGCGGCGGCCACATCATCCTGGGTGCTCAGGGGATTGCTGGCGCACAACACCAGATCCGCGCCGGCGGCGGTCAAAACGCGTGCCAGATTGGCGGTTTCAGTGGTGATGTGCAGGCACCCACTGATGCGTAAACCGGCAAGCGGTTTTTGTTTACCCAAACGGTCCAGCAATTGCCGTGTCACGGGCATTTCATTCAACGCCCATTCAATACGATCATTGCCCCTGTCTGCAAGACTGATGTCTTTAATGTCAAAGACTGCCGCAGTCATGATTTATATCCTCTGCCTGTTCACTTTATTGTGACACCCAGGAACAACATGTTTGTTTTTTACAGGCATCCCGCCTTTTGCGCTCTTTGGATATAGGCCGGAATCTGGTGCTTTCAATGAATTATCCTGTGATACCGGTGTTGGCATCCACGGTAACCGCCTCTGTTTGTTCCCGGCACTTGTTCCAGACATTTTCCACATCTTCCATCGCTGGAGCCGCCTGGTGAGGTTAATTCATGCGGTGTATCGTCCGTGTACACGTTCCCCCGCAAGGCGCAAAATGCACTAATTCAAAATTTATTTAATAATATAAACAGTAAAGCACATGGCCGGCATTGATAGTTATCAAGGAATTTTGTGACGGTTATTGATTAAATTTAGGCAGCTAAAAGAAAAACCTCAATACCGGCTTGCAAAGTTCAATGGCGAGTGTGAACGAACAGTGACGTCAGAACCATGACCAGATTAATTTCCAGCAGCCTGCTAATTGCTATTCTCGCCTTTAGCGCACTTTTGCCTGCGGATGACAGATACACCAGCGCACGGCAAGCGCTGGTGAAGGAAATTATTTCCGATGTTCAGGAGACCAGCATCTACCTTGATAAGGACGCGCTGGATCCGCGCGTGATGGACGCCATGGCAAAAGTTCCGCGGCATGAATTTGTTCCGTTTCTGCAAAAACCCTATTCCTATCAGAACCGTCCCTTGCCCATTGGCCACGGGCAAACGATTTCGCAACCGTATATTGTCGCCATCATGACGGATTTACTAAAACCCAAAGCAGGAGATCGTGTGCTGGAGATTGGCACCGGCTCCGGGTATCAGGCGGCTATATTGTCGGAAATCGTGAGCGAGGTTTACACCATCGAGATTATCGGCGCCCTTGGTGAGCAGGCGGAAGAACATTTCAAACGTTTAAACTACCGCAATATTCAATCGCGGATCGGTGATGGTTACTACGGCTGGGAAAGCGCGGCGCCGTTTGACGGTATCGTGGTGACCGCCGCCGCCAGCCATGTGCCTCCGCCGCTGATAGAACAACTCAAACCCGGCGGACGCATGGTTATCCCGGTGGGCAGTCCGTTCCTGGTGCAGCATCTGGTTATTGTGGAAAAACACACGGACGGCAAAATCACCAGTAAACAAATATTGCCGGTGCGGTTTGTGCCGTTAACGGGCGGTCATTAACATTACTTCTAACTCAAGTTTCGGGGTTCGTAGTTTTATAAAGGGCGCAGTAAGGAGGCATCTTTTGCGAGACTCGCCATAAATACATCCTTGCAGGCTCGACGGCGGCATCCCTGCCGCCGACGGTCTCGCAAAAGATGCCCCCTTACCGCGCTCTGCCGTGATTCCATGAAAATGAACTCCGCAACTTGACTTCTAAAATATCGCCACTCACGGGGATGGACTGATAATGGATAACACCGGCGGCAATATACCCCGATTCAGTATCGCCCTTATTTCCGCCACCGCTCTCTGTTACGAGATTCTGCTGGCGCGCCTGTTCGCTATTATCCAGTGGCATCACTTCGCCTACATGATCATCAGCCTGGCATTACTGGGCTATGGTGTCAGCGGCGCATTTCTCAGCGTGTTTGCCGAACGATTGCGAAACCATTTTGCCGCAACTTTCATCGTTAACATTTTGCTGTTTGGCCTGGCGCTGCCGGCCTGTTTTCTGCTTGCGCAGCACATCCCGTTTAATGCCGAAGAAATACTCTGGGACTGGCGTCAACAGGTCCGGTTGTTTGGTATTTATCTGTTACTGATGTTGCCGTTCTTTTTTGCCGCCAACGCCATTGGGCTCAGCATGATGGTGATGGGTGGAAAAATATCCCGCATCTATGCCGCCGATATGATGGGCGCGGGAATCGGAAGCGCCCTGGTCATTGCGCTGTTGTTCTATTTAATGCCAAACCAGGTGCTACAGGTTCTTGCGGTCATGGCGGCCGCGGCCGCCTGCGCCGCCTGGATTGAGCTGCGGCTGCCCCGTAATAAATACACTTTCGCGTTGGCAATCGCGTTACTGTTGCCGGTGGCGATTCCCAATCAGTGGCTCGAACTATCCATGTCACCTTATAAAGGTTTGCAGCAATTGTTACGCATCGACGGCACACAAACCATCAAAACATTATCAAGCCCCCTGGGTTTGGTTCACGTGGTGGAAAGCAAAATAATACCCTTGCGCCATGCGCCGGGATTGAGCCTGTACGCCACCATCGAGCCTCCACCCCAGCTGGCGGTATTCAGCGACGGTGACAATATGACGGTGATCAACAAAGCCGTAGCGAACATGGAACAACTGGTTTATTTCGACCAGCAAACTTCCGCCGCGCCTTATCATCTGCTTAATGCAAACACCGTGGCGATCCTTGGCGCCGGCACCGGCAATGACGTGTTGCAGGCGCTCTATCACGAGATACCGGACATTCACGCGGTGGAACTGAATCCGCAAATCACCGGTTTGCTGACCGGTGAATTCGCGGAATATTCCGGCAACCTGTACCTGAAGCCGCAGGTGCAAATACATGTGGCGGAAGCCCGGGGTTTTATTGCCAGCAGCCGTCAACATTATGACGTCATTCAAATCGCGATGCTGGATGCCTTTGGCGCCTCCTCTGCCGGGCTGTACGCGCTCAGTGAAAGTTACCTTTATACGACTGAAGCATTCCAGGACTATCTGAACCACCTGACGCCTAACGGTTTTCTCAGCATCACACGCTGGGTAAAACTGCCGCCCCGGGATAATCTGAAGATGTTCGCCACCGCACTGCAAGCCTTGGAGAACCTGAAGGTGGAGCATCCGGAAAAACACCTGTTGTTAGTCCGCAGCTGGCAAACCGCCACCCTGCTTGTGAAAAAATCGGAGCTGACCGGCTCCGATATTGAAAAGATAAAATCCTTTTGCACTAACCTTGGATTCGACACGGCCTACTATCCCGGTATCGAAGCAACAGAGGCCAATCGGTTTAATATTCTCCGGGAACCGGTGTTTTTCCAGGCAACCACTGCATTGGCCGGTGATACCGGGGCTGCGTTTACCCGGCAATATAAATTCAACATCGCTCCAGCCACTGATGACCGCCCCTACTTCTTCAACTTTTTCAAGTGGGGACTGCTCAGCGAACTCATCGCGCTGAAAGACCAGGGAGGCATACCGCTGGTGGAATGGGGATATATGGTATTGATCGCCACGTTGATTCAGGCGGTAGCAGCCAGCGCAATACTCATCCTCTTGCCGTTAATATTCAGCAGGAAAAACCTCATCCCCAAAGATAGATACACGGCAATCGGTTTATTGTATTTCTTTTCCCTTGGCCTGGCCTTCCTGTTTATCGAAGTCGCCTTTATTCAGAAATTTGTGCTGTTCCTGCATCATCCCTTGTATGCCATTGCAGTCACACTGGCGGCGTTCCTGTTGTTTGCCGGAATGGGAAGCCATTATTCAAAACATCTGCAAACACGCTTCGGTTATTCATCCAGTGTAAGGACGGCGATAACAGGTATTATTGTTTTAGGAATATTTTACACCATGGGACTGGGCACGCTGTTTTCTCTTCTCCTGCCTTCAACCATATTCATAAAAATTCCTGTCACCCTGTTTATCATAGCGCCATTGGCGTTTTTCATGGGCATGCCATTCCCGCTGGCTCTCAGCACCATTAGCGAAAGTGTTCCGGCGCTGGTACCCTGGGTGTGGGGAGTCAATGGCTGTGCTTCCGTCATCAGCGCCATACTGGCCATGATTCTGGCCATGCATTTCGGATTCACTGTTGTAATAGTGTCAGCACTAATGTTATATCTGGCGGCAATGCTGTTATTCGCAGGATTCCCGCGGGCAAACAGCGTTAGCCGCTGACATCATAGTTAAAACTATTAACCGGTAAACTTACAGGCACGGCATAATATGAACACCGAAGAACAGGATTATTATGAAATTCTAGGCGTGCCGCGCGACGCAGATGAGGACACAATCAAAAAAGCCTATCATACGCTGGCAATGAAATGGCATCCCGACCGCAACAAGTCGCCTGAAGCCGAATCCAGATTCAAGCAAATCGCCAAGGCGTATGCCATTTTGAAAGATCCCAAAAAACGCGCGCGCTATGATGCGAGTGGATTTGAAGGTGTTGCCCATTACACGCCGGAAGATTTGTTTGGCGGGCTGGACCTGGGTGATATTTTCAGCCGTATGGACTTTGGCTTTGGCGGCGGCAACATCTTTGACAGCATTTTCGGCCAGCGCCCAACCCACCCTTTGCGAGGCCAGGATTTGCGGGTCAGTATTCACGTGCCGCTGGAGTTGATCAACAAAGGCGGCAAACAGACCGTGCGGATCAGTCATCCCGTAACCTGCAATAAATGTCACGGTTATGGCACCAGGTCCGGTAAGGCGCCGCCACCTTGCCCTGCCTGCAACGGCACCGGCCGGCAGGTTAAAACGCATAAGGAAAAACGCGCCACGCAGGATGTGCAAATTCAACAAATCACGATTTGTCCGGTATGCCACGGTAAAGGCACTACAATCGAAGAGCCTTGCAAACAATGCGGCGGTTACGGGCAAATCGAAAAAGAGGAGAAAATCAAAATCAATATTCCCCCTGGACTCGAAGAAGGTACCGTGTTACGGGTAGCCGGGCATGGATTGCCCGCTGATCAGGCCGGTGTGCCGCAGGGCGATTTATATGTATCGGTTTACAGTCAGCCTGATTCGCGCTTTCAGCGCCAGGGCGCAGATCTGTGGCATAGTGTCACACTGGATGTGACGGACGCGGTGTTAGGCACTGAAATAAAAGTACCCACCTTGACGAAAGATCTGCAAGTAAAGATTCCCGCCGGCACGCAACCCGACGAAGTTTTGCGATTGAGTGGCGAAGGCTTGCCGCGCTTCAAGGTTGAGGGGCGCGG
>JAKEGK010000220.1 GCA_022627515.1 Gammaproteobacteria bacterium
CCCAGCGCATTGTACCCACTGCACGTACACCCGTTGCTACAACCTCGGAGTGTTCCAGCGTCCTGATTAACTGTCCGGCTGTTGAGAAAATACGGATCGTACATTCCGCAGGCAGGTTAATAAACACAACGTTCTCCTGATGCAGCCCTCGCTCATTGAGATTGTAAGCAAGGTAAGGATTGGGGTAAACATTGATAATATCCAATCGCTGCCTGGCATCTTCGGCAACGCCATGCTGCTGACCTTTGATCGAGAATTTAAAGCGATCGGGCTGTAACGTAACAGGCTTACCTTTGACTGTCACTGTCATCTCTTTTCCAGTTACAGGCAAGGGTTGCGGGAAGGACAATTCGACAATATCGCCTTTTGTCCACACCGTATTTGCGCCATAAATGAACGTCCATGTCGCCAGTGTATCAGTGCCAGTATAGCCGCAGTTATGAATTTGTTCATCATATTCTGAAGCGAAAATATAGACTCGACATTCACCTCTCGGAGCCCAGGTCGGTACGAAATCGGCATCAGCGAGCTTTTGCTTATTATCTGTAAATGCCACATTGAGTTTAACATTTCTGGTCATATCATAAACCTCAAAAGGCACCCGGATCAAAAATGGAGCTGCACCGCCTACCGTGGGATTCTTTGGATGATTTTTGAAGTTCCCCGGATCGCCAAACCAGAATAAAAACGTAGCCATGCTTCCACCCGATACGACATCTTTTGTAGCCGGATCGAAATCGCCAGTAAATCTAATTTGTAGGGCATTGTAAAGAAGCGCTTCTGATTTGGTTCCCTTCTTGAATATGCCGTCTTTTGCCAGATCGGTCTTAAACTGGCCTAAACGAGAAGGGCTGGTCAACGCGGTTATCATCGTTGGATCAGATCCGGTACTTATTAATTTTGGTAAGAATGTGCTGATCGGATCTAGGCTAAAATTGGCATCGACACCGAGGAAGAAATCGATCCCTTTATTTTGGTAAGCCGTTCGGTTCGTAATATCTGTATCGAAGCCATACTCCGTGACGCTTGTATAGGCTGGAACAGTTGCGCCATTTTTCAATAACGTCCAGGATTGATCCTCATTGATCTTGATCTCATAATCAGCGGTTTCAACGTACAGTGGGTCCATCAGTTGAACCCATACATCCCATTTGGTAGTATCCGCAGTTCCGATATGCTGGAAATTAACATTCTCAAATGCTTTATGAGTTACGACGGTTCCCGGTCGCGGTTGATGAGGAACTGCATTGATAACGTTTCTCGAGCTTTCCAGAACTCTGGGTGTGCTTTCCACTCCAGCGCTGTACGACGTCACGACAACGTAATAGGTGCGACCATTCGCCAGGGTAAAACCATTGTAGTCCTTATTAATTGAATATTGATATTTTAATCCCAGGTCTTTGCCGAATGCGCTTGGCAAACTCAAAACGGTATTGGTATTTTCATCGTAACCTTCATCGAATACGGCCAGTATGCCATCTTCGATATCGAAAGTTTCTAACCGTTTCCAGGGACCACCAATCGAGGAGCCAATGTAAATGTTGTAGCCTTCGAAGCCATAACCAGTTTCATTGTAGTTTTCGGCATCTTGGCCCCAGGTCAATAGAATCTCTTTGTCCAATTCCGTGACAGTAACTGCTGGTGATAGTGGTGGACTCGGCACCTGAAAGCCAAGGTCATACGCTTGCTGCAACTGTTTGTCATAAACTCGTAACAGCGAAACACTGGACAGCCGGTCGCCGCCCTGGGCAATCACACAGCCCAGCACGATTTCTTGCGTATCACCAACCGCCAAAGTGAAAGGACCTGAACCGATTAGCAATCGGACATCGGATGGTGGCGCTTCTTTGGTCGATATCCAACCAGTTCCCGTTACCGGATCGCCAGTATTGACAAACGAAGTGACCTCGCCTGTCAATGGATTTATCCAGTCGGCGCCGTCTTTTCGCTTTCCCGACAGATAGTTCCACACTTGCTGAGCGCCAGTGGCGCTATATGGCGGATCAGAATAGGTGGCATTGCCATTATAGTACTTGTTAAAAGAAGTCGCGTCCAATTTCCTCTTATTCGGCAAAACGCGACCATCGGGCAATCTTACCGTGTCACCGGGAGAATCTACAATGGGACCCTGGAAAAAATCCCAACCCAATGCCGGGGGACGATCGCCATACGTTGCGTCAATCGGCTTGCCACCATAGCAATATGCCATTCCAAGGTTTAAATCATAGCCAATTAAATCATCATTGGCATCACCATTGTCCACATCAGACCAGGCGCCGATATAGGCTTCTTCCAGGTTTTTCTGTCCTTTATTAATCAAGGTGTACTTGCTAAACACGCTATTGCCCAGCGCACCGGAGCGATCAAAAGCAAACACTAACAGGTGCAACTCGACGCCGATGGGTAATGTGTTGTAACAGCCGCCATGCAGCGTTTGATTGAGATCATTCATCACTGCGTATAACATTTCATCGCCCAAACCGATCCATTTGCCTTCGGCATCACTAACTGGCGGTGCGCCTTGCTGTTGCTCAGCGATGGTTTTCCAGGTATCCCAGGTATCGATTTCCAGGGTAGCATCGCCATTGGGATAATCCTTGTGAGCTTTGAACACCCGGTAATCTGCTTTTTCCGGATCGTCGGGAGTTCCATCGGGCAAAATGAGCCCGGGTTGATATTCAACATTATAATCCGCACAAGCGGTTCGAACCTGGTTTGCAACTCTTCCTGACACCCAGATTCCAGCATTGTAACAGATATATTTGCCAGTACCTTTGGGCCATTCCATATCTGAGTTACCAGTAATTGGATGGCGCGTAAAGGTGCCATTGTTTATGACTGAGCTTCGAATTTGATTGACATCAATATACTTCGCAGCTCGGCTGGTTAGAGTTTTATCCAATTTTGACCCCGAACGTGTTCCCTCTACTGCCAACACCTGGCTGGCGATCAGCAGCAAAACTAAACATACGACCACTCCGGGTAGAATCTTTTTTATCATCGTATTTCCTCCTGAAAAAAAAAGTCGGATTATGCTATTGCCCAGCGCTTTTTGCACTTTTGTGCAAGAATTCGGTTATCCCAAGATACTATTCGATAACTTAGGGGTTGCGGTTTGACCGCGCTGGGAATTATCAAATTTAAATTTAGAACTCAACTAATAGTCCAAAACGGACGATGCG
>JAKEGK010000221.1 GCA_022627515.1 Gammaproteobacteria bacterium
GAATCTAGGCAAGACTAGTGAGGAAGGATTATCTCAAAACAAGCACCAATTTCCAGACTGGAAGATAAGGCGTTCCCGTTATCGCCGGTACTTATAGCCTGGCGGATTATCTGCAGTTCTTTCTGCGTCAGATCGGAATGATTAATGACTTTCAATGATCCCTTGTGGCGGTAAACGATTTCCTTTGATATCCACAAACCCAGCCCGGTGCCTTTGGCTTTGGTGGTAAACAATGGTTCAAAAATGTTTTTTCTGATATTTTCGGGAATTCCCGGACCAGTGTCGATAATCTTTAGTGTATCGCTTTTATGCTGTGAACTTACCAGCAATAGAACATGACCTTTCTCCCCGACAGCCTGAACCGCATTGGTCAGAATATTGCTTAATACCTGCTTCAATTGCATGCGGTCCGCGTTAAGCATAAAAGGCCGGGGATTACGCTGGTAGTGAAACCGGACAGATTCGGGCAGTTTGATGCCATTTATAATCTCGTCAACCAAAGTGTCAAGATTGGTATGTTGCCGGTTTGGCGGTTTGGCGCGCGTTGTTTCGGATAGATTGGAAATAATGCGATTTGCGGCATCCACTTCTCTTTCGATGATTTTCAGGTATTCGTGACATTCACTATTATCATCCAGTTTCCGGCTCAACAGAAAAGCCGCGTTCCGGATTACCCCCAAAGGATTGCATATCTCATGGCTGACGGTTGCGACCAGCTGACCCAGCAAGGCCATGCGTTCCTTGCGCAACAATTCCGATTGAACATTCTGCAGTTCCGTGGTGCGCTCATGCACCAGGTCTTCGAGATGATTGCGGTATTTTTCCAGCTCCTGCTCCGCCCGTTTTTTATCGTGGCGGCTTTGCGCTTCGGACAATTCGCGGCGAATGGCCGGAATCAGTCGCGACATGTTATCTTTCATGACATAGTCATGAGCACCCGCCAGCATCATTTCCACCGCTTTCTCTTCGCCCACTACGCCGGACAATACTATAAATGGTGAATCGACCTGCATGCTCTGAACGATTTTCAGGGCATCAATGCCACTGAATTGTGGCATGTAAAAATCGCACACGATCAGATCCCACACGCTCCTGTTAAGCGCTTCGCGTAACGCGGCTTCAGTCCAGACCTGGGTATAAACTGGATCGTATCCACTCTGCCTTAGCAATCGCAGCAGCAGCTGCGCATCGTCTTCATTGTCTTCAATAATCAATATGGATAGTGTTTTATCGGCCATAGACGCTGAAGTCGAAGCTGCCCGGACTCCCCTTTTTGTTATTACATTAAAGAACTCGTAAAAGTTATATGCTGTTGCGCCTTTTTATTTTGAACTATTTCTATTAAATACTTTTTATATTAAATAAATGTTCCTATTAATCTGAAAACGGGTAGATGGATACTGGCAGGTTCATAATTTAGTGTAATGCAAATTTAACGAACCACAATTTCACCCACATTTTACAATGTAATTTTTGCAAGATCCTTTCATTTGTGGGGAGTTCTGGATAAAAATAGTGCGCCGCCTATAAAAAACACCAACAACGACAACATGGCCAAACGATGGTCCTGCATCATCATAACCGTAATTGCAATTAACAGCGGGCCCAATAATGCCGCGGATTTACCCATCATATTGTAAAAACCAAAAAATTCAGCGGACTGAGCTGCAGGAATGAGGTCCGCATAAAGTGAACGGCTGAGCGATTGAATCCCGCCCTGCACCAGCCCGATGATTGCCGCCAGCACATAAAACTCCCACACCACGTCCATAAAAAACGCCCATACCGTTACCAGGCTGTAAACCGCCAGTCCAATATAAATGCCGTTTTTTGCCCCGATTCGCTGCCCCAGATAACCGAAGGCAATCGCGGCGGGAAAACCAATGAACTGGGTCATCAACAGCGCCACGATCAGGTCCTGTTGTTGAAAACCGATGGATAGTCCGAAATCCACCGCCATCCGCACCACGGTGTCGACACCATCAATATATAACCAGTAAGCAAGAAGAAAAAACAATACCGGCCGCAAGGCGCGGATATGGGAAAATGTCGTAATAATCTGTTGCGCGCCCAGGCGCATGGCCAGCGATAACGGCACCGACTGCTTGCTGTATTTGTCATGCACGAAAAACAACAGGGGAATACTAAACAGCAACCACCAGAGCGCCACAGTTAAAAAGGACAGGCGCACCGCCTCTGCGGAATTTTCCAGGCCAAAACTTTCCGGCGACAGTGTCATCGCCACATTGACGGCAAACAACAATCCACCCCCCAAGTAACCCAGAGCAAAACCCATGGCGGATATCAGGTCACGGTTGCTTTCCGTGGAAACGCTCAGGATCAACGCATCATAAAATATATTGGCGCCCATAAACCCGATGGTTGCCGCGCAATATAAAGAAACAGCCGCGGCCCATTCATTTTTTCCCACCCAAAACAGCAATGCCGTGCTGGCAATTCCGAGCAAAGTAAAAACCAGCAGAAATATTTTTTTAAATCTGCCAATATCGGCTATAGCGCCAATTAACGGCGCAATAACCACAATAACCAGACTCGCCACCGCGTTACCGATACCCAGCTGAAAGGTACTTTCAGCCGCTGTCGCATCAGCGGCCCAATACTGTTTATAGAAAACGGGAAAAAATCCCGCCATCACGGTAGTGGCAAAGGCGGAATTGGCCCAGTCATACAGCGCCCAGGAATACACCGCTTTTTTATTTTCAATATTTTTCATCGGCTACGGATTCATGTTGTCTTATATTGTTGTACTGGAAGCTTGTGGTCATATGGTCTTTCAAGACCTGTTTACCCTGGTTAAAATAGGCGCATGTTACAACATGACGATTTTTCATCGTAGTATAACCCAGACAACAATAATTGATTCCTAAATTGATACCCGCAAAAGTATCTTCGGTCATAGATAAATTGCACCAGCTATTACAACGTATCGAAAACCAGTGATACAAGACGTGATATGAATATTAAACGGTGGTAATTTATCGTATCCGTGACGGAAACCGGAACACAGCGTGCGCATTGGCAACGGGAGACCGGAACTCGGCGCAATGGGCACGCTCTAAACCTGCACTAAAGATAAAAGACCGGTGTATGCGAAATACCTATGAATTATAAACTTCTTACTATCGTTGGACTTGTCGGCATGGGCGTGGTCGTTGGCGCAACACTTGATTCATTCACAAAAACCGGGCCCGCTGTTAGCGATGAAACACGGCCTGTCAAAAGTGCTCCCGAGGATGGTCTGAGCAATCCGTTTTCTTCGGTCAGCGGCACCAGTGACAACAAACTCGCGCAACTGGAACAAACCATCCACTCATTACAGGTAACAATTGAGGCTGAAACACAAAAAAGGCAACAACTGGAACAAAAAGTTGCCATGCTCGAGAAAGGCATCAAGCCCGGCATTGACAGAAGCGCGCAGAAAACCGGTGACGACAATCAGGAACTAAATTCCGCCGCGTCCAATCCCCACCAGCCAGGCGCATTCAGCCAGAACGCCAACTGGTTTAACGAGCAGGCGCTGCTGGACGCAGGCATTGACCAGGCCAAAGTAAGTTATATCAAGAATGTGTTTGAACAGGCGGAAATGGACAAGCTTTATGTCCGCGACCAGGCAACGCGTGAAGGCTGGATGGGCAGCGAACGATTCAATAACGCCATGAAAGAAATCTCCGACCGGACCACCGCCTTGCGCGCGCAGTTGAACGATGACGAATACGACGCCTACCTCTATGCCGCCGGCCGTTCCAATCGTGTCATTGTGGAAAGCGTCCTGACCAATTCACCGGCGGGTAACGCGGGCATCCAGGCGGGCGACACTATACTTAGTTATGACAACAAACGGATTTACAGCTGGAACGACCTCACCAGCGCCACCAGCGCAGGCGCGGCCAACTCAACCGTCGCGGTAACCATCGTCCGCGATAATCAGCAACAACAGTTTTACGTTCCCCGCGGGCCGCTGGGCATAAGACTGACGACTGACAGTATTGCACCATAACAGTTGCGCCGTAACGCCGTGCTTGCCGGGACAGACCGCATTCCGCCATAAACAGGAATTTCCGGCATGGCGAATGCGCGCCTGACCCAGCCTGCTACTGATACCGCGTGCTAGTTGATACTGTATCCTGCTGCAACCTGTCAAAACGACTTGCCGACACCGATGCCAAAAACCCAGGGATTAATATCAACATTGATCGTTGATGCTGTCGCGCCGTCAGCTGTAACCGTAGCTTCCGTTTCAATCTGAATATACTTGATATCGGCGTTAAAGAACCAGCCGCCGCTGATGTCCACATCCACGCCCGCCTGCGCCGCCAAACCAAAGGAAGTGTCCAGATCCAGGCTGGTCGTTGCCGCGCCCAGCCCGCCGGTCAATGAATCCGTGGTGCTTTCATCATAGAACAAGGTGTAATTCAGCCCGGCCCCGGCATAAAGCCGGATGTTCGCGCCAGGCGAGAAATGATATTGCAATGTTAATGTTGGTGGTAACACGCCGGTCTCCGCAATTTTGCCCAAGGCCGACAAATTCCCTTCACCGGTAATATCATGTTTGGTGGTGGCCAGGATCAACTCCAGACCCAGGTTGGATTTCAGCATATAAGTGAAATCCACTTCGAGCGTGGTGGCCGCATCCACGCCTACCGGCGTATTGCTGCCGGCGCCCAAGGCATCGTCACTGCTATCGTTAGGACTGACATTGATAATCCTGCCGCGCACGATCCAGTCACCGGCATCAGCCAGGACGTTGGTTGAAACAAAAGACAAAAGAATCCCGATTAAAGCCAGGCGAACGCCGGCCTTAGCATAAAAATTCATAACAACTACCTCCGCTGAAAGAGTGATAAAGTAATAGAAGTGATCTGATTTATAGTTGTGTAAGTTTTATAATTATTTGCCTGCTTGTTTAGATGTACTCCTCCCTCTTTATTTATGGCAGGGTCACTATGCACGAATAACCACACAATATTCATTGATATAAATCAAAGTTGACTGTCTGACGATTCATCTCAGCGGACAGTAAAATCACAAATTCCACGGAATCGAAAAATTTGCCGGCGAATAACCCAGCAATAAACTGAGTTAAAGACCAGACGTGACGAAGGACGAAATTGAAATTGAAATTGAATAAAGGAATAGGTGTTTGCGCTGAATCGCGCACATACTTCAACGACGGCGGCTAAACTTGTCCGCCAGGTAATCAACAAATACGATCAGCACCGATAAAATGGCGCTGCCTAATGTTAATGCAACAGCGGCGGCAAATATACCCACCGCGATAACGATCACCAAACCCAGGGTTGCAGCGATCGACACGCCAATGATTGGCAGCAACACAAACACAATCAATGCGGAAATCGCAATGGCGCCGATTAACACCGCTACCGCGAGGCCAAATTTTACAATCGGACTGGTGCATTCCTTTCCGTTAACAATAATACGCAATGCCATATGTTTCTCCTGTATGATGCGGCTAATTGACAGATCATACATTACCGCGGACAGGGCGGCACGCACAAATGCAACACGACCCCTTATTGGTAATTTGGTAATGACCAAAAAAGCAGTTGAAAAAAACTAATTGAAAGGGGGGTAAGAGGCAACACGTCTCAAGGCTTGATCACGACCGGGGTTCCGGGATCAACAGCGTCCCAGATTTCATCCATGGCGCTGTTGGTTACCGCGATGCAGCCATCCGTCCATGTCCTCGATTGTCTGGTGAAAGATACCTTGCTGAAACTGTTTTTCTGTCCATGTATCATGATTTGCCCGCCCGGATCGACTCCCAGCTCTGCGGCTCGCTTGATGTCATCTTCATTGGGGTAGGATATATGGATGGCTTTGTAAAACGCGCTATCCGGCTTTTTATAATCCAGCATATAGCGGCCTTCCGGTGTGCGTTGATCACCTTCCTGTTGCTTGTGGCCTCTGGGATTGGCGCCAAGGGAAATACGAAAACTTTTGAAAACCTTTTTATCTTTTATCAAATAAAGCCGGGTTTTGGATTTATCCACGACAACCACATCAGCCTTTATATCCGCATACGCTGAAAATGGTATCAGACACGACAAAAACAAAAATGGCAACAAGCAACGGGACATCATAAACATACAACAGATAAAATTGCCTTACACGTAAAAAAACTCACACTGCCATGTCATTATAATTAACGCCAGGCATTTCAAAAATAAACGTTACTTTCGTTTCATAAATATTATTTCTGCCGCGTCATATATTAATGGCGCGCTTTTGACACGCCAGCGCGGCTTCATGCAACGCTTCTGATAATGTTGGATGAGCATGTACGGTGCGCGCCAGATCTTCAGCCGAAGCGGAAAATTCCATGGCCACAACCGCCTCGCCAATCAATTCAGACGCATTCGGCGCATAGATATGCACGCCCAGGATTTCATCGGTCCCGGCGTCGCTCAATATCTTGACCATGCCGATTTTTTCATTCATCGCCATGGCGCGCCCATTGGCAAACAGCGGAAATACTCCCGCATTGTGCGCAATTCCGTTTTCGTTAAGTTGTTCGGTGGTTTTTCCGACCCAGGCGATTTCCGGCCAGGTATAAATTACCCAGGGCACTTTATTAAAATCCACGTGAGCCGTCTGACCGGCAATCATTTCCGCAACGGCAACACCCTCTTCCGAAGCTTTGTGCGCCAGCATCGGTCCACGCACCACGTCACCAATGGCGTAAACACCCTGCAAACTGGTGCGGCACAGGTCATCCACTTCAATAAAACCGCGTTGATTCATCTTTAGGCCGATCTCGTGCTGACACAATTGCCTGGAATTGGGCTTGCGGCCGGTCGCGATCAATAATTTGTCGAATTCCTCGCTATGCCGGCCGGCTGCATCTTCGTAGACAACCGTAACGCTCCCGCTATTTTTCTTCACTTCGTTTATTTTCATACCCAGGTGAAACGTTAGACCCTGGGCCTGCAACTCCCTGTAAGCGGCCCGGGCAATTTCCTGATCAACCCCTCTCAGGAATTTTTCATTGCGGTTCAGAATCGTAACCTTGCTGCCCAGACGGCTCCAGACACTACCCAATTCCAATCCCACCACACCGGCGCCGACAACCCCCAGGCGCTTTGGCACTTCAGCAAATGACAAGGCGTCAGTCGAATCCACAATCAGTTCGCGATCGTGCGGCGCGATTTTCAGTTTTATCGGCTTGGAGCCGGTGGCAATAATAATGTGATTGGCAACCAGTTGCAGCGTCCCGCCGGCTTTGTCCAGAGGCGTCACTTCAACGGTGTTATTGGATAGCAGTTTTGCGCTGCCCTTGATCCATTCTACTTTGTTTTTTATAAACAGAGTGGCAACACCCGCGGTTAGTTTGTTTACGATGGATTGCTTGCGCTTCATCATGACGGATAAATCAAGCCTGGGATTTTCCACCGTGATGCCATGCGCGGGAAACTGATGTGTTAATGAATGGAAATGATGTGACGAATCCAGCAGGGCTTTGGAAGGAATACAGCCAACGTTCAAACAGACACCGCCTAACCTCGGTTTGCCGTCTTCATCGACCCAGCGGTCAATGCACGCGGTTTTCAACCCCAGCTGGGCGCAGCGAATGGCGGCCACATACCCACCCGGCCCAGCTCCAATAACGATGACATCATAATCAGCCATGATTTCTTCCCATCCGAAAGTTAAATGTGCATCAAGTCGTCTGCGCGTTTTCGCTAGATATCCAGCAATATGCGCGTTGGATCCTCGATCAATTGCTTGACCGCAACCAGAAACAACACCGCGTCGTGACCATCGATAATGCGATGATCATAAGACAGTGCAACATACATCATAGGTCTTATGACTATTTCGCCGTTTTCAACCACCGGGCGCTCGACGATATTGTGCATGCCCAGAATTGCGCTCTGCGGAGGATTGAGTATAGGCGTCGACAGCATGGAGCCATACACGCCGCCATTGGAAATACTGAAGGTCCCGCCCGTCAACTCTTCCAGGGACAACTTCCCTTCCCTGGCCCGCATGCCATAATCCTGAATGGCAATTTCCACATCCGCGAAACTCATGTTATCTACGTTTCGCAGTACCGGCACCACCAGCCCCCGCGGCGTGCCCACCGCAATCCCGATATCATAGTATCCATGGTAAATAATGTCGTTGCCATCCGTGGCCGCATTGATGATCGGAAACTGTTTCAAGGCCTCCACAACCGCCTTGGTAAAAAACGACATGAAGCCGAGTTTTACCTTATGGCGCTCAAGGAATTTGTCTTTATACCGTTCACGCAGATCCATGACCGGCTTCATATTGATTTCGTTAAACGTGGTGAGTATCGCCGCCGTGTTTTGCGCCTCTTTCAAGCGTTCTGCAATGCGCTGACGCAAGCGGGTCATGGGTACGCGTTTTTCGAGACGTTCTTCTTCCACCCTGGACGGCATTTGCTCCGGCACGCTTCTCACAGGCGTATAGGCAGTAGCGGGTTCAATCTGCTCTTCGGCGGGCACGGGCTGAATATGTTCGAGATATTCCAGAACATCGCCTTTTACGATGCGTCCTTCCTTGCCGCTGCCCTTGATCAACTGCGGGTCCAGCTGGTTATCCGCCACCATCTTGCGGACGGCTGGACTTAAGTTAGCGCCACTCCGGGATTGATGCCTGACTTCCGCCGGTGCGGCGGCGGGCGGCGCGGTTTTGACAGATGCTTCCCGGATATTTTTCACCGCCGCCAGGTGCGGAGGCTCGGCGGCACTGGCCGCTTGTCTGACTTCTGCGGCTTCGGTATCAATAACCGCAATCACGTCATTACTGCTGACCTTGGCACCGTCGGCTTTGATAATATCTTTCAACACGCCGTCCCTGGGCGCAACAATTTCCAGCATCACCTTATCGGTTTCCATGTCCACCAGATTTTCGTTGCGGCGCACAAACTCGCCTTGCTTCTTGTTCCAGGTTACCAGAGTAGCCTCCGTAACCGATTCCGCGAATACCGGAACTTTTATTTCGATCAGCATTATTGGATCTCCCTATAGCCGATATCGCCAACCTCGTGCTGCAACTGGTTTTGTCCCATGGCTTCATTCACCAGTGTTTGCAATTGTTCAATGTGTTTCTGGTAATAACCCACTGCCGGCGACGCCGAGGCAGGACGGCTGACCACACTGAGCGCCTGCTTTGCCGTTACCTGGCCGGCGAGATAAGGCTGCACAAATTGCCACGCGCCCTGATTCAGCGGTTCTTCCTGGCACCACACCACTTCAGTGGCATTTGGGAAACGAGCGAGCTGTGCGGCAAGCAAAAGTTTTGGAAACGGATATAATTCCTCAATACGAATAATGGCGATGTTATCCAGCTTCCGCTCCTGCCGCGCATCCAGTAAATCAAAATACACTTTGCCGCTGCAGACCAGAATCCGGTTGACGTTGCCGGGCGCTATAGCGCCGGTTTCGCCAATCACCGGCAAAAACCGTTTATCACAAATGTCTTCCAGACACGAAACGGATAACTTGTGCCGCAACAGGCTTTTCGGCGACATCACGATCAGGGGCTTGCGCGCCCGGCGTATCACCTGGCGGCGCAATAGATGAAACATCTGGGACGGCAGCGTCGGCACGCAGATCTGCACATTATCCTCCGCGCATAATTGCAGGTATCTTTCCAGGCGCGCCGATGAATGCTCCGGACCCTGCCCGTCGAACCCGTGCGGCAAAAACATCACCAGGCCGCTCAGACGGCCCCATTTAGATTCGCCGGAACTGATAAACTGGTCAATCACCACTTGCGCGCCATTGGCGAAATCACCAAACTGCGCTTCCCACATGACCAGCGAGTATGGCGCCGCGGTGCTATAACCATACTCAAAACCCAGTACCGCTTCTTCCGATAACAGGGAATCATAAATGGTAAATTCTTCCTGGTCCGGGGACAGGTTTTGCAACGGCGTGTAATAATGGCCATCAATCTGATCATGCACGATCGCATGGCGATGAAAAAAAGTGCCGCGCCCGCAATCCTGACCACTCATGCGCACCGGGTATCCCGCCAGTAGCAATGACGCATAAGCCACGGTTTCCGCAAATCCCCAGTCCATGGGTTCTTCATCAGCCGCCATCCGCAAGCGGCTTTCGAGGATGCGTTCGACCTGGCTATGCACGGAAATACTCTCCGGGATATCGCAAAGTTTCCGCATAATCCGCGCCACCAGTTCGCGGGACACCGTGGTGTCAGCATCTTCGGTCAGCCTGGCGGCCAGATGCGGCGACCAGTCAACCCAAAAAGGTTTTTCAAACGGTTCGACAACAATATTCGGCGCGACAAACTTGCCGGCATCCAGTGTTTCCTGGTACAGCCTGGCGATATTGCGTGTTTCATCAACCGGGCAAATGCCGGCGTTGCACATCGATTCCAGATAAATTTCACTGACCGGAGCATGCTTCTTGATCTTTGCATACATCACCGGCTGCGTCGCGGACGGTTCGTCCGCCTCGGAATGCCCGTGACGCCGGTAGCATACCAGGTCGATGACCACATCGTTGTGGAATTTCATGCGGTAATCCAATGCCAGCTGCGTGACGAACAGCGCCGCTTCGGGATCATCGCCATTGACATGAAAGATCGGCGCCTGCACCATGCGCGCCACTTCCGTGCAATATACCGTTGAGCGCGCATCCAGCGGATTGCTGGTGGTAAAACCAATCTGATTGTTGATAATGACATGGACTGTACCGCCCGTGGTGTAACCCCGCGCTTCCGACATCTGGAAAGTTTCCATCACCACACCTTGCCCGGCAAATGCGGCATCACCGTGGATTAATATGGGGATAACCAGGTTGCCCTGTTTGTCGTTCCGGCGTTGCTGTCTCGCACGCACGGATCCTTCCACCACCGGACCAATGATTTCCAGGTGCGAGGGATTAAACGCCAGGGCAAGATGTACAATGCCGCCGGCGGTTTGAATGTCGGTGGAAAACCCCTGATGATATTTCACGTCGCCCGATGCGCTGCCGTTGGGATCCGTAATGCCTTCAAACTCCTGAAAGAGGCTGCTGGGCGCCTTGCCCAGAATATTGGTCAGCACATTGAGCCGGCCGCGATGCGCCATGCCCAGCACTATTTCCGTTACCTCGTGTTCGCCGGCGCGCTGGATCAATTCATCCAGCATGGGAATGAGGCTTTCCGCCCCTTCGAGTGAAAAACGTTTCTGCCCCACGTAACGGGTATGCAGGTACTTTTCAAATTCACCGGCGGCAACCAGCCGCTGCAGAATCTGCAGTTTTTTCTCGACACTGAAATCCGGTCTGCCGCGCATGCTTTCCAGCCGTTGTTGAATCCAGCGCTTCTCCTCGGTATCCGTGATATGCATGTATTCAACACCGATGTGGCCGCAATAGGTTTCACGCACGGTGTCGACAATATCCTGCAACGGCGCCTGGCGCGGTCCCGCCAGAGAACCGGTATTAAACACTGTGCCAAGGTCGTCTTCGGAAAGATGATGATAGGACAAATCCAGTTCCGGGATGTGCTGCCGGGGTTGCATTTGCAGGGGATCGAGTTCCGCCATCTGATGACCGCGAAACCGGTGCGCGTTGATAAATTGCAGCACCTGCACCTGCTTATTCAAAGCCGCGGGAGACAAGCCATTGGCAAAGCGCGCTACCGGGTGCCGCGACTCCCGGCTGCGCCGGGAAAACTCTTCCTGAATTTTCCTGTGGTTTATTTCGGGAGCGATATCCTGGCCATTGACATGCAATTGTTCAAAATACTGCCGCCAGTCATCGGGTATCGAGGTGGGTTTCTTTAAATATTGTGCATACAGTTCTTCGACAAAAGGCGCGTTCTGAATGAATAGATAACTGTTGTCGCGGAACCGTTTCATTGTGACTCACTGCCGGGCTGAACGTATTCTTCAACTGGACTGATTGACCTGATGACACTGACCATAGAAACACCGCACAGCACAATGTCCGTTGTCAGTACGCGATCAGTTGTTAACATCATAATCCGGCAGTCCTTCTTTTTTAATGATAGACAAAATTTCCGCATTGAGTTCGCAGATTTTTACACCAATACCTGTGAAATCATTGTTTAGGAAACCAGAAGTTCTCAAACCAGAAGTTCCAGTACCATAGTCGTCGAGACTATTACCTCTATATGTAATCGGCTTTGAGTTTTAAACCTTTACGGCGCCGCAAACACCTTATTTGTCGCTTGGCGGGAAACAGGAAATTTGTTACGTCGGTCACAAAGCCTATATTCACCCGTGTGACCGGCGGTAAACTGCTAATCCAGGCATCGCAGGTATTGGCATTCCTGGATCCAACTACTGCGATCAACGAACCAGGGCCACGCCACGAGGGCGTAATTAGCCTGTCGAACCGGAAACATTCGTCCGCGCGCTCTCCCGGTAATTCAATTGCCCGATCCAGCCATTCCACCGGGATTTCCCTGGCTGATCCGCGGGAACATGGTTATGACAACAGCGATGACGCGTTTCCAACTTCATCAATACCAAGCCTAGCGTAAAATTAACACAAAACTCATTATAAAATAGTGACATAGGCTATTTTAGGATTAATTAATGAGTAAATATTGAACGCTGAATATATTCTTGATTATTCAGTTTTCAATGGCTAGACTTTGCCGTTATGGAACATTCCAGAGAAAACCTCCCCGACGAGATTCGGCAGCAAATTCTGCAGGCAGCAGAAGAACGCTTCAGGCAGTACGGCTACAACAAAACCACCATGGCTGAGATCGCCAAAGACTGTGACATGTCGGCCGCCAATCTTTACCGCTATTTCGAGAACAAACTGGCGATCGGCGCTGCGCTGGCTTGTAATTGCCTCAATATAGACATTGAGAATCTGAAAAAAATTGTATTTGACAGGGAGCTGACTCCGGCTGACAAAGTCAGCGAATTTATTTTGGCGACACTCGATTTTACCCACACTCAATGGTCTGAAACACCACGCATGAACGAGATGGTAACCGCCATTTGCCATGAACGCCTGGATATCGTGGACCAGCATGTGCAAAACAAGCAGGCATTGTTAATCACATTATTGCGGGAAGGCAATCAACAGGGAATGTTCGACGTTTCAGATCCGGAGGTCACTGCGGAAGCCATTTTGACAGCCGCCACGTTATTCGATATGCCTTTGCTCATGCCCCTGTTTTCCCGCGAAGCTTTTGAACGCAAAGCAACATATCTGGCTTCATTGCTGTTGAACGGTTTACTTAAACGTAAATAAGCATTTAATAAATCGAGTAACGCAATCATTGTAAGATCAGTGAAAAATTTTAATTGCTTCACAATTTACAATAAGCGGAGCTCAAGGAGGAGGTTTACATATGGCAACAACCAATGGTGTCACGCGCTATGCGCAATGGGTGGTAAACCATCCGTTTATCGTCATTGTTCTCACCCTGTTCATGGTATTTGCAGCTGCCAGCGGTGGCCGCTTTCTGGGCTTCACGACGGACTACCGGGTGTTCTTCAGTAAAGACAATCCCGAACTGGTGGCCTTTGAGTCCCTGGAAAAAATGTATACCAAAAACGATAACGTCATGTTCATCGTGACGCCGAAGGACGGAAATGTATTTACTCCAGAGACACTGAAAATAATCCAGGAGTTAACTCGCGAAGGCTGGCAAGTACCCTACTCCATCCGCGTAGATTCCATTGCCAATTTCCAGCACACCGAAGCCGAAGGCGATGAGCTGAGCGTGCGCGACCTGGTGCCTGAAGAAGAACCTCTGGATGCCGCGCGGCTGGAAAAAATCAAAACCATTGCGCTTAATGAACCTTTGCTGAAACAACGATTGATTTCCAAAACCGGTCATGTCACCGGCGTCAATGTAACCGTGCAGTTACCGGGTAAAAACCCGGTCCAGGAAGTACCGGAAGTTGTCACTTTCGCCCGGACGCTTGCCGCAGGATTTATGGAGAAATACCCCTCCATCGAAATTCGCCTCAGCGGGATCGTGATGATGAATAACGCGTTTTCCGAGGCTTCCAAAAAAGATATGAGTTCACTGGTGCCCATCAGCTTTGTACTCATGCTGATTACGTTGGGTTTGTTGTTGAAAGGATTTAGCGGAACCGCCGGAACCCTGTTAATTATTGTTTTCTCCATCCTGGTAGCCATGGGAACCGGCGGTTACCTGGGATTTCCGATCACACCGCCTTCCGCGTCAACGCCCACTATCGTACTCACTGTCGCCATTGCCAACGCGGTGCATGTGCTGGTGACATTCTTCCATGAAATGCGCCGGGGCCTGGAGAAAAAGGCCGCGATGATCGAAAGCCTGCGCATCAATATGCAGCCGGTATTTCTGGCCAGTATCACCACGGTATTTGGCTTTCTCTCCATGAATTTTGCCGATGTGCCGCCCTTCGTTCATTTGGGAAACATGGTGGCTATCGGTGTGCTGGCTTCATTCGTGCTTACCGTGTTTTTTCTGCCCGCATTCATGACACTGATGCCGGTGCGGGTAAAAATCAGGCAAGCAGGCGATGGTTACGTGATGATGGACCACCTGGGCGAGTTTATCGTCAATAACCGCAAACGGCTCATGTGGGGCATGCTTGCGGCGGTTATCGTGCTGATTTCATTTATTCCGCGTAATGAACTCAATGATGTTTTTGTCCATTACTTTGATCAAAGCGTCAAGTTCCGCGTGGACTCTGATTATTTTACCGAAAACCTGAGCGGACTCTACATTATTGACTACTCACTGGATTCCGGTGAAACAGGCGGCATCAGTAATCCGCAATTCATGTCCGATCTAGCGAAACTTGCCGACTGGTTCCGGCAACAACCTGAAGTCATTCACGTCAATACCTTCACCGATATCATGAGGCGCCTGAACAAAAACATGCATGGCGACGATGCGAGCTATTACCGCGAACCGCGGGAGCGGGATCTTGCCGCGCAATATCTGTTACTTTATGAAATGTCGCTGCCCTACGGCCTGGATCTCAATAACCAGATCAATGTAGACAAGTCGGCCACGCGCTTTACCGTAACGTTGCAAACCATGTCAACCAATGATCTCCTGGCGCTGGAACAACGCGCTCAAGACTGGCTTAAGGCCAACACCACAAACATCAAACAGGCCCACGGAACCGGCACCACCATGATGTTCGCCAACATCGGCAAGAAAAATATCAAGAGCATGCTGCTGGGCACTACCATCGCTTTGATTTTGATTTCCATGGTCCTGATTTTCGCCTTGCGCTCACTGAAAATCGGGCTGGTCAGTATGATACCCAATCTGATACCGGCCGCCATGGGCTTTGGTTTGTGGGGCATCTTTGTCGGCGAAGTGGGCCTGGCGCTCTCTGTGGTCACAGGCATGACGTTAGGCATCGTGGTCGACGACACCGTGCATTTTCTGAGTAAATATTTGCGTGCGCGGAGGGAAAAACAGCTTAGTCCACAACAGGCGACTATATATGCATTCCATACCGTGGGCATGGCAATGTTCACCACATCGGTCGTACTGGTGGTGGGTTTCCTGGTTTTGTCGCTGTCCGCATTCAAACTCAACGCCGGCATGGGCACACTGACCGCCATAATCATAGCGCTGGCATTGATTGCGGATTTCTTCTTCCTGCCGCCATTATTAATGAAACTTGAGGAGAAAAAAAATGAAACAACGGATACTGCTCGCACTATTACTGACACTGCCGCTGCTTGATAGCGCCTCCGCCCAGACCCCGGAAGAAAAAGGCCTTGCCATCGCGGTGGAAGCGGACAAACGCGACAGCGGCTGGAAAGATCAGAAATCGGATTTGAAAATGATCCTGCGCAACCGGCAGGGTCAGGAAACCGAGCGTAACATCCGCAACAAACAACTGGAAGTTGAAGGCGATGGCGACAAAAGCATGTCCATCTTTGACAGCCCCGCCGATGTGAAAGGCACCGCGTTTCTGAGCTACACCCACGCCATCAAACCCGATGACCAATGGCTGTTTCTGCCGGCGTTAAAACGCGTCAAACGTATTTCATCCAATAATAAGTCAGGCCCTTTCATGGGCAGCGAGTTTGCCTACGAGGACATCACATCACAGGAAGTGCAAAAATACACTTATCAATGGCTCAAGGATGAACAATATGACGGCCGTGACGCGTTTGTTGTGGAACGTTACCCGGCTTACAAACATTCCGGCTACACCA
>JAKEGK010000222.1 GCA_022627515.1 Gammaproteobacteria bacterium
AATGGCCGCCGATATCGCGAGTCATTCCAGGCAATTAACAGACGAAGGCCAGGTGGTGGTAACTGTCGATGAGCGGAACGTGGCGCAATTTCAACGTATACATGATGGTGCTGCGCCGCTTAATGCCAATGAACACCTGTTGCTGTACCGCAAGCGCAACGGTGTGGTGAAAATAGCCAGCGACGCTTTTTATTTTCAGGAGCAGCACGGCAAATATTACACTACCGCCCGCTATGGGGAAGTCCGCGTGTCCAGTAATGGCGATGCCGTGTTGACCGGCTTACGGGACGACCAGTTTACTAAACTCACCGCAGTAGCTACCCAGGGATAATAAGTTTTTAAAAGTTATTCCTTGTTCAGTTTTTGCCAATCATTGCCCAAATCCGCAAATTCTAATTTTTCATGATTACAGCGCTCCTGAGTGCTGCTAGACTTAGGATATTCGTTACTGGCGGGAATCTGACTATGTATATTTCAGAATTGCGGTTGGGATGTTTGGGATTGCTGGTTATTGCTGTTACCGCATGCAGTAGCGGGGGCAGCGATGGCGGCGGAGGCGGTGGTACACCAACACCCGAGGCTTATAACTTTGTCGCGTTCGAGACGGGTCAGGTGCGGCCCCTGGCAATGTCGCCCGACGGCAATAGTCTGTATGCCGTGAACACACCCAATAGCACCCTGGAAATCTATTCCATCACTGATACCGGTTTACAACATAGCGCCACCGTGCCGGTCGGCATGGAGCCGGTGGCGGTTGCCGCGCTCAATAGCCTGCAAATATGGGTGGTAAACCATTTATCGGACAGTGTCAGTGTTATTGATGTAAGTGTGTCTCCGCCCCGCGTGACGCGCACCTTGTTGGTGGGCGATGAACCGCGCGATATTGTGTTTGCGGGCGCCGGCAAACAGTATGCGTTTATTACCACGGCGCATCGCGGGCAGAACGGTCCGGACGACAATCCCATTGACGCGCATTTAACGACGAGTGTCGGCCGCGCGGATGTCTGGGTTTTTAACACCGCTAACCCCGGCGGTACACTGGGTGGTGACCCTCTGACGGTAATTAACCTGTTTGGCGACACGCCCCGCGCGCTGACCGTGAGCCCTGACGGCAATACGGTGTATGCGGCGGTATTTTTATCCGGTAATCAAACCACGGCGATCGGTGAAAACAGGCTTGCCAAACCCGCGCCGCTGGCGAATGTTCTGGGTGATCCGCAACCCGATACCGGGCTGATTTTAAAATACAACGGCGTAAACTGGGCCGATGGTAACGGCAGCATCACTGACGCGACAGACCAGTTATGGGATAACTATGTGAATCTCTCACTGCCCGACTACGATGTGTTTGAAATTGACGCCAGTGTTAATCCGCCCGTTGCGAGAACATCGGCGCAGTATAGCGGCGTGGGCACGGTTTTATACAACATGGTGACGAATCCGCAAACCGGTGTTATCTATGTGTCCAATACGGAAGCCCTGAATCATGTCCGGTTTGAAGGACCCGGGAACAACGCGTCCACCGTGCGCGGCCATTTTGCCGAAAGCCGTATCACGGTAATCGATAACACCCAGGCTGCGCCGCAGATTTTACCCCGTCACCTGAATAAGCATATTAACTATACGCAGTTCCCCGGAGCTCAGTCGGAACGCGCCGCGGCGCTGGCCAATCCGCTCGACATGGCGGTCACCAGTGATGGCAACACGCTTTATGCTGCTGCGTTCGGTTCACAAAAGATCGGCGTGTTCAACACCGCGGCATTGGAAGACGATAGTTTCATCTCGGATGCCGCCAACCAGATTTCACTCAGCGCGGGCGGGCCATCGGGAGTCGTGCTCGATGAAACCCGGGACCGCTTGTATGCGCTGACGCGGTTTGATAACGGCCTGTCCGTCATCGATACCACATCCAGCCAGGAAGTTTCCCATCTCACAATGTTCAATCCGGAACCGGCGCACGTGATCAACGGCCGCCGTTTTCTTTATGATGCAACGCTGACTTCCAGCCGCGGGGATTCCTCCTGCGCCTTGTGCCATGTGTTCGGGGATTTTGATGGCCTGGCCTGGGACCTGGGTAATCCCGATGAAGAAGTCGTGGCGAATCCCAATCCCTTTGCCACGGTAACGGTGGGCCCGATTACCGTGCCCTTATTGCCGCCTGATCCTCCTGTGTTTCATCCCATGAAAGGTCCAATGAGCACCCAGAGTTTGCGCGGCCTGGATGGCAATGGTCCCATGCATTGGCGAGGTGACCGGGTCGGCGCCAGCGCCCAGCCGGGAGAGAGCATTGAACTAGGCGCATTCAAGGATTTTAATGTGGCGTTCCCGGGCCTGCTGGGCCGCGCGAGCGAATTGGCGGCAACGGATATTCATGCGTATGCGGAATTTGCCCTGGAGATAACTTATCCGCCGAATCCGATTCGCGCGCTCGATAACTCGTTAACCACCACTCAGTCGCAAGGCAGAAATATTTATATGAATCAGTTGACCACCGGCATGAATGGTTTGACTGATTTACCGATCCTGAAATGTAACGATTGCCATGTATTAAACGAGTTGGAAGGGCATTTCGGCACCTCGGGTCTTTCTTCCGTTGAAGGTCCTGATATTTCCCAGCAATTCAAGATTCCCCATTTGAGAAACATGTACCAGAAAGTGGGCAAGTTCGGCGTATCCGGCAAGTTTGCGCCGGATGTCCTTCCCATGGGTGATCAGATCCGGGGCTTTGGTTTTATGCATGATGGCGCCATGGATACGCTGGATAATTTTTTAAGTGGCAGTGTATTCATATTTGACAGCGATCCTGCAACCAATGATCAAAAGCGGAGTCAGGTGGTGGATTTTGTCATGGCCATGGATAGCGAACTGGCGCCCATTGTTGGTCAGCAGATTACCCTGTCGGCGGCCAGCGGGGCGGATGTGCACGCGCGCATCGATTTGTTGCGTGCAAGAGCGCAGCTCACGGCGCCGCGCCCTGAGTGCGATTTGATTGTTAAAGGCGTGATTGATGGCGTGCCACGCGGTGCGTTTATGCAAGCCAGTGGCAACTACCAGATGGATCGCGCCAATGAAGTCATTTCTGATGCTAATCTGCGCGCTTTGGTAAACCAGAACGCCCAGACATTGACATTTACCTGTGTGCCACCGGGATCTGGAATGTGGATGGGTCTGGATCGTGACCGGGATGGTATATTCGACAGCGATGAAGCGGATTAAGACAGCGCCTGTTTCCAACAAATATTTAATGCCAAATATTTAATGCATAGTTACGCCCAGCGTCATGGTAAACAAGCCGGCATCCTGCCTCTCCGGCGGTGACCCAACATTATGTTGTCTATGGTGGTGTCACCGCCAACATCGCCCATGCCGTGAAGCTCTCCGCGTATCGCTGCTGTGAAGTGACTGCGCGGCAGAATGCCAGCTTTACTAAAATAATTTATTTGGTTGGCGCTGCGCCAATTGGCTCCTCCTCAGTTTCGACGGGAACATAAGATTCGACAGACTCAAGGGCGGAAAACTCTGTCATTTCGATGGTGCCGCTTTTATTGGCATCGATTACGGTCCAGTCTTCAATCAGTTTTTTGGCCGTGGCAGCTTCTTCCTTGGTGATGACGCCATCGCTATTCTTGTCCAGAGTTTTAAACGTCTTGTCGGCATCCGCTTCACCCGCGAAAACTGAGAACGGAATAAGCATTGCGCCTGCTGTAATTACCTGTCTGATTTTCATGAGGTTCTCCTGAAGCGATAATGTAAGATTATTTTTTTCAAAATAAGCAAATATGTATTCCAACATACCACGATTGTTTTTATACACGTACCTACAATTTAGATCGAATGCGGATTTAATCAAGTCAGGCTGGATAAATATTGTTGACACAAATCAACGGGATTTAACTTAAACAAATTGGCTTGCTTTGCAGTTTAAGTAGCGGATAATCGGATATATAAAATAGATTAATACTTGATACTATATTTTGATGAATGACGATTCACGTTATTTGCAAGCAATCTAAGTAAATAACCATTGTAATAACCGGTCCGTATGCCGCCAAATAAAACCATAGCAATTTTAATTGAGGGCTTGAGCGCACTGGCAAACGTTAAAAGCAGGGTAGACGGCGATGGAATTAATTTTTGCGGGATTGATCATCCTTATTTTACCGTAATAAAAATAGCAAATCTTTGGCGGGATATTTTATGCATTTACAAAGCGCGGGTATTTTGCTTTACCGATTCAATGGCGGGCAACTGCAGGTTCTATTGGTGCATCCAGGCGGTCCACTCTGGTATGGAAAAGATCAGGGCGCCTGGTCCATTCCCAAAGGATTGATCGAAGCAAATGAACCGCCACTGACGGCGGCAAGGCGCGAATTTAAAGAAGAAACCGGTTTTGACGCGGACGGGGAGTTTATTGAGTTAGGCCATTTAAAGCAGCCCAGCAAGAAAATAGTTTATGCCTGGGCGTTGGAAAAAGATGTGGATCCGGAAAAAATTATCAGCAATGAATTCGATCTGGAATGGCCAAGGCACTCAGGCCGCGTAAATAGATATCCGGAGATCGACAAAGGGGAATGGTTTGACCTGGATGAGGCTAAACAAAAGATCGCGAAAGGCCAGGCTGCGTTTCTTGATATTCTGGTTCAAAAGATTGGTTATGATTCTTCCGCTTAACTGCCATTAAAGCAAAAACAAACAGCTCTTAAACCGGGCGCCGCAACATCTGATTGGCCGGCGGATACAGGTTGCGGTATTTTATTTCTTCGAAATCAAAATCTATCTGATAATCAAGCAGCGAATTCCATCGATTTAAATCAACGTGAGCCGATTTTGGGTGGTTTTATAAAAACGGAACATGAACTATGGCAATTTTTACAATTCCGGGTAAACCGAAATAAGGTTGGGTGCACTAACATTCTCAAAAGCAGGAAAAATCGTTGACCGCGACGTCTGACAAAGAGCTGATTAAGGAATTTTCGGCGGGTAACCAGGTTGCATTTGACGCGTTTGTGCGGCGCCATCAGGATCGCATCTACCGTCTGGCATGCGCCAGGTTGTACAGCGCGGACGACGCCGCGGATGCAGCGCAGGAGGTGTTTTTGCGTGCTTACAAGGGTTTAAAGCGATTTCATTTTCACGCTGAACCGTTTACCTGGTTGTACCGGACACTGGAAAACGTGTGCAATGAATACAACCGGCGCACAGTCCGCGACAGGACATTGAATCAGCGTTTGGAAGATGTTGACGCTTTACACGCGTGTGCTAACGATGGGCCGGAGCAAATTCATATACGGCAAATCCACCACGTTATTGCGCAATTGCCGCAACGCCAGCAGGATGTGGTGTTATTGCGGATTTTCGAAGGCATGTCCGTGGAGGAAACCGCCAGAACCCTAAAATGCCGGGAAGGAACGGTGAAAGCGCACTTGCATAAAGCGATAAACAATTTACGCAGCTATTTTAATGCGATGAATATTGAGACCACAGACTATGAATGATGCCAAGGAAATAGATCAAATACCGCCGCTAAAGCCGCTGGTTGAACATTACCAGGAGATCAAAGCGCCCCTCGGTTTTGCCGATCGGGTAGCGGCGCATGTAAAAGATCAGACCGATTCGCGTTCATGGTTAACCTCCAAATGGTTATATGCGTTATCGTTTGCTTCCACTGCCATCATCGCCGTATTGATCGTGCAGCAGGCGTTGGAAATTGAACCGGAATTACAGATAGCGCAGCAGGATATGGCGAATCAAAAACAAAGCGCTCCTGTTGAACCTGCGCCAATTAAGAACGCCAGCCCAAAGCGGGAGGAAACCCGCAATACGGTGAATCAGAAACAAGCTTCCCGGCAATTGGCCCGGACCAGCGGGGACACGTCTGTTGACCTACGCACGGATCAGGAAATTCCCGGGGACGATTTCAACAATATCGCGGTATTGTCGGAGGTGTCGGAATGGCTGGAAGGTGGAGACGTTATGGCAGCCCCTGATTTTTCGGAAATGCCGGCGTTTGGCGACATAAATGACATGTTTGAAAGAACCTGACAAGGAGCTTGCGGAAGTCATAGATTGGCGCCTGGCAACAAAATGGAACTATTGACCGGATTTTGTAAGTTGTAACGCGAAGAAGCAAGCTTGTAAAAATGAAGCTGTAACACAAAGAGGAAAAGACATGATAAAAAATTCCCTATCCAAAATGACGCTGATATTGGTACTGATGTTTGTTGCAATCGCTCCTTCGGCAATCATTGCCGCTCCATTGGAGGAAGAGGGCGAGAGTGCGGAATCGGTGGATAGAATGCAGTTGCGTTTGAAGATGCTGGATCGTTATCTGCAGGTGGTGGAATCCGTTCATTCCATTGCGGATGATCCCGAGAAATCCGTCGTGCTTCAACTGCAGCAATTGGAAGATATGTACAGGAAGCAACGTAATCCGCAAAAAATTATCACCATGTACCAGGATGTGTTAAAAAATACATCCAACCAGACTGTCCGTAACGCGGCGAGTATAAAACTTTCACATTTACTGCAGCGGGCCGGGCGCGAGAGTGAAGCGGAAGAGCTTACCCGTAAGTCACTGGATGAAAACCTGAAACGGCTTAAATAAATGAACGGCGAGCGGCGACAACGTTAGCTGACTTTATTTTCAGGCGTGACGATTTTATGCCTGGAAGATTTTAGATCGGCAAGTCATTGGAAGCTGGCGCAAAAAAAGCAGTCAAGCTTTTGAGCGTAAAATACCGGGGGCATATGCACGAATCCTGAACAGACTTCTAATGTTGGCTGGTGTGTGTTTCTAATTCAGCAAGCGATGCAA
>JAKEGK010000223.1 GCA_022627515.1 Gammaproteobacteria bacterium
ACCCGCTTCCGCCAGGGCGCCGATTAATCGCTGCAATCTGCCCGCGGAAGTACTCGGCGACTTAAGCTTCCAGCGCAATCCCAAGTCATTGTCACTTGATGGTATAGCGCAACTGCACAGGAATTTTTTTCAACAGCTGGACGCGGAGCCTGACACCAGATTGCGTTCCCAGTGGTTCACACGTTACATGAATGCGCATTTCCAGCTGGAAACATTGGACGAAGCCGGATACAGCACCGCGCTGTCCGTGAACCGCGGCCGCGCGAATTATTTGCGGATATTGCGTGGCTGGTTTTTTGATTCAGACAGTCAGGAGGGTGCGATTATAAAATCGTGGGTGGAATCACGGTTTGGATTGGTGCCCCGCTATCACCAGGGCCCGATACGCAGCATCGAAGATGAATGCTATGCGCGGTTCGCCGCGCAGCGCTCCCGCGGCTTGTACAACACCAATGCGCTGGAAGCGCAACTGGATTTATTATACAGCTATTGTCAGTATGAGCTGGCGCGGCGCTTTCCAGCGGAAAACTCAAGGGTGCTTTACCGGGGACAAAACCGTTTGCAGTCCCTGGAACACATGGCGTCTGAAAATACCAATAAGGAAAGCAAATTATGCAAAACCGTATTGCTGAATAACATCAATTCGTTTACGGAAGATCCGGCGCGAGCCGGTGAATTTGGCGATGCGGTGATGAGCGCAGTAATACCCTTTGCCAAGCTGCTTTTCTTCAGCAGATTAATGCCGGGCATCATGACCAGCGAAAGGGAATACGCCGTAATTGGCGGCGTCTATGCGATTAACCTAGTGACAACGCTAGACTGCGACTAGCTTGCGTTCATCCATAAACAGAAGGATTTTCAACGCAAAGGCGCAAATAATCAGGAATAAAAAACTATACGAGTTTGTGTCCCTGTGTCTTTGCTTTAAATTATACCGTTTACGGCTGGCGCTCATGGGCCTCTGCAAACGGCAACAGGTTTACTCCGCCGTGTTTGCTTCTTCCCGGGTGCGCAGATTATTTTCACGCACAAACTTCATAATCGCCTGGAACACGGCGGGATTGCGTTCTCTTAGCGAAGGCTCAATCGCCAGCACTTTCTGACCGTTCAGCATGCGCGGGCTCACTCCAGGCGCATAGTGCAGGCGCCGGTCTTTGCCGAACTCGGCATACATGCTGGAGATTCGTTCCGGCCAATCCGCCGGCCTGAATTTGCTGCCGTTTTCGCGTATTCCTTCGATAATCAACACGCTTTTTCCCTGGATTGCTTTAGTTTCGGTTATCTCACTTTCAGACTTCTTTACTTCTGCCATACATACCACCTGAAATTTAAAATATTGTTTCACAACACACTCGCATTTGTTTTGACATGTCTCAACTCAGCTTTGTTTCATGCGCAAATAAATCTTTCCGCATAAAGAAGGTTTCGCGCACTTCGTCAATGTATTCTTCTCGCATGTTACAAATTTTGTACCATGATTAACCGAAACGCAGACCTGGTAGTTCGTTTGCGCGGTTATTCTTAATGCCGGCTGAATGGGCGGAGAAGATATTTCAATGGGCCGATAAAAGCCCCATACGCATGGCGTTGAATTCCTTAACTACGCGCGATGCAGAAATTCACCACGTAACGGATTTTCGTGGCCATTTAAATACGGAAGAATTATCTCCGCGTACTGGATGAAATCTGGCTGGCATACAGAACTCTTAAGTTGAGTGAATCAATCGGGTGCAAAAAGATCCAGCGGCAGGTGAATCATGTAATCTTATAGTGCGTTTCCCAGCGCGCCTGCACCACGGTATTTTTGTTGTGAATACTACAATGGTAATAATCACGACCAACAAATAAATCCGTTTATGTGATTATTCAACAAGTTAAAGAATGGCCCCGGAATTGCTTTTCATTACGGTATCGCAGTGTATCTGTACAACAGTATTCATACGGCAAGCAAAATTATGAAGGAGACGCGTGTGGCCGATTATGTATTTAAAGAGATCATTACCGGCATCAAATGCGGCCAGGTGATTCCTTACCTGGGCCCCGGGGCTTTGAGGGGCGCAACGCATCAAGTCACCGGCCAGGCAATTCCCGCGGACAGCGACAGTTTGATCTATGCAATGAATGACGGCAAACCCATGGCGCCAAAACTGATGTACGAATTTCCCCGCGCGGCCATGAACATGGAATTGAAACGGGGCCGGCCGTTTGTCACAAAATTCCTGACAAAGTTGTATGGGGAGAACCAGTAGACAAGATCACCGCTGCACGACGAGCTGGCAAAACTAAAGCCTCATTATGTCATCGACATTAACCGGGATACCCAGCTGCAAGACAGTTACCGCGATACCCCCCACACCTTGATTGTTGGATTATCCCGAATCGCCGGCACAGACTACCGGTTTAAAATTTACCAATATGACGGCTGTTCTTACGGTGAAGTGGAACAGGAACAGGTGGATACACGCTTACCTGTCTTGTTCAAACCCATGGGCACTCCTTTTCCTGAACCGCATTTTATTGCTTCCGACGCGGACTACGTCGATTACATCACGGAACTCATGGGCGGATTTGCTATCCCGGTTTTCCTGAAAGAATACCGCAAGAACAAGCAATATGTTTTTCTTGGCATGCGCATGAACCGCGATACGGAACGCATGGTGTTATCCGACATCAGCTTCAGCTCGGACACGCCAAAAGGCTGGGTCTTGATACCGGAACCCACGGCCAAAGAACAGCGTTTCTGTGAAAAACAAAACATCATGGTTATTGACGCGGATTGGGATGACTTGTTTCAAAGTGATCTACAGGTTTTCAGGAAAACGGCGGATGAAATCGTCAAAGCGGGATGTTAAACACCCAGGGAATTGCGCTTCATGGTATAGACGATTGTTAAACCGGCAACCGTATTAGAACGGTATGTTTTTTTAAAGTATGTCCGGGGCGTTACTGCCAGTGACCCGCTGAACATTCTGAACTTTGATAATTCTCTGTCCCTGAAGAATCCTCTTATCAATAATTTTTTTAACAGCGATCAGAACAGCCAGACCCATAAAAGCGCCCGGCGGTAATATGGCCAGCAAAAATCCGTCGAAATCATCCGCAAGGGTAATTACCATATGACGTGCGGCATCGCCGAACATCAGTTCCGCTTGACGGAAAATCGTGCCATAACCCAACGCTTCCCGAAACGCGCCCAGCAACAACAATACAATAGTAAATCCCAGCCCCATAAATAATCCATCCAGCATTGAATGATGCACACTGCGTTTGCTGGCAAAAGCCTCGGCGCGGCCGATGACTGTGCAATTGGTGACAATAAGAGGCACAAATATTCCCAATACGCGATAGAGCTCATGTAAATACGCGTTCATTAATAACTCAATCACGGTAACTACAGAAGCTATGATCAAGACAAACATCGGTATTCTGACTTCTGTTTTTAAATGGTTACGGATCAACGCAACCACCGCATTGGTAAGGATCAAGGCAGACATAGTGGCTATCCCAAGCCCCAGGCCATTGATTGCCGTCGCCGTCACCGCCATTAACGGGCACAAACCCAGCAAGGCGACCAATGCCTGATTATTTTTCCAAAGACCGTCATAGACGATGGTTCTGACCGATGTCATCACTTTACCTGCTTTATGGTTTCAGCTTGTTTTTCAACACTGACCGCTGCATGCTGCTTTTGTTGATTATCCGCTGTTCCGGCGTTTTCCATTACGGCAAACAATTCTTCCCGGTGCATTTCAAAATATTGCAAACTGTTATGAACCGCTCTCACCACAGCGCGGGGTGTTATGGTTGCCCCGGTAAATTGATCAAATACACCACCGTCTTTTTTTACCTGCCATTGAGACGGACTGGTATTTTGCCGGGAACGCCTGTCAAAACTGAACACCCAATCCGACCGTTCCGCCTCTATCGCATCTCCCAGGCCCGGCGTCTCGCGGTGCTCCACCACCCTCACGCCGCTGATCACACCGTTATATTGAATCCCGACAAGTATTTTGATTGGACCGCTGTAACCATCGGGAGCCACGGTAGTGACCACGGCGGCCGCCGGTTCACCTTTATAGCGCGCGCGGTATATGGAGAGGGATTTATTGGCGCCCGTTTTATCGGGGCCTTTAACTGTAATGTGGTCCGCAATGAGATCATTGTCATACGTCACGTTTGGCAATACGCTGGTAAGGCCGCGGATCAACACTTGACGCTTGTTTTCCTCTATCCTGTCTTTTGTATGGTAATGGGTGATCGCCATCACGCCCGTCCCTGCCAAGGCCGAGAACGCCAGTAAAAATCCAACATGCAAAATTGACCTGGCGGGATTAGCCATTGCGCGCCCCGCCTTTTCTTTGCCCGGCGCCGTAAATCCGCGGCTGGGTATATTGATCCAGTAATGGCGCCGTGAAATTCATCAACAGCACTGCGAAAGCCACGGCGTCGGGATATCCTCCCCAGGTGCGGATGATATAGGTCAAAAATCCAATCAGGAATCCGTAGATTATTTTTCCTAAAGGTGTCACGGGCGCGGTCACGGGGTCAGTCGCGATAAAAAAAGCGCACAACATGGTGGCGCCACTGAACAGGTGAAACCCCGGATCAGCAAACCTCTCCGGCGCATAGAAATGAAAGGCTCCTGACAGCACACCTAAACCGGCCAACACCGTGACGGGTATGTGCCAGGAAATGAGTTTCTTGTAACAAAGCCATAAACCGCCCAACAGCACCGCAAGATTGATCCACTCCACACCCTTGCCGGCGATGGCGCCAACCACAGGTGACACGCGGACTTCGCTGAAAGATACACCCCGGCTGATTTCCGTGCGCAAGTAATCCAGTGGAGTGGCGCTGGTAAAAGTGTCAAATGTCACGTCATTCGGCAGATCATTAAAAATCACCCACGCCACGGTCTCAAAGAAACCAAGATCCGCAACCGGTAAAGCCAGCGGCGCTAACCATGCGCTCATCTCCCGCGGAAAGGAAATCAATAACACGGCATAACCTGCCATTGCCGGATTTAACGCGTTGTAACCCAGGCCGCCATATAACTGCTTCGCAACGGCAATCGCGAAAAAAGTGCCGGTCAACAACAACCACCATGGCGCCATGGGTGGCAGCGCCAGACCCAGCAATATCGCTGTCACCAGTGCGCTGTTGTCCGTCACATAGCTTGTTATGGGCCGGTTTCTAAGGTACAGCATCAGGGATTCCCACAACAATGCGCCCGCACAGGCAATGACCAGATTGGTAAGGATGCCCCAGCCGAAACAGTAAAACGCAACCACTGCCGCAGGACACAATGCATATATAACGTGGCGCATTACACCGGAAATCGATTGCCCCGATGCAATAAACGGCGCACTGACTATGTTGTTGCCGGATTGCTGGTTGGTGGATTGTCGCAATGGCATAATGCCTTACCTCACCATTGTCTTTGCTTGATCTTCGTGTTTAACCAACGGCGGACTTTCTTCCGTTTGCGCTTCAGGAATCACTCCCTCCGATGACGAGGCGTTTGACGAAACCGGCATGGATTGATCAGGATTAGTATCCGGCGGTTTCACCTGTTTGCGGATTGCTTTACGCCTGGCCTTACGCTCTTCCTGTTCAATCCTGATTTTTTCCAGACGCACACACCGGGCTTCATTGCGCAATCTCGAAACATCAGCTTTTTTGCGTTCACGCCCGCGGGCTTTTATTTCGGATTTGGCGAAACGGAAATAGTGCACCAGGGGTAATTTTGCCGGACAAACCACCTGGCAGCAGCCACACTCGATACAATCATCAATATGGTAATTCGCCAGTTTTTCGAATGCCTTGCTTCGCGCATGCCAATACAGCTGTTGCGGCAGCAGCCTTATGGGACATACCGTGGCGCATTGGCCGCAGCGGATACATGGCATGGACGCGGCGGGCTGGCGTATTTGCCGGGTGTTTTTTATCAACAGGCAATTCGTGGCTTTTACAACCGGCGCCGCGTGATCCGCTATGGCGACTCCCATCATGGGCCCACCCATGATGACTTCAGCATTTTGTTGCCGGGCAAAACCGGCATGCGCCAATACATAATGGATTGGCGTGCCCAGCGACACGCGGTAATTCCCCGGCGCGTCAAGTCCCTCACCGGTGACTGTCATGATTCTGGAAACGAGAGGCTGGCCTAGATAGAGCGCGTCATATATCGCCGCGGTAGTGCCCACATTAAGGCAAACTATGCCGAGCTCATAGGGCAAACTTCCGGAGGGAACTTCTTTTCCGGTTAGCACCTTAATCAGCTGCTTCTCGCCGCCCGCAGGAAATATTTCCGGCACTTGCGCCGCATGTATGGTATTTGCCGCGGTGACACCCGCCGCTTTAAACCTGTTAATGGCATTTGTAATACTTTGACAGGCTTGCGGTTTGTTATCCTCTATGGCCACAACAATCTTCCGCGGCCTGACTATACGGGCCAGCAGTAACGCTCCCTGAATAATAGCATCCGCATGATAACGCATTAACACGTCATCACAGGTGATGTACGGTTCGCATTCAACCCCGTTGATGATCAAAGTTCCGATTTCACTGGTGGGCTTTAACTTGACCGCGGAGGGGAACACGGCGCCGCCAAGACCGGCGATTCCCGCCTCTCTTATGCGCCGGCGCAGGTCCTCCGCCGATAGCGCCAGTGGTTTCGGCATAGATTGAACGGACGGATGCCACTGGTCTTTGCCGTCGGTATGGATGACAATACAGGTTTCCCTGATGTGCGACGCATGCGGTATGGGCCGCGCTTCTATAGCCGCAACCACGCCCGAACTGGAAGCGTGAACCGGAGAACTGATATAGCCATTGGGCTCCGCAATGATCTGCCCTTTGTAAACCTGGCTGCCCACATTGACGATGGGTTTCGCCGCCTCCCCGATGTGTTGTTTCAGGGGAATAATCAATTGTGGCGGCACAGGCAGGGTTTGAACCGGCGTGGCGTTCGACAGGGACTTAAACCCCTGCAATTTTATACCGCCCTGCAACTGTTTTGCTTTTTTCAACTGTCTTTTCAAAAAAAGCGGCTTTTGCCATAAAGTTTTTTTCAAGATGCGCTTGATCATCATGAGCCTGCGCCGCGCATTAGTTCGGGAATTTGAAGCGGTTCCGGCCATTTCCACAGGGTTGCCGTGGGCCGTACCATATCCATTACAATACAATTCTCCACAGGACACACAGGCGGCAAACACAATTTGCATCCGGTGCAATACGCTTCGATCACCGTATGTTTGTGCCTGGCCGCTCCGACAATCGCATCCACCGGGCAAACCTGAATACACTTGGTGCATCCAATACACGTCTCCTCATCTATCAACGCCACCATGGGCTCATCACTGTTGCCGGTGGACGGTTCCGCGATCAACGGCCCTGGTTCGCGGCCCAGCAGGTCAGCAAGCGCCATCACGCCTTGCTCTCCACCCGGCGGACACTGATTAATATCGGCTTCACCCGAAGCAATCGCCCTGGCATAAGGTTTACAGCCTGGGTAACCGCATTGCCCGCACTGTGTCTGCGGCAATATCGCGTCAATTTTATCGACCACAGGATCGCCTTCAACATGGAACTTTATTGCGGCGAATCCCAATAAAGCGCCGAATACCAGCGCTGCCGCGGCGAAAATCAGCATTGAAGTTAACATGTTGCAATGCGCCCGCTGAAAATTGTCATGTCCATTAACCAGCTCACGTTGTCTTGCACTTATACTATCGTCAGTTATGCATTCCCACGAAGAAACATGGGAACGGATTCAACTTATATCAGTTCTGGTTTGCCCTGGTGTGCTTCACACAGCCCGCTGGCCCTCCGTAAAATCCAGTAAAATTACGCCAATCCTGAAAATCCCATAAACGCGACCGCCATGAACCCGGCCGTAACCAGCGCAATCGGCGCGCCTCTAAAAGATTCCGGCACATCGCCGGCCTCGATGCGTTCACGCACGGCGGCAAACAAAACCAATACCAGAACAAAACCAACAGCGCCGCCAAATCCATATAATGCGGACTTCATGAATGTATTGTTTTCCTGCACATTCAGTAAAGCGATACCCAATACAGCGCAGTTGGTGGTTATCAGGGGCAGATAGATGCCGAGCATGTTATACAGCAAGGGGCTGCTTTTATGCACATACATTTCAGTGAACTGGACGATTACGGCGATCAATAAAATAAAGGTAATGGTGCTTAGATACTCCAGTCCCAGCGGCTCCAGAAAATAATGATTGGCCAGGTAGCCGCTCACGGATGAAAGCGTCAGCACAAAGGTTGTCGCCAATCCCATGCCGATCGCAGGTTCAAGTTTCCTGGATACTCCCATGAAAGGGCACAAACCGAGAAACCGCACCAGCACAATATTGTTAACAAAAATGGCGCTTAACAAAAATGCGGCGTATTCTTCAAACATATCTGGCAGCCTTTAAAGCATTATTTTCAATCTTTACCGCGCCAGGTATTGAAACTTGTCCCGTACGTCGAGCCACTCATCAGCATCCGGTAATGGATCAATCGCACTATTAATAGCCGGCCACAATTTCGATAACTCGGCATTCAGTTGAATAAAATGCTCCTGCCCGCTGGGCACATCGTCCAGTGCAAATATCGCCTCGGCCGGACATTCAGGCACACACAAACCACAGTCGATACACGTCCCGGGATCGATAACAAGAAAATTCGGCCCTTCACGGAAGCAATCGTCCACCGGACACACTTCCACACAATCGGTATATTTACAGCGCACACAGGCTTCGGCCACTATGTAAGTCATCAGAACTCTCCCACGGATCGCACTCGTTGTTAATCGTTTACTTGTTGATTTGCTGGATAGCCCACATGGCGATTTTCCGCACATCGGGATCAATATCCGCCCTGGCTTGTTCCAGAAACGGCAAGGCATCCGGGTGCGCGATCTGACCCAAAGCGCTGGCCGCTTCCTTGCGCAAATTACTAATGGAATACGAAATCGCCTGACCAAGCACGGGAATAGCCTGAGGCTTTTTAAGTTGCCCAAGGCTTGCAGCCGCCTTTACCCTCACTTGCCAGTACTCGTCATACATGGCGTCAATTAGCGATTCAAGAGCGGTGCAAAAACCGGCTTTGCCGATCACCATGGCCGCTTCTTCACGCACCCGCCAGTTATCGTCTTTTAATCCGGCGATCAGCGTCGCAACGGCCTTGTCACTTCGTGAATACACCAGTGATCCCATTGCCGTGCGGCGCACTTCTTCATCGCTGTCATTTCTGGCCAGATCCATCAACGCCAGCAACACTTCATCGGACTTGAGATAAGCCAGAACACCCACGGCTTCGCGTCTTACTCTTGCGCCGCTATCCTGGAGCGCGGCCAGGGCGATGGATTGCGCATCGGTGTGCCTTAGTGGCCGCAGGGCGCGCAATAATGAGGCTTTGATAAATGGATCATCCGCGGATCTCAATCGCTCTATAATCATGGGCGCGGCATCCTCATTTTTATTTTCCGCGAGCGTCTCCGCAGCCGCCGCTCTGACTTCTACATTTGCATCCGACAAAGCGTTGATCAATGCGTCAATGACGTCCAATCCCTCAAATTCATCCAGTGTCCTGCAGGCCTGTTTGCGCACGTTCGCGTCTACATCGCGTAAAGCGCTGATCGCGAGACCGGCAGCCTGTGGATCCGCCACTTCCGCCAGATCCATAATGGCAATGCGGCGGATTTCAGAATCAGCACTCTTGACACGTTCAACGATGTCATCAATATCGAATGACTCTTCAAATGAAAAACTCATGGCTAAATACTCCTGTCTCAGCGCAGCAAATAAGGGATGTTGACGGTAATGGCATTGGTAGGGCAATCCGCTTCGCATGGCAGGCAATACCAGCATTCATCGTATTTCATGTAAGCGGCGCCAAGGGCTTTGTCAATCGCCAACACATCGAGCGGACAAACATCAACGCACACAGTACAACCTTTGCCCGCAATACAGGCTTCTGCATTCACTACAACCGGGACACTCATGGATATTTTCGCCAAAGGCATAGCTGCTCCTTAATTCCATCAATTTTTAACAATGATCAGTTTGTGGATGCCACCCGCAATTTACGGTAAGCGTCTTTTTCTTCATCATCCAACTCAACAATATACGGCTCCACTTCCCGCTTGAAACACTCCGGATCGCCGCCGGCGCCCTTGACGGTTTGCACGTGACAAAACCATTCATCATTATTGGTTTCGGGATAATCCACCCGGTAATGATAAAGTCCCCAGCGGCTTTCTTTCCGGTATAGCGAGGCGTGCGCCGCCATTTCCGCGCAATCCAGAATAAACTGCAATTCATTGGCGCGCATCAATTCATGGGGATCCTGCGCGTATAACAGGGGCAGGTCTTCGCGGATTTCCCTAAAGCGCTCCAGTCCGATTTCCATTTTTTTGGGTACTTTGGGCGGTTGCAGATAATCATTCACCATGCGCCTGATTTTGTATTCCATCTGATACGGTGAGATACCGTCCGTCCTGTGCAATGGCGCAAGAATTCTTTGTTGCTCCGTGCCGATATCTTCACTGCTGATTTCACCAAAGCCAGCGTCTGAGCAATAGTCGCTTGCGTCTTCCCCGGCAATCGCACCGTATACAAAAGCTCCTAACATGTAATTGTGCGGCACGCTGCCCAAATCCCCTGCCGCATACAAACCCGGCACTGTGGTGCGCGCGTTTTCATCTATCCATACGCCGGACGCCGAATGCCCGCTGCATAGACCGATTTCGGAAATGTGCATCTCCACCATTTTTTCCCGGTAGTTGGTATTGCGGTGCTGATGAAAGCGGCCCCGGCTGGGCCGTTCGTTGCTGTGCAGTATCGTCTCGATCTCCCGCACTGTCTCTTCCGCCAAATGATCCAGCTTCAGAAACACCGGACCTTTACCACCTTCAAGTTCGCGATAGAACTCCAGCATCATTTGCCCACTCCAGTAATCGCACTCTATGAAACGGTTTCCGTGAGCGTTAGCGGTATAACCGCCCATGGGTCCGGTAACATAAGCGCAAGCGGGTCCATTGTAGTCCTTGATCAAAGGATTAATCTGATAACATTCAATCCCGCTTAATTCGGCGCCGGCATGATAGGCCATACTGTATCCGTCACCCGCATTGGTTGGATTTTCGTATGTCCCGAACAAATAGCCGGAAGACGGCAGCCCCAAACGTCCCGCGGCGCCCGTGCATAAAATCACGGCCTTGGCTTTAATGGTCGCCACCTCGGCGGTGCGCGGGTTTAACAGGCTTGCTCCGGCAATACGGCCGTCTTTATCCGTATATAACCGGGTAGCCATATAACGGTTCACCACCTGAACCCGGTGACGGCGCAGCTGGCGGTAAAGAATTTTTTTCATGTGGTGGCCTTCGGGCATGGGCAACACATACGTCCCCATGTGATGCACTTTTTTCACGTTATAGTCGCCGGTTTCATCCTTTTCGAACTTAACGCCCCATTCGTCCAGCAGATTAATCATGTCAAAACTGCGTTGTGCGTAAGCCATAACGGTTTTTTGATTGACTATACCGTCGTTAGCGATGGTAATTTCCTTCACATATTGTTCCGGTGTGGCATGGCCCGGTATGACGGCGTTGTTTAAGCCGTCCATTCCCATGCTGATGGCGCCACTGCGTTTGACGTTGGCTTTTTCCAGCACCGTGACCCGCAAGTCCGGATTTTTTTGCCTGGCCCTGACAGCCGCCATCGGGCCTGCGGTTCCACCGCCTATAACCAGTATGTCTGTTTCAAGAATCTGATTGTCACTTGTTGTATGTGTCATGATAGTTAACCCCGTGTAATTAGTATCTGTCTACTTTCAGCTGATATTGGAAGGCATCTCCCCGGTAGGTGAGAAACTCAAAATCAATGGGTTTGCCGCGCTGGTTGAACACGGCTCTGTTAATCCTCAGGCAAGGCGAATTAATCTCAATATTTAATGCGCGCGCATGTTCCTCGTCCGCCGCGGTGGCGCCAATTTTCAAATCGGCGTATCCCAGCGACTCACCGAACTGGTTCTCCAGCATGGGAAATATATCTTGCGCCAGATCGTGGTGTTCCAGCTTTGCGCCTATCTCGGCGGGAAAAAAACTATGATCAAAAGAAATGGGTTCACGATTCAGATAACGGATGCGTTTCACTTCATACACGCGGTAACCGCGATTGATGGAAAACGCGTCGGCCACTTCTTGAGGAGGACGGGTATAATCCTGGAACAAAACCCGGGTGGAGGTTTCATATCCTTTCGGTGTCATTGCCTCGCCAAAACCCTGCAGGCGTTGCACGTCTTGCACGGCTTTGGGTTTGGATACAAAAGTGCCCTTGCCTTGCACGCTGAACACCAGACCATCGGAATGCAAATCGCGCAATGACTGGCGCACCGTAATCCGGCTGACACCGAACATTTTCATCAATTCACTCTCCGATGGCAGACGTTCATGCGCGGCATAATCGCCATCCAGAATTCGCTGCTTTAACGCATCTTTGATCCGCAAGTACAAAGGTTGTGATGATCGGTCGTCCATTTTCATTTTCTCGCTGAGCATATTTGGTTTCCCGGTTATGTTACGGTATAAGTTGTTATGACGTGTTATGTTATGTTTGCCCGCGCCTGCGCTACCCTGTTCGTCATGCTGTTAGATTCCCGGATTTTCCATTGCAAAGTAACCCACCAAATCCCGATACTGTTGCGCAACCTGCTGCGTTGAAATCGGCGGAGTAAACCTTCCCGCAATACGGGCCAGGGGATCGATCACAAAAATTTCCGCGGAGTGGATTACCCCATAATTACCTTCTGAATCCGGCGCGGCGCTTCGATGAAAGACGCTGAATTGCTCTTCAAAAGCCTCAATGTTGCGCAGAGCGCCAGTGGCGGCAACGAATCCGCGGTCAAAATATTTAATGTAGTTATTTAGTACATCTACGTTATCACGGGCCGGATCCACACTGACAAACAGAAACCGCGGCAAGAGTCCCTCCTCGATCGTGGCGCCCATTGCCTGACTAAGAGTCGTTAACTGACTTAAAGTCGCGGGACATATATCCGGGCATTGCGTGTAGCCAAAAACCAGAAAAGTCCATCGCCCTTGCAATTGCTCCAGGCCGAGAGCGTTATTTTCATGATCAACCAGGCTGAATGGTTGCAACCGTTTGAGTTCAGGAAAAATAACTTCGCGTAATGATTCCGGATATTGGCTTCTTGCTTTGAATGGCTGCCCCGAAACATTCAACACCTGCAGCGCCAGCAACAAAAAACCAGCAAACCAAAGCGCCTTATGCAAGGTAAATTTTTGCCGGTCCTGATTATCCGCAACATGGTCCATTTTCAATTTCCACTTTTGTCTTTATGCAATTAATGCATGCTTTGTTTTGCGAACGCCCGCAACGATTCACTACGGATATACTCCATACACATGCGTTTTGTTTCCACGTATACGGAATCCAACACCATCTCAGCCGTTCTTGGCCGTGGCAGTCCGACCGGGATGTCAGCGATCAGCCGGCCCGGACTTGCGCTCATTACCACAACCCGGTCCGCCAGGAATACCGCTTCGTCGATATCATGAGTGACGAAGATTACTGTCGTGCCGAATTCGCCCCAGATCTGCAACAGGTTTTCCTGCATCATGGAACGTGTTTGCGCATCCAACGCGCCGAAGGGCTCATCCATTAACAACACGTTCGGGTAGTTCGCCAGCGCTCTCGCAATACCCACCCGTTGTTTCATACCGCCGGACAGCACATTGGGAAAACGGTTTTCATAAGCCGACAGTCCCACCATATTTATCAACGTCCGCGCAATGCTTTCCGCTTCCGTCCTGCCTTTTTTGGCCATCAATGGTCCAAAAGCGACATTTTCCTTGACGGTTTTCCACGGGAATAACGAATGATGTTGAAATACCATTCCCCGGTCCTGTCCCGGCTTGAAAATCTCCTCGCCATCCACTTTAACGGACCCCATTGATGGCCTGACAAATCCTGCAACGCAGTTCATGAGCGTTGATTTCCCGCAACCGGAAGGACCAAGCAAACAAATAAATTCGCCTGGATTAACCGTCAGCGATGCGTCTTCCACCACGCGAACCTGGCCGCCAAACTCCACGGAAACATTTTCGATTTCCACCAGGCCTGTTTCCGTGGGATGCTTTTTGACATGCGGCCTGCCCAGAGGAGGCAACTCTTCCGTTTTTTGTTCGAGACCCAACACCTCGTCTATTGTTGTCATGCTGACTATCCGTTGCTTACCAATCAATGTTTGATGAAAAAGTCCAGTAACATAAGTTGAGATTCATTTGTCAGGAAATATTCAATTTGTTTTGGACCGCTGCGCATAACTGGCGATACTTTTCAACTGCAGGGAAATGATCCATAGCACCAGCGCCACACCCAGCAGGTTGATTATTTTCCCAAACGGTTCCAGCCATAACGCCAATGACGAACTCATACCCAGCATGGCAAGGCCCACGACCCAGGATGGCGTCGCACAACAGACCACCCATGTCAGCGTTGCGCTGCCCATCCCGACCAAACCTGAACCAACTCCCGCTGCCGCATATAACCGCCGGCGGTTTCCGATCGGGCACGCCTGCTTGCGGCTATAAACACTTAACACCACAAACGTCGCGACAAGCGCAGCCATTACAACTACGATGAACATCTTTGGCGGAATCAGCATATAACTCCAGGTCGCGATGCCATAGTATTCAGGGTTTTTGTAACCCGCTTCCACCCACGCTTCATCAACCAATATTTGCAAGGCGTCTTTTAACGATGGCGTACCTTCGAAAATCTGTTGATACACCCGGACAATGTCGTAGATTTCCAGATAGTTCGGTATCTCGTGAAAACGGATGACCGTAACGAGCAGCAATCCGCCGTAGTACAGAAAGATTAATCCCATGGTTAACAGCGACCACAACACCCATTGCTGTTTTACGGCTTGCGCTATTATCGTTCTGTATTCATGCATCATCAGTGTTGCTCCTGCCAGCGCAAGGCGGGTTTGGATGCCTGTTTCACCAGCCAGGTGGATAAGGTTCCAAGCCCGCCGATCACCAGCATGCCTATGATGATATTGGGGTACTCAACCAGGGTGTACGAGTTCCAGGTAAAGTAGCCGATACCATACTGGCCACTGATGATTTCACCAGCGAGCAGGGAAAACCATGAAACACCCATGCCTATCGCCAGACCGGCCATAATGCTGGGTAATGCCCCCGGCAGAATGACATGCCACAGGATCGCGATATTTGACGCGCCCAGAGACCTGGCCGCCCGGACCAGGGTTTCCTCGGTTTGTTCAACGCCGTGCACGGTATTGAGCACAATCGGAAAAAACGCTCCAAGAAATGTTATACAGATAATGCTTGACTCTTCAGTGGGCAACATCAGAATGGCCAGAGGTATCCAGGCTACCGCCGGTATCGGGCGCAGTATTTCAATGTATGGCATTAAAATATCAGAGACGATTCTGGAGCGGCCCATCAATACACCAGCCGCCACACCCAGGAACGCCGCCAGTGAAAATCCGATGAGAATCCTCTTCAGGCTGACGAGAATGTGGGTATAGAAAACTTCCGTACCCAGAAGGGAAAATAATCGGCTGCCAACCTCCGCCGGTTTGGGAATATTTTCAAAACTGATAACAAAGTTTACTGAAAATGTTGAGCAAACATGCCAGACAATGATCGCGCCAACTATCGCCGCCGTCCTTACCGCATACCGGCTCCACGGCAGGGAAGACAAGGAGTTGTGCGAAGTTTTGGCGGCGCCAGCGGCGTTGCCGAATGCTTGTGGCTGTTCGGCTAATTCCACATCGCCGGTAACTTCTTTGTTGTCGCGGTTTTCAGCATCGCAACTGGAATTGATATGCAAATGTCCGGCGCTTTTTACAGCTATTTTTGCCGTTGCATCGTGATCTGATACCACGTTAATCCCGTTGCCGTTTTTTTCCTCAACGGGTAAACGGTCAAACTTGTTCCCAGCCACCACCTTTGTTGTTGACGTGCTCATGTCCTCACCCTGATATCACTCGCGTTAAAACCTGCGCGGTGTGCCGGTTAACTCTCTGGCCAACCGGCACTTCCTGATTAATTCAATTTTGCGATGGATGGTTTATTTTCCATTTCCGCTAGCGCAGTGAAGGTATATATTTCACCTCCATTTAACGCTATGAATTTCTCCGCGTCTGGTTTACGCATAAACGCCGTGTACTTGCCGTCTTTGGATTTGACATAAGTGGCGACATTGCCAAAAAGCTTTAAACCGGTGACATCATCATAGACGTAAGACGCTCTAAGGGTTTTTTCGGTTTTATATTTCTTTGCGGCATCCAGCATTTCGGTTATCGTGTTGTAAGCAAGCACGCCTTTATCTTTATGCCAGATCTCCGCTTCATGCAGTTTCATGTTCTCAGGTTTCGGATCATGGATGTAACTCATGTCCTTTTCGTAATCCAGGCCCATTTCTTTGTAAGCGGTACGGATAAACCCGTCATAGATCCATTTGTCGAAATTCAATGGCGGAATGGATTTTTCTTTTACCAGGACAGCATGATCAAACTTCAAGGCCTCTATCCATTTTGGTTTAATGGTCGGATCAAGCGTTAACGCACCGCCCTTGCTGAAATACAGATATTGAACTTCCCGCTCCACGCCGGTCCATTCTTCCAGTTTGCTTGCCGCACGCACCGGGTCTTCACGCACCCACTCGCCGGCGGTTACGATCGCCTTGATAAACGCGATTACAACTTCCGGATACTTGTCAGCGTAATCCTTGCGCACTACCACGCCATGCAGATAGGGAACTCCGGCTTCGCTGCCATCAAATATCTTTCTTCCCGTACCTCTGAATTCCATGATTTCCGACCAGGGGCAAAAATCACCATGGGCGCCAACTTTATTTTGCGCTATGTTCGCCGCACCCACAGGAGGACTTTGATTTTTTATCAGCACGTCTTCCGTGTTCAGACCTGCATCCTGCAAGGCTTTTAACGCCATTCCCCACGCGGCGCTGCCTACCGGCACGGAAAGGGATTTACCTTTTAAATCGGCCAGCGTGTAAACATCCGAGTCAACAGGCACCACTATCGCATTGCCGGAACCATTTAAGTTGTAGCCCGTGCCCGCAACATACAACGTTTCCAGACTGTCAGTTTCCTGAAACTTGGCGCCGTTGACGATTAATGGGTAATCGCCCATGACGCCGAAATCCAGCTTGTTGGCCAGCATCTGGTTGGTTATGGGAGCGCCTGAATCATAGTCTTTCCAGTCGAATTCATATTTTGCATTTTTGTATTTACCCTCTTTGGGCAAATACTTTTGGATCAGCTCCAATTCCTTGACGATAATTCCCGCGGAATAGGTGTCTGTACATTTACTCTGATGGCCAATTGCAATTCGAATGGACTCCGCATTGACGGACCCCGCGCACAGGAACAATGCCAATACTTGCACACACAACGCCGAATTCTTCATATCGATCACCCCATTACATTTACCTGGTTAATCACGTTACGACAGCACATTTTATTCACCAGTTTTTTACCAGCCATAACTTGTACTATCACCTCATAACTTGTTATAACGACGTTTATAGGATGTTGCACTCCGTATGCCAACAGCGCGACATGAGGGGCAATCCGCTCGTAAGTAACTGAACAGTTATAAATATTTCGAGAATTAAAACAGGCGGGGAAAATCGAAACTTATTGAAAAATTGTTTCAACTAAGTGCGTTTAAATTTTTATTGCACTACACAGGAACAGGAAAAACAGGGATTCTAAAATATTTTAATACAAGTTAACCGAACGCTTTGTAACAACAGCGCCGCTGGAAATCTTCATATGCTTCACGCGCCGCGGCGCCCGCATGTTCCGCCAACTCATACTTCAAATATATCTGCTAGCCGGTCTTCGTCACTGGCCGGTATATTTCCACGCGGTCGCCGGCATGCACTGTATCCGCCAGCGCTTTAACCGTCCCATATACACCAACTTTTTGCCGGTTAATATCAATCTCGGGATAATCATTCAGAATTCCTGACAGTTTTATACTGTCCTCTATGGACGCTCCCCTGGGCACTTGAATTTCCTTAATGGTCTGTTGTCCTGGCAGCGCATAAACCACTTCCACGTTTAACATGGAATTGTTGGCCATGTCAGATAACAACATTTGAAATTCCTCCTCAGAAAGAAACTCGTATTCTTCGTTTATCTCATCCAACATCGTTTTTATATTTGCCTCCATTTCATCCTGTCTTAGTTTAAGCTCTTCGGCCTGTTCCAGCAGTTGTTGTCTTTTCCGCTTGATCTCATGCATTTCATTAATCAGGTTTTTAATCGTCATGTTTTTCTCCGGCGCTTTACCGATACGGAATTTATTTTCGTTAATACATCATAACCGTAAAATATTGTGATCCAATGACTGTGTTCACATGCCAATAAGATCATTTATGTATGATAGAATCACAACAAATAAATATCATAGTAAGGAACCTGTGAATAAGTCCATGTTTTTTGTTTGCGGTCATTCCGGCGCTTGCTCCAGACAGCGCTTTACCGCGAACAGCCGTTCCCGCTATCCATGGGCATGCGCAACACTAACGCCGTCCGTGTACGCTGTCGCCGGCATGACGAAAACGGCGCTTAATCAATGACTTCTTAAACAGAGCGTTAACAAAACGATGAGCAATGAACTCTATCTGATTATTAGTATTGTAATGCTGGCCGGGTTTATTCAGGGATTATCCGGGTTCGGCAGCGCCATCATCGCAATTCCACTGTTGACGTTTTTTCTCGATATAAAAACCACTGTCGCCCTGGTTACAATGCTGGGCATTATAATCGGGCTGATCAACACCCGGGAACTCATTCAACACAGTCAATACCGGCGGCTGGCGCCGCTACTGGCGAGCTCCTTGTGCGGAATCCCGGTTGGCGTTATTTTTATAACATCGGTGCAGGAAGACGCCGTGTTGCTCATACTATCCATCCTGCTGGTTTCTTACAGCCTGTACACCATGCGTGGACTTAAAATCGGATTTTTCAGCCATCCCTCCTTTGCGTATATCGCCGGTTTTTTTTCCGGATGGTTGGGAGCAACGTTATCTATCAGCGGACCACCGGTAATTCTGTACACTACAGCGCAAAACTGGACCGCAAAAGAGAAAAAATCCGTCCTTGCAAGCTACTTTTTGCTGGTGTCCATACTGACCGCGATTGGATTTTATATTAGCGGGATGCTGAATGACGAGGTGATGATCTTGTTTGGTTACTCGGTCATACCATTAATTGCCGGCACCTACCTGGGAATACTGGCGTTTAATAAAATCACCGGCACTTATCAGAACATCATTATCAATATTTTTGTACTTGGGCTTGGAATTACCTTACTGGTAAAACTGGCGCTGCGTTCCTAGGCCGCTGATCTTGACAGTTGAATCAGCGCTGTCCCACAAAAATTAGCGCGGATCAGTGCCGCTCTAACGCCACCAGATCCTTGGCATTGAAAAAGCGCTCACCAAAACCCTGCAAATCTCGAAGCCTATCCTGTACATAGTCAGTATTTGCGAGACAGCTATGCAGTTGCATATCAATTGCATCCTGGCGCCTGTCATGAGCTGGCCGGTCAGGCTGTACGCTGTTTTATATTCCTTGATACCGGATTGTTGATAATGTCATCCGGGGATGCGCAGGCATGACCCAGATCCTCGGCAACCGCCTGGTTGGTTACTTGTCCAAGATAAACATTGAGACCGTTCTTCAATCCCGGATTTTCTTTGAGTGCGTCCGGCCATCCTTTGTTGGCAAGTTGCAACACGTAAGGCAGGGTGGCATTGGTCAACGCCATGGTCGATGTCCTGGCCGCCGCGCCCGGCATGTTTGCAACGCAATAATGCACCACACCGTCTTCGATATAGATCGGATCGGAATGGGTAGTTGGCCGGGAGGTTTCCGCGCAACCGCCCTGGTCGATGGCCACATCGACGAATACCGAACCGGTTTTCATTTTTTGCAGGTGTTGCCTGGTAATCAGCTTCGGCGCTTGCTTGCCGGGAATCAAAACGGCGCCGATAACCAGATCAGCGGACGCTGTCAATTCATCGATCGCGTACGCGTCGGAAAAGCGGGTTTTGATGGCGGGCCCCATCACATCATCCAGATAGCGCAACCGGTTGATATTGGTATCCAGGATAGTGACATTGGCTCTCACTCCCAGCGCAATTTTCGCCGCTTCGGTACCGACGACACCGCCGCCAATAATAACAACATTGGCGGCCGCTACGCCCGGCACCCCGCCCAACAATGTGCCGCTGCCGCCATTGGCCATTTGCAATGCGTAAGCACCCGCCTGAACGGCCAATCGGCCTGCTACTTCACTCATGGGCGTCAATAAAGGCAACCGCCCTTGGTCATCCGTTACGGTTTCGTACGCAATGCCAATGATTTTACGCTCCAACAAAGCCTGCGTCTGTTGTGGATCCGGCGCCAGGTGCAAATAGGTAAACAACATTTGGCCTTCTTGCAATAAAGCGTATTCACCTGGTTGTGGTTCTTTAACCTTTATGATCATTTCACAGCGATAAGCATCTTCAGCAGTAACGGTAATTCCGGCGCCGGCATTTTTGTACGCCTGGTCAGTAAAACCTGTCTTTGCTCCCGCATTGGTTTCCACCTGCACCTGGTGACCAGCGTTAACCAGAGCAATTACGCCGGCAGGGGTCAATCCCACCCGGTGTTCATGTTTCTTGATTTCTTTAGGAACGCCGATTTTCATGCAGGTCACACCCAATAGGTTAAAACATTCTACGTCTGCGGTGGAAAACGTCAACGTTATCCCCCTGCGCACATCCGGCTTCTATTGATTGCCTTAAGAGCTGCTCATGAGTTCAATGGATACCGGTTCATTCAATTAAGCAGAAACTGCTTTACCATATTCCAAAGCCAGCAACGCCCGCGCTTGTAATTCACAGGCATCCGCCACCGCGTGGTCCAGTTGCGATAACCAGCGGGCCGGTATTGCCTCCAGGCCGTAATAACATCCGGCGATCATTCCCGCTATTGCGCCTGTTGTGTCGGCATCGCCGCCGCGATTGACAACATTAATCAGGCAGTCTTCAAAAGAATCGGTGGTGAAAAACGCCTGCAAGACCACTTGCATGGTTTCCACGATATAACCGCTTGGCATTTCCCTGTGGATTTCAAAATAGTTAAACTCGGGAAAACGGTTTAGCAATTGTTTTACCGGGCCATGCTTGATATCGTATTTATCACAACCGGTTAATCCCGCATGTATCATTTGAATAACACATTCGGTTGCCGCATCCGACAAAGGATTGTTGTGGGTCACATGCGCCTGATCACGCGACGCGATTTTCACGTTAATTTCATCACTTAAACCGTAGGTCGCCAGCGCCACGGGCAAGGTGCGCATGCAAGCGCCGTTACCGGCGTCACTGCTGTTTTCCGCAACATATGGCGTACCGGAATAACGGTAGTGGATAATGCCGCGCTTGACGGTTTTACCGATGTCCACCGGATTATTGACAAACCAGTCGCTGAAGGATTGCGCCACGGCGCTTGCATCAACCGCGCCTTTTTTAAGTATCGATTCGCCCAAAACCAATGACATCAATGTATCGTCAGTGACTTGCCCCGGTTTCAATCCCAGCCAGCCGCCACCGGTGATAGATTCATGCACGCCATATAGGGCCTTGATTTTCGCTGGCGGCATAAACTCCACCGTGGCGCCCAAGGCGTCACCGACCGCCAGTCCCAGGTACGCGCCGATAGCTTTATTTTCCGGGCAAGCTTCATAGCGTTCCTGTGCAGCCGCGGCCATGGCAATTATTCCTCACGTCCAAAACACACAGGGTAGTCCGCGCACACATCACACGAAGGGGCCCGGCAAACATAGGCGCCGTCACGCTCGCACAATTGCTTGTAGAGAAATTTTTTCCACTTCATGTCTTTCGTGTTGCGCCTGGCGAGTTCCGGGAAATTCAGCGTCAGGAGTTCCGATAACTCCCCCCTGGACCATAGTCCAAGGTCCTGCCAAAGATGATCTAATCCCATGCAGGCGGCAGCCACGATCTGTGCGATCCACTGTTCTGACAAATCCTTATTGGACCAGTACTCAAGCATTAGATTAACCAGATCTTCCCATTCCGGGATGCGCTCCCGGTTAAATTCAGGCTTGTTATCCACAGCAATTAACCAGTGATGGCCGGGGAAGCGCCGTTCCACCAATGTGTGATAATGTTCTGCACTCAAACCAAGCGATTTTGGCAACACACCTTCGCCCATTACCCACGAGGCCAGCATGCGCGCCAAATAGATGTCATTCTGGTGATTGTTGCACCGTGACATCAACTCCTCAAAGAGGGATTGCTTTTCCATCTTTGAATACGTCTGGCGGTCTTTATTAAACATTTCCGAAGTTGTTTTCATGATACGGGATACTAGGCAGCCGCCGCTAGTTTGCCCGCCGGTTTACCGGCGTTCAATAAGTGCGGCGTGTTAATGTCGATTTTAATCAGCGATACGTCATGCAGCGACGTAGCCCACACTGGCAAATAGCGCAACGACGTTACTTTTACCCGTACCGACTTTCCAGCCTTAACCGATCCATTAGAGGTTAATCTGGCTGGTTCACAATCAACAACGGCCGCCTTGGGTGTGTCACTATTAAAGTTGATGTTCCCCGCAGTGGGGCGGTCCTGCAGCTGTTGCTTTCCGGTCTGTTGGCCATATCCCTGTTGCCGGCGCGCCTCCTCTCTATAAACCAGGAAGGCGCTGTGCCGCTTCCAGGTTTTTTCCGAAATGCGTTTGTGCCCAACACAGGCACGTTGACAAAAAAAATCATCCTTGATGTGTTGGCGTGCGGCTCGGGCTTTTCCCTCACGCCACGCAATGAAAGTTTCCTGGCTCCCGTTGTTGTCTTTGGTTGGCAAATCAAAATGACTCAAGGCTCGTATCGCTTTACTCAACCATCCCTTAACCGAAACAGCTGACACACTACTGGTTTCACGCGTCTCCCGTTCAAGCCAAAAAGGTTCTGCTATCGTTTTGAACATCACGGCACCTCGTTTGCATATTCCTGGTTTATCTATTACTCGTTCATCCTAGTGAGCCTGCAATTCCGCCATGGCTTGCGCCATTTTTTCCGGCGGAATGCCGGTCAACGAACCCGGCGGATTCATCGCCTCGCCCAAACTGCCAAGGATGGCGCCTTCAATGGGACAGATGCTCGCGCATTGCGGGTCAGAGTAGTCACCTTCGCACTCGGTGCATTTTTTGGCGTCGATCAAAAAGTGCGGCCTGGCTTCATAGATGGCCGTGCTTGGACACAATGGTTCACAAGCCCAGCAATTGACACAAGTTTCAAAAATTTTTAACGCCATGTTAAGTCTCCAGTTAAGCGGTTACTTTTTGCTGTGTACCTTGTTGTTCATCCAGCCGGCCATTCTCGATCATCTCTTTATAGACAGCCATAACGGCGTCTTCGATCGCTTCCATGGCGTGCTCTCCGTTGGGGATAATGCCGGCCTCTTCCAGCTGGCCCCAGGGCTCGTAACCTACCTTGGAACATAAAACCACTTCGCAGCCTTCAAGCGCCCTGATGGTTTTAGTCAACACGGATTCGCCATCACCGCAGGTGTCTCCGCCTGAACAATAAAAATCAGTTTTGCGGTGTCCGATAAAACGCACGCCGTCCGTCGACGCCTCATAGACCAGAAACTCCTTTGCATGACCAAAATGCTAGTTAATAACGCCGCCGCCAGTGGTGGCGATGGCCATTAATACCGGGCGGTAGGATTTTGCCTGTTCCCCAAATTTCAGTGTAACAATCTGGTTTTGCCGCTTGGCGGCTTGTTTGGATTCCAGCTCCTGAGCGATCGCCGCATGCACCCGCGCGCGTTTTTCCATGGCTGCTTCATAATCGATGTCCATCAACTCAATCTTGTCCATGGTGAATTCCGCACCCCGGTCTTCTCCTAACAATCCCACTGCGTCGGCGCGGCACTGGCGGCAATGGCGCATCATATTCATGTCGCCCGCGCAGGAGTCCTGCAACGCCTGAAGTTCCTTTGCCGTTGGCCCGCGCTGGCCCATTACTCCATAAAATGTTCCATGTTCCGCTTCGGCGATGAGGGGCATGACATTATGCAGAAATGCGCCTTTTGACTTCACAACGCGGCTGACTTCCTTTAAATGCTCATCGTTGATTCCCGGAATCATCACCGAGTTGACTTTGACCAGGATGCCGCGCTCCACCAACATCTCCAGTCCTTTCTGTTGTTGCTCGATAAGAATTTTCGCGCCCTTCTTGCCTTTGATACGCCGGTTCTGCCAAAACACCCAGGGATAAATCCTGGCCCCGACTTCCGGATCAACGCAATTGATGGTGATGGTCACGTGGTCGATATTGTGTTTCGCCAGTTCGTCAACGCTATCCGGTAATGCCAAACCATTTGTGGATACGCATAACTTGATATCCGGCGCTTCGGCGGACAAACGCCGGAATGTTTCAAAGGTCCGTTCCGGGTTAGCCAGCGGATCGCCGGGACCGGCAATACCCAGTACCGTCATTTGAGGAATGTTGGCCGCGACAGCTTTGGTTTTCTTTACCGCCTGATCGGGAGTCAGCAGCTCGGATACCACGCCCGGGCGTGACTCATTGGCGCAATCGTACTTGCGGTTGCAATAGTGGCATTGGATATTGCACGCCGGCGCAACGGCCACATGCATGCGCGCAAAATAGTGGTGAGCGTCCTCTGAATAGCATGGATGGTTATGTACTTTCTGGCGGATCTCTTCCGGCAAGTGGCTCAGCTGATCGTCAGTGCTGCCGCAGGAACCGGCGCTGCATCCGCTTTTCACAACTGGTTCTTCTTGCCCCAAAACAGTTAGTTCCATAATCATCTCCTGAGTGTTTTCAAATTCTGTTTCTTTGTTGGCTTGATGAGCGATAATTTGCTAACGATCACCCTGTTAACCACGGTTTGGTTTAATTCCGTTTAGTTCGCTAAATAGCCTAAGTGCAACGCCTGTGCCTAAACCGGAATTGGAAGTTAAGTGTTTGAAAACAAACAACGGGAGGTATATACGCAACTCAGTTTTGTTGCAAAACAAACAGCGCAAGGAAACTAAAATGTAGGATTAAGGACAATGAAAATTTCAGAGTTTCGTTGTGGTCATTAACGATAATGTAACAGCTGTGATGGATAGAATAGGATAGTGTGGTGTTGAACCACACTACGCGGTAACCTCGTTTGTACCGCTCTTGAAGCTTGACCGCATTATTTTTTGATGTGAAAACCGGCTAGCCGGCGCGTTTTTCGCGTAGTATTTAATATCGCGCCCCATGCCAGCTTTACCAGCGCCTGCGTCAGAACAACCGGGCGTCAAGCATGCTGGATCAAGGGGCGCGATATGAATATTCGGCAAGTGCGCCAAGAGTTGTCCTGGCGTGGATCACAAGAGATTTATTACTGCACGCCAAAACCGTATATCACTAGTTTTCTCATCAAGTTGAGCGCATCCGTATAGGGCACAGTGCCGTTTTTCCGCATTATTTCCTTGCCTTCACCGGACAACGCATAATCCACAAATAATTTCACATTCTTGCTTGGAGACGGGCTAGTAACCAGATATAGCGGCCGGTAGAGTCCATAACTTCCATTCTGGACGTTTTCATAAGTCGGAACCTTATTGTCAAACCCTATAATCTTCACATTGCGCCTGCGCGCACTGCTGACACCCGTGATGCCTATGGAATTCGGTGTTTTTTCTACCGCTTTTTCCAAAGGTCCGGAAGATTTAAACACATGCTCGGTTACAAAATCCTCGTCACTATTTTGAAACAGATATTGGCGAAGCGCGTAACCTACACCAGATATTTTTCCATCGCGCACAAATAATTCAATGGGCGCATCGGCGCCGCCGACCTGGCTCCAATTGGTAATCGTGCCTTTGTATATGGCTTTGACTTGGGCGGTCGTCAAAGTGTTTACTTTGTTGGATTTGTGGACAATGATCGCCAGTGCATCCCATGCAACGGGTACTAATGTGGCGTGGAGTTCGGACGGATCCGCCTCAGGCAGCGTCATGCGGCAGCTGGCTCCAACGTCCACGTGCAGTTTTGCAGTTTCCCGAATTCCCTTGGTTGCGCCGCCGCCCTTTAAATCGACTTTTACGCCGGTTTTCTTTTCGAAACCGGCCGCCATTTCAGCCATAAACGCTTGTTTTGTTATTCCGCAACCCGCCCAACGAATGACATTGTTGTTTATTTCCTTGACCGGTTGAGTGGTTTCTTGTGGTGCGTTTTCTTTCGGAGCACTTACTGCGTAGCTGTTGTAGGACAAGAGAATCAGTGAGAAAACTAAAAGCAAACGGGAACATACTGCACAACTGTTCATACCCAAACTCCAAATATTAAAATTAAATTAACAACATTTATTTTTATTCTTTAATTGTATAATAAGCAATCACATTATTATCGTCTGTTATAAAAATTTCGTTAAAAAAAGCAATCTCTTTTATCGCTGAGGAGCAGGCTTTATTCACTAACTGGCGCCCATCCGGAAACTCGTAGCTGTTAGAAAAATAAGGAAATATTGACAAAGGAGATTAAAAAATCCTCTTGAGTTTGGTAGATTTATTTCGCGAAAAACAAAAACCAAAACAAGAGGATTTTAGCGTGCGAGAAACCCGCATACCGCAAGCAAG
>JAKEGK010000224.1 GCA_022627515.1 Gammaproteobacteria bacterium
GCGTTGCAACAAATATTTGGGTTTTCTACAACAAACCTAGCAGACTGTGACATTTTTGCAACAAAAAACAGCAAAATTAGTCACAAAATAAACAACAAACCCCATCCCCGCCCTGGCGCAACTGCAACAATGGATCCCCAATACTCCACGTTTACCAAACCCATAACCAAGCCGTCAGCAATCCGGCCAGGGCGCTCCCCAGCAATGGCAGGCCCACGCGCAGGCCAATGGCGGAGCCACCAATCGCCGACGCCATGCCGGCCTTGACCAGGCTGTTCGCTGTGGCCGCAATGACAATACCCAGCACCGCGACCGGCACCGCCAGATCCGTCTGGCTCAAACGGGTCAGCGACAGGGTAATGGCGTCGACATCCGCAATGCCCGATGCAACCGCGATCACCAGCACACCCGTGTCGCCGTACCAGTGTTGCAGCGCCTTGCCGAGCAGCATCACCACCACCAGAATCAGCCCGAAACTGACCGCCATCTTCAGTTCTAACGGATTCTTCAGGGGCGAAACCGCTTCCGGCGGCCTGGCTGATTGCGAGCGCCAGTAATAAAACGCCGGCGCATAGATCATCACCGCCATTACCACCGCCGGCGCCAGCAAGGCGATAAACACTTCTATATTGATGATGCTGGTTACCACCAGGATCCGCGGCATCATGGTGCCGCACGCGAGCAGAATACCGGTCGCCAGCATCGGGGTCATGGTCTTCTGCTGATGCGCCATGCGTGAAAAGTGCAGCGTGACGGCGGTCGAGGACGCCAGGCCACCGAACAGACCCGCAAACACCGGGCCCCTGCGCGGGCCGCCGATCTTAATCGCGAAGTAACCGACGAACGAGATCGCCGCAATCAGCACCACCATCCACCACATCAAATAGGGATTGAGCACCTGCCACGGGCCGTAGCCCTGATTGGGCAACACCGGCAGCAGCACTACCGATATCAGCAGCAGTTTGATGCCGGCCCGCAGCTCGGCGTCTTCCAGCGCGCTCACCCAGCGATGCAGCACCGGCTTGTAGCTTAACAGCAGTGTCGAAATAACCGCCGAGGCCGCGGCGATAGCAACCTCGCCGGTACCCGCCAGCACGCCGAGGATAAATACCAGCAGGCCCGCAACCAGGCTGGTAACGCCGATATCTTCATGACCCCGCCACAGATTGACCACATAGGCGGTTGTCAGCACACCTGCAACGCCGACAAAAACCATACCCATGGCCAGCGCGCCGAAGTGCCCGGCAAGTAACGCCGTACCTCCGCCCATCAGACCAATCAAGCCATAAGTGCGTATACCGGCGATACGCTGACCCTCCCTCGCGGCGCGTTCTTTCCAGCCGCGTTCCACGCCGATCAGTAATCCAATCGCCAGCGCGACGCCCAGATGGTAAAAGGTTTCCTGTATTTCACCCATTAATCAAAGGCCCATAGATTAGTTAGGCGGGAATTGTGCGCACAGGTCGCGGCATTTATCAACCGCCCGCCCACCAAGATTGGCAAGATTGGGGTCAGGTCTTGCTTTTCAAGATTGTGGCAAGATTGGGGTCAGGCAAGATTGGGGTCAGGTCTTGCTTTTTGCCTTTTCCAGAGCAAAGGTTAGAAAATTGGGGTCAGGTCTTGCTTTTTGCCTTTTCTGCCGCAGCTACAATTCGGCTTATCCGGGAATAGTGCAAGTTAAAGTGTTCTCCAACAGCCTTCAGGGTGTGTCCATTTTGGTACGCCATGTTGATGGCCTGGTCGCGGTCAATGTACCTGGTATCATAATAGTCCAATGGATGCGGGGATTGGCGACGCTGGGCAAGTGGTACCTCGCTTAAGTCCTGTTCCTTTGGTAGTTGGCTCTGCAACTTTTCGATGAACTGTTCGTCGCCCAGATAAATTTGATTTCTTAGCTGTTCCCAAGGGCTCGGTTGGTTTCGTCCCTGCGCGACAAACTTCTTGTAGAGCTCCTTTGCCTGGCGCTTGCGCGTACTGAAGTTTGAGAGTAACCATTCCGTGTCAAACCATTGCGGCGATTCGGCCAGGCCGGCGGTCGCCCGGTAACTGCTCCACGGCCAATCTTTCACACTGCGCACCATGCCTGCGCGCACGGGATTCAGCACGATATACCGGGCGAGTTCGAGCAGGTAGCTGTCTTTCTGCACGATGATAGCCTTATAGCGCCCTTGAAAAACGTGCCCGACCCGGCCATGGCGCCGGTTGAATCGTTGGGTATAGACACCGTTGAACTGGCGCATGCCGCGGGCGAGATTAGCTTCCGGCGTCTCGATCAGTAGATGATAGTGATTGCCCATCTGGCACCAGGCATGAATCGCCCAGTTAAACCGCTTCACCACATCCGCCAACACCGCAAGATGCATTTTCCGGTCTTCATCATCCAGATAAATAGCCTCCCGCCCATCTCCCCGCGAGGTGACATGGTAGAGCGCGCCGTGAAATTCAAGCCGAAGAGGTCTCGCCATGAGTTAACAATACCATGATTTAGCGAAAAGGCAAAAGACAAGACCTGACCCTATTTGTTGACCCCATTTGTCCACTGGAAAGCACGCACAACTTTGGAAAATATTTGTACAGGCGCGTAATCCGGCCGCCGACCGCGGAATTTTTTTCGATGAGTATGACTTGTTTGCCGCACTCGGCCGCTTCGATTGCCGCCGTTAAACCGGCGATGCCGCCGCCAACAACATGGTTTGGTTGGTTGCAACAGCTTCCACCATTGAGTATCCCTCCTCTGGATCCGGTACCGGACCACTTCGGTTAAACAATATTGTTGTTATTAAATAGGGTTGAACTGCAACTTCTTATTTTATTCAGTTTCATACCGCAAACATAATTGGCTGTAATAATTACAGCATTAATTCTACAAACGGAATATTGCAGTTAATGGAATTGCAAAGTTACTCTGAATTGCTTCTCACCGCCAGTTCGCTTGCCGGCAGGCTTTCGAGGATTTCATTCAAGAGTAACCACACGCCATGGATGTTATTGCATGGCATTTATCAACACAGCGCAATGACCAGGCTCACGCATTATTCATTCAATGCCGGTGATTCTTTTTTTAATCGCACGGATCTGGTGTGGTTGTTATCAACAATTCGATAAGGAAAGATTTGAAATCGCTAACTACACTTTTAGTTAGTACGTTTCTTTGAATGAGTGACGCCGGGTGGAATCGAACACGGCTTTAACAAAATTTGTTCAACACTCAACCATTCATGACAAACATATGCGTTAAAAAATTTCGTGACGATCTGATTGAAGAGCCGATCCGTGATGGATTCATATCACTGGCGAGTCGATCATAGGCCGGATTATTCGAGACCAAACTGACAAGTTAGAAAGGCGAATGAAACCATCGATAAATCAAGGTTATCATGGATACAAATTTTCTATCTCCACCTGAAAACAGCTGATTAGCTATATTAATATATACTGATATATAATTCCCATCCGCTCCTTGCAGGACTCTAAAATGGCAGTAAATACAAAGAGTAACATCACAGACGACAACCGCTTTGATGACAGGATCGAAGTAAAAAATACCACCTGTTATATGTGTGCTTGCCGCTGCGGTATCCGCGTCACACTGCGTAACGGTGAAGTTCGCTTCATCCAGGGAAATCCCGATCACCCGCTGAATAAGGGCGTGCTATGCGCCAAGGGATCCTCGGGCATCATGAAACAATATTCGCCCGCTAGGCTCACCCAACCACTGCGCCGCAAGCCGGGCGCCAATCGCGGCGACAACGAATTTGAAGCCATCAGCTGGGACGAAGCGTTCGGCATTATGGCGGATCGCCTACGTCATATCCGTGAAACTGATCCGAAAAAATTCGCGCTGTTTACCGGCCGCGATCAAATGCAGGCGCTGACAGGTTTGTTCGCCCGGCAATTCGGCACCCCCAACTACGCGGCCCACGGCGGATTCTGTTCCGTGAACATGGCGGCCGGCATGATTTACACCATCGGCGGCTCCTTTTGGGAATTCGGCGGGCCGGACCTGGACCGCTCCCGCCTCTTTATTATGTTCGGCACCGCGGAAGATCACCATTCCAATCCGCTGAAGATCGCCATTTCCAAGTTCAAGCGGGATGGCGGACGCTTTATTACCGTGAATCCCGTGCGCACCGGTTATTCCGCCATTGCCGATGAATGGGTGCCGATCAAGCCCGGCACCGATGGCGCGCTGATTCTGGCGCTGATTCATGAAATCATCAAGCAGGGATTGTACGACCGCGAGTTCCTGATTCAATACAGCAATGCCGCACAGTTAGTGAATGTTAAAAAAGATGATGATGAGTTCGGACTGCTGGTGCGTACGGAGGAAGAAGACACCGCGCACCGCGCGCAACCGCAGGATCAGGTCTGGTGGGACCGCATAACCAACAAGGCGGTGATGACCCACACTAAAGGCGCCGATCCTTACCTGCTGGGCGAATTCAAGCTGGATGACGGCAGGCCGGTGAAACCCGCGTTTCAATTGCTGGTGGATCGCGTGAAAGACTATACTCCGGAATGGGCTTCGAATATTACCGGCATCCCCGTTGAGACCATCAAACGCCTGGCCCATGAAATGGGCATTACGGCGCGCGATGAAAAAATTGAACTGCCCATTGCCTGGACCGACACCTGGGGTAATGATCATGAAGCGGTAACCGGCAATCCGGTTTCGTTTCACGCGATGCGCGGCCTGGCGGCGCACTCCAACGGATTTCAAACCATCCGCGCGTTGTCCATATTAATGAGCATCCTGGGCACCATTGACCGGCCCGGCGGTTTCCGCCACAAAGCGCCGTTTCCCCGGCCCATACCGCCCTGCCCGAAAACACCCAATGGGCCCCATGGCGTGAAACCCAATACCCCGCTGGCAGGCATGCCGCTTGGTTGGCCCGCCGATCCCAATGATCTGTTCGTGGATGAAAACGGCGAAGCCATCCGTATCGATAAGGGATTTTCCTGGGAATATCCGTTGTCGGTGCACGGCCTGATGCACAACGTGATTACCAATGCCTGGCGCGGCGATCCTTACCACATCGACACGCTTATGATTTTCATGGCCAACATGGCGTGGAACTCCACCATGAATACCGTGCAAGTGCGCGACATGCTGAATGACAAGGATGAGAACGGCGAATATAAAATTCCTTTCCTCATCGTGTGCGATGCTTTCCAGTCGGAAATGGTGGCCTATGCGGACCTGGTGTTGCCGGACACCACCTATCTGGAACGCCATGACGTGATGTCGATTCTCGACCGGCCCATATCCGAATACGATGGCCCGGTGGATTCGGTGCGTATTCCGGTATTGCCGCCCACCGGTGAATGCAAGCCGTTTCAGGAAGTATTGATCGAGGTGGGCGCGCGCCTGGGCCTGCCGGCATTTGCCCATTCTGATGGCACGCGCAAATACCGCGATTATCCGGACTTTATTATCAATCACGAAATGGAAAAAGGTTCGGGCATCGGCTTTCTGGCCGGCTGGCGCGGCAAGGGCGGCGAAAAATTCATGCGCGGCGAGCCCAATCCCAAGCAGTGGGAAATGTATGAAAAGAACAACTGCGTGTACCATTACGAACTGCCCAAGTCTTACCAGTACATGCGCAACTGGAACAAAGGTTACCTGGACTGGGCCAAATATCACCACATGACGCGTCATGCGGACCCGATCAATATACATATATATTCGGAAGTGCTGCAGCGTTTCCGCCTGGCGGCGCAAGGCAAGTATCCGGGTAAACAACCACCGGACCGGTTGCGCGGCCGTATCGAAACTTATTTTGATCCGCTACCTTTTTATTACGAACCGCTGGAAGGCCAGTTGTCGGACAAACAAAAGTACCCCTTAAATGCTATCACGCAACGGCCCATGGCCATGTATCATTCCTGGGATTCACAAAACGCCTGGCTGCGGCAGATTCACGCGCATAACTATTTATATGTAAACCCCAAGGTCGGCAAGGCCGGCGGCTTTAATGATGGCGACTGGATCTGGGTGGAGTCCATGCACGGCAAGGTGCGCTGCATGTGCCGTTTCTCCGAAGCAGTGGAACCCGGCACAGTATGGACCTGGAACGCGATTGGCAAAGCATCCGGTGCATGGAATCTGACGCCCGATGCGAACGAAGCCAGAAAAGGTTTTTTATTAAACCATCTTATCGCTGAAGAACTGCCGCCCAATAAAGACGGCGAGCATTTGTCGAATTCCGATCCCGTCACCGGTCAGGCCGGCTGGTACGATGTGCGGGTGCGGGTCTACAAAGCGGAAGCCGGCGAAGAACCGGTAACATCACCGCAATTCACTCCGCTGCACCCGGTGCCCGGCCAGGCGCAACGCAAAAAATGGCTGGCTTACTTTGCCGGTACTTACTTTACCGGTAAAAAGAGGAACGCCTCATGACGCAACTGGCCCTGGTCATCGATCTCAATGTCTGCGTCGGATGTCATGCCTGTGTGACAAGTTGCAAGCAATGGAATACTTCCGGCCCTGCCGGCGCCATGTCTGATGATAATCCCTACGCCGCGGAACCCACGGGCACGTTTTTCAACCGGGTGCAGACGTTTGAAGTGGGGCAGTACCCTCATACCGAAACCATACATTTCCCCAAGAGTTGCCTGCACTGCGAAGACGCGCCGTGCGTGCCGGTCTGCCCGACCGGCGCGAGCCATAAACGCGAGGAAGACGGCATCGTGCTGGTGGACTATAACAAGTGCATCGGCTGCGGCTATTGCTCCTGGGCTTGTCCGTATGGCGCGCGCGAACTGGATGAACACGAAAAGGTTATGAAAAAATGCACGCTGTGTGTCGACCGCATTTATGATGAAGCGCTCCCGGAAGCGGAGCGCAAACCCGCTTGCGTGCTTGCATGCCCCACCAGCGCGCGTTTATATGGCGATGTACACGACCCCAATTCCGAAGTGTCCATCGCTATCCGTGACGAAGGTGGTTATGCCTTGATGCCGGAATGGGGCACCCAGCCGGCCAATCACTATTTGCCGCGGCGCAAAACCAGGAAACACTATCATGAGGATGAACTGGTGCGCGTGGACAATCCGCTCAAGAAAGAAGGACCGCTCATTGCCGACGAGAAAGGTCCGTTCCTCGAGGATGTCACCAGCTGGTAAACGGCGCTTATTTACGATAAGAGGAGCTTGCTCGTTATATGAATCCCCCGTATTCCGTGATCTTTTTAACGACCTTGATCGGCGCGGGTCAGGGATTGTTTCTCGCCCTGTTCTTTGGGCAAACTTATATCTTGCTGGAAGACATTCCGCTTGAGTCCGGCAAGTTTTACGCGATCGGCAGTCTGATCGCGCTGGTGTTTTTGATCGGCGGTTTGATTGCGTCGTTTTTTCACCTGGGCCGCCCCGAACGCGCCTGGCGCGCCGCAACTCAGTGGCGCACTTCATGGCTGTCGCGCGAGGTGATCGTGCTGCCGTTGTTTATGTTTTTTGTGTTTCTATACGGTGTTCTGCATTACTTCGATATTAATCCCAGTGTCTTTGGCACCGCCGCTTTCCCGGAAACCGGCCTTACCATTGTAGTTGGCAGCGTTGGCGTGGCTGTCTGTATTGCGTTGTTCATTTGCACCGGCATGATTTACGCCTGTCTTAAATTTTTGCAGGAATGGCACACGCCACTGACCCCCATTAACTATACCCTGTTTGGCATGGCCTCCGGCTGCACCCTGGCGGCGCTATATACTCAACAACAACAATCGCATTTACTGGGTCACATGACCGTGTGGGCGATTATACTGACGCTCGCCGTATTTCTTACCCGTTCTGCATCCTTGATCCGCAACCGCCGCATCAAATACAAGTCCACCTTGAAAACCGCAATCGGCGTGCGCCACACCCATATCCAGCAGAAAGCCCAGGGCGCCATGGGCGGATCGTATAATACGCGGGAATTTTTTCACGGCAAGAAAGCGTCGTTCCTGAAATCCATCAAGTGGATATTCATGATCCTGGTGTTTCCAGTGCCGGTTGCGCTATTGACCGCTGCTCTGTTCAACCAGGATGCAACCATCCTGTTTGTAATGGCTTTTGCCGTTCAATACATTGGACTGATCGCCGAGCGCTGGTTTTTCTTTGCGCAAGCCAGACATCCGCAAAATCTGTACTATCAAACAATTTGATGTACTAGAATAGTGAATACGTTTACAGCCTATTTTGACTATGCCTCTCATCGACCCATTCGGCAGAACCATCGAATACGTGCGGCTATCGGTAACCGATCGCTGTGATTTGCGCTGTTTCTATTGCCTGCCAAAAGGCTTCAAGGATTTCGAGGAACCCGCCGAGTGGTTGACATTTCACGAAATCGAGCGCGTCATCAAAGTCTTTGCTGAATTGGGTGTCAACCGTATCCGGATTACCGGCGGCGAACCCCTGGTACGCAAGAATCTCCCCGAACTGGCGCAACGATTATCTCAATTACCGGGAATAACGGATTTGTCCCTCAGCACCAACGCCGTGCAACTCAAGCGTTATGCGCGCGCGCTAAAACAAGCCAACGTCACCCGTCTGAATGTCAGCCTGGACAGCCTGGACCCGGAGCGGTTTAAAACTATTACCAATGGCGGCAAACTCGACAAAGTGATGGACGGCCTGATGGCCGCCAGGGCTGCGGGATTCAGCCCCATCAAAATCAACACCGTGTTAATGCAAGGCATCAATGAAGATGAAGCCGAGGACCTGGTGGCGTTCTGTATCGAGCATGGCTTTACTCTGCGCTTTATCGAAACCATGCCCATGGGTGAAACGGGCCGGGAAGCGGCAAAACATTATGTTGACCTGCAGAAAATCAGGCAGCGGCTGGCGGAAAAATATGAACTGATTCCCGGCGTGATGCCCGGCGGCGGTCCGGCGCGTTATGTTCAGGTCGCGGGCACGGAACTGCGCATTGGTTTTATCACCCCACTGTCGCAGCATTTTTGCGAAACCTGCAACCGGGTCCGGCTCGCGGCGGACGGCACGCTGTATTTATGCCTGGGACAGTCGGATAAAGTGGAACTCAGGCCATTGTTACGGGAAGGCATTAGTGACGAACAATTGAAGCAGGTTATTTCCGGCGGCATCGCGCTCAAACCCGCCCGCCATGAATTTAACGAAAAACCCCGGCAGATCGTGCGTTTCATGTCGATGACAGGCGGCTGACTGCCTCTCATTACTCCCGTTAGTCCGCTTCAAATCCCATTATCGTGGACTTCAATTTTTTTTCATTGGCGCTGCGCACCGCTTTTGCCACCGCTTCGGGAAGCTGATCCCTTTCAGCCGCTGTAACTTCTATCGGCCACTGCGCCTCGCCGCGCACCTGTCCTTTACTCCGGCCGTCCAGAAGTTCCAGGCGTAAATTGCCATCCAGGCTGTATACGCCGTCTTTCCATTTAATCTGCCCTTGCGCAAAGGAAGCTCGCAAAATGTAATCCGGGCCGGCGCCATAATCCACGATAAATCCCGCCTTGCTTACACCAGCCGTCAACGCCTCGAGCAAACGCGGATTGTTTTGATTCAGCACCGGCATGATTTTCACATCCGACAACCAGCGGCTGATTTGCGCCCGAATTTTCTCTTCGCTCCAATCGCTCGCCGCCACCACCGTGGTGGGCAATAAAATTTTCACCGCTGTATGCAGCAAGTTGCGCTGCTGAAAATTGCCGGTAGCCAGATTGGCTATCGCGATGCGCTGCAGAGGATCGGTTTCCTGTCCTGATTTCTCCAGGGCGCGTTGAATTTTCTGATCAATCTGGTAGATCTCGCCCGCCAGTTCCTTTCCCGCCTTGACGCGGTCAATGATACTCAACACATGGTATGCATCACTGTGCGGATCCTGCCAGGTTTCCGCGATTTGCTGGTGGTTCCTGATACGTTCGTTGTAGAGTTCTTTCTGCGCTGCCGCCATCGTGTTGGCATCCGTCACGCTGCCTGTTCCAGCAGCGGCTGAGCCGGTATTTAAATACATCTGCAGTTGCACACCATAGGCGCCCGCAAGATCATCTAACGATTGCTGTTTGGCTTTTTCCAGGTCAGCGCTGACACCGTGACCCATTAAATACAGGTTTTCCTGATACTTGGTGCTCTCCCCCAAAACCCAGGCCGGTTTGTTGAGCAGCGCCTGCATTTTCGGATCGATCGCATCCTTTGTGCAACCGGCTGCGAATAACGCGGATCCGCAAAGTAACAGCCAGCGTAGAATCGTTTTATGCATACCCGCCCCCTGCCTTGTATTGTTATTGATTTAAGGAATGCTGTGCCGATTTATGCCAGCCGGTCCTGCTGGCCAAAGGTTATTTAAACACGACTTTAATGCATATTGGCCGCGAAGTCCACGGCCAGGACAGGAGAAACTCCCCAAAAAAACCGGATGCCCAACAGGTTTTGATTAACGTTATTGATCAATCAATGCTGTGTCGCTATATGATCGAACACTGATTCGCCTTTGCTTTGCAGGTAATCCTTGAACCCGGGATTTACCTGTGAAGACCCGGCAAGCAGTGAAACCATCCGGGTATATTCCAGTTCGGCGATAGCAAAAATTTTCCTGCCGCCCTGATCGACCCAATGCTCCATAATTTTTATCTCCGGCAGCACAATACCGGTCATCTCATTAATGTAGCGTGTTGCCTGATGCTCCAGGAATCCGGCTTGCGCCGCGCCGCCCGATGCAATGTAGTCGCGCGATATTACTTCGATAAACCGCTCCACCATTTTTTGCAGTTCATCCTTGGCCCGCTGATTTGCCGCGTCCGCCTGGCGGGAAAATTCACCGCTGGCGTCCGCTTCGCCGACACCCCAAAAAATTCTGTCATAAATGGATTTTGAAGTCTGGGTGCCTTGCAATACCCACTGCGGTTTTCCTGTCGCGGCATCAATCCGTTGATCATAATGCCGCCCGGTGGTTGTGCAACCTGCGGCCACCGTACACAACGCAATAATGGTCCATACGAGTTTCGTGAATTGTAACTTAGGCATGATACTCCCCCGGTTAAATCTTATAAACGGTTCTTATATATTTAAAGACACGAATAATAACACGCGGCTTCTAACATCTGTCCCGCAACTGAAGTTTAGAGGGCGTTTAGCAGGGTATGCTTGATTAGTATAACAATATCTAAAAATTTGGGGAGCAATTTTTCCAGAAGAAAAAACGGGAGAAAAATAAAAAGCCGGACATTGAATGCAATGCCCGGCTTATGACCTGGTGCGTTAGTGGAATGCCTAGCCCGCTTTTCTCACCACCGTTCGTCGCGAGACGGTTCAAGGGTGCGGCATGGCTGGCTTTCGCGATTGAGGAGCGCGCAGGCATAGTCGACACTATGTCGAGCACTCCGGCCGAGCGAAAGCCAGACAGGACGTGTCATTGGGCCGTCGCAGTAGAAGGGTGGTGAGAAATGCGGGCTAGCTAGCGAACATTCTCTTCCAGCTGTTTTTCCCAATACTCGGCCTGCCTGCTGTCCTTTGGCAATCCAAACCATCCCTCACGGTAACCTACCGCCATATATTCCTGCGCTTTATAGTAACCGTTTTTGGCGGACTTTTTATACCATTCCAGCGCCGCCGCTTCATTAAGGTCAACACCCAAACCACTATGGTATAACAACGCCATATTGAATTGCGCGATAGGATGACCCTGGTCAGCCAAAGGCCCCCATTGCTGGACCGCTGTGTTAAAGTCGCCGCTTTCCGCCGCCAGAAAACCTTCATTGTAGTTTCTTGCCTCGGCATTAAATGTCATAGCGCCAAACAGCACGGCGGCGCCGAGTGTTGTTTTCAATATACGGGATAACATATAGCTTCTCCTGACTGCATACCTGGAAAATTGCGGAATTACAGCATCGGGATGCTGAAAAAAATGTGGCGCGGTTCACAATAACCGCATCAGCGGTTACAACACGCCGCCATACCTTTTGTTATCGTCCCGGCGGCGAGTGGCTTGATAGC
>JAKEGK010000225.1 GCA_022627515.1 Gammaproteobacteria bacterium
CATGATAGAGTGTGGCTGAACCAAACGCGGATTAAAGAAATGCATCATCATCCATTCGCGCGATGAATTGCGTGAACCAACGTGGGTCAAGTCAGGTGCTTTACGGTCGGACCCGAAAGCGGTGGGACTTTCACCATTGAAGTCACCTAACATCGGCGGCGCGCCAAAGTATTGCCAATCTTGGGTTTGCTCAGGCAACAATGTATGGCACCACCAGCAACCTTCGCGAACAAACATAATCTTACCTTTACCGATATGGTAAGTATTTTCGTCTGTTGCCACCTTCATTACCTCATTGGGTGTCCACCCACGGGTAGCTGTTGCGTTCTCGATATAAGGGATTGTTTCACCACCCTCATCCACTTCACGCACTATAAACACCGCACCCTTGGTATCATCAGCCTGATCTATCCTGCCTAAATTCTGACTTTTAGCCGTTGGTTTTTCACCAAGGATGATGGGATGCCGAATACCGTTCGGGAAAGGAACACCAGCCTGATAAACATAAGCTCTTGTAGACTCGATGTTAGCTCCCGTTTTCGGGTCTTTGGTGATTTCTACAGTTTGTGGTTTTGCTACACCTTTTAAAAATGGATCTTCATAGCTAAAACCACCTACTCGACCAAAACCCAATTGCCGATGCAGCCCGATTTCAGTTACGGATACGTTACGAATGTCAGACGCCGGCATATACAACGTAATGAACATCGAGGTTCCGAAAGCAATCCCGAACATGCGGGCGCCGATTGTATATTCTCTAAATGCCATGGATTAAATCCTCCCAGTAATTCTTTTAGTTATTAACGTTCGTAGGCCAATTCATGCGGCAAGCGACCCGCAGGTATTAGTGTACCCTGACGCATTGTCTTCCACATGTTAAACAGCCATACGCAGTTACCCAGGAATACCATGGTGCCGCCTACCCACCGCGCAATCATGTAAGGATGCTCAGCGATAACGACGTCAATGTATGGTACTTCGTAGATTTTACCGGCGCCCTGGATCAAACCAGCGATAGTCATTGAAATCCAGTAGGTAGTAAATCCAACCAGCAACATCCAGAAGTGGAAGTTAGCCAGCGCCAGCGAATACAATTTGCGTCTCAAAAGAGTCTGCAACCCATAGTACACCGCAGCCGCTTCCAGGAAGGTCGAGAATCCCAACAGCGCCAAGTGAGCGTGGGCCACAATCCAGCCGGTACCGTGAATGTACCAGTTAATCGCACGGGTCTGCTGGAAGCCGCCTTGCATGTTTAACGGGATCGCCATCAACACACCGGTAATGGTGAATTTGATTTCCACATTCTCGACAAACAACTTCCACTTACCAGACATTGTCAGCAGCAGGTTGGATACGAAAGCGATTGCTGGCACCAGAATCAATACGCCTTCCACAGACGCGAAAGATTTCAACCATTCTGGCAAAGGCGATGACATCAGGTGATGGGCGGCTGGTGTTGAGTAGAACACAACAACTGACCAGAAGTGCAAGTGACCTATACGGTGAGAATAAAGCGGATTACCGGTTACTTTCGGTACGATGTAATAAGAAATCGCGGCCGCAACCGGAGTAATCCACAGGCCCAGTACGTTATGCGCAAACCACCAAGTCAAGTATGCCTCGGTTAAACCCGTCAACTGGAAGAACTCCGGCGAGTTACCAACGGTGAATACGATAATAACCATGAAAGTCGCCGCACCGAAGAACCAGTTGGTTGTATAGATACCCTGTGTACGGCGAGTCTTAATCGTCATCACCACGTTTAAGCAAAGCGGTGTCAAAATACCAAACACGATCGCCAGGTCAATTGGCCAGATCATGTCTGAATATTCGCGGCCGGATGTTATGCCAAACCACAAAAGAGTCAGACCCAAACCAAGTCCCAGGTTCCAGATAAAACAGTTCCATATACCCAGCTTCTCAGACCATAACCTGGTATTTCCCAATGCAGGCGTGATATACATCATCGCCATAGCAAACGCCATGGAAATCCAGCCAAGAATTACGGCCAATACGTGAACCTGGCGCATATGGCCGAATGACAACATTTCAATACCGGTGACAAAATCAGGGAATGCCAGCTTCGCCGCATTGAAAGAACCCAGACCAGTGCCCACGATAAACCACAGAATGGACGAGAAACCGAAAAATATCGCCGCCGAACCTGGTGGGATATCTTCGTTTTTTGCAAATAGATATTTAAACATTTAACAACCCCTCCCCAATAAATTATTCACAATCTATATATTATCAATTAGGTTTGATTTTTCAGGCTGTCACGTGGCATCAACAAATACCATCCAAACCACATACTCGAAAAAGCAAGCGCGATACAAAAAATTGTTGCGAACATTGACATGGTGTCAACCTCTTTATCTTAAAAATAAATTTTTAATAAATGAGTTTTTACAAACCGGAAGCGTTTAACCCGCGGCTTGCCGTTCCAGCGCGTTATGGCGGTTAACTGCCACATGCAGTGTAATGTAAAACGCCACACCGAAGATAATCATCGCCCAGTCAATAAAGCCGGTAAAGGTCACGGGGTTATAGGCATCTCCGAACCACCCACCCCAATCACCAAACTTGCCGCGCCCCAAGAAACACATAAGCGCAGCGCCAAACACGCTTCCGTTACCCATCCCGGTGAGCATGCCAGACACAAAACAAAGTATAAATGGATTTTTCATCCCCTGACCTCCTCAGCAATTCTAATAAAAATATTGTTATTGAATATGGTAGATCCGTAATACTTTTTAGTTAGTTATTTCTGGTTATTTCCAGCGGCAGTTCTAACTAGTAGCAGCTCTAACGACTACTTATTTTTTTTATTCATGTTTCGCCGAGTATCGGCCTGCACCAACTTAAGAATACTATTTGAATACTGCTCGTAATAATTCTTATTTTTAGTAGAGGTTTCCCCAAGACGATTATTTTTTATTTATTATCTTCCAGAACTTAACAATTTTGCATGCTACATACCGCTTACCGCTTGCTTCTATACCAGTCACACAACCTGGTTATATTGGCTCCAAATCGTGTCATATGTCATACATCAGGTCAAGCCTAAAATTGTTTTAATTAAAGTATTCATGTGGCTTATCGTTTTAAGCCGATTTTCCACACGCCTAAAACCTGATTTGAGAAAATACAGTGATTCTGTGCTATAAATCGCCAAGTCTAAAATCCATTTTAAAAGCAACTATAGAATTTATAAAAAACATTGAGCCAGATCAAAAATGAAAGAATTACTTATTCTAATTATTGTTGCCATAAGTTCGTTATTTATACTTGGTTATTCCGTCCATATGTTTATTGGCGGGCTCGTAAGCCCCCAAACTGAAAAAATCTCCATTGTAACCGTGGTTGCTATTGGCGCTGTGATATTGGTTTTTCTGGGTTTAGACATAATCAGACAGCGAAGAAAACATTGACCCGATAGCGGGTTATCAAACCCTACAAATCACACTTCTTTCTTATGCTATATTCTTGAATAACTACGTACGAAACAAACTCCCGCAGCTTTATTCATTATTCAAGCAAATACGATTTGCATTGTGAATAGTGGGCACCAAACAAAAATATTCTGAAGTGATTTTAAAGCGTTACGCAAAAACCTTTAATGTGCCACCTAGCTTCTGATATTCAATTTGATTATTGAATTGTCCTTTATGAAACACATACTGCCGCTTCGTTCCTGAAGTATCCAGGCCAGTGAGACCGAAAGATTTTCCGGCGTAATCCGAGAAATACCGGACATTTTTCACTAATTGAATAGTCTTGCCATTATGTAATTCCAACAGGACCCGTTGCTTGTTCACGTCCAGCGCCACTGGAGTATTCGGTAACAACATCAATCGGCCCAGAATCCTGTGCAACCCCTGATAAAAGAAAAAACAAGCCAGAAAAAACAAAAGGTAAGCTAACGCATGATTTGGCTGGTACCAAAAAATAAATGCTCCGGCCCCTAAACCGGAAACCGTGGGAATATACATCAACAGATCCCACGTAACACCTTTGATATCTTGCATTAATTCATAGCGTTCAGATTTTGCCATTACTACTTACCTGTTACATGTAACTCATTTGAATATTACAGTCGAATAATACCTGGATTTGTCATCATTCTGTTGTTCAGCTGGTTTGGAATTTTAACCAGATTCACTGCGCAATATCCCCGCGATAATTAGATCCAGTTCGTTATATAACATGCGCCCCGGTTGCTTAAACCTGACGATATTCTTCCTGTCAATTACATATGTCCACGGATCGCCAATAACACCAAATGCCTTAAATGCCTCCGGATTTTGATATTGATCCATATGCAAAAAGATCACGTCTTGCTCGTACTTGGCCAACATGGCTTTTAGCATCTGCAATTGGTTATCGCACACTGTGCAGTGCCCTGGCGTAGCAAATTCCAGAATAATTGGTTTATCCAAAGTCAGGGCCTGGTCAAGCGATATTTGGTACATACGCTTGTCCGGGTATCGATAAGTTGTGATTCGGCTGAAATCCCCATTAACGTCATTGAGTGTTTTGGTGCGCAAGCTGGGAGCACTCATTCCTACTTTCAAACCACTGTCATCAATAGAACAGCCAGCGATTGTTAATCCGATTATAAACAGCAGGAGAGAACGAAATTGTACAGAACCACACATTAGTTTTTTTTCCACCCAGCACACGTTTTAAACAGATTATACGCCCAAATAAAGTTAGCCAGAAGAACAAGCGTTCCAAACATACCCATGGTTGCCAAAAGAGGTTTAACTGTACTCTCAATTTGGTCAGGTGTGGAATTGATACTTGCCAATCCTCCCAAAACACCCGCCGCGCTAAAAAATACCACCATACCTATCAAGCCAAAATTGTGTACCCAAAAATGCAATTTAACCAGTTTGAGACTATAAATCGGGCGTTTTACCAGCCGCGGCACAATATAATAAACAGCGGCAAATATAGCCATTTCCACCCACCCCAGCAAGTTGATATGGGTATGCGCTCTAACAATTAGATTCCCGTGCATGCGGTGATCCACAAAATATCTGAAATCGGCAATACCCCCCATTAATGCGCCCCAGGTAAAGCCAATAATGCTGTAGATGATGCAGGCGTAAACAAACCATAGCGTGTACTTCGTATATTCGGTATCTTGCGCCCAGGGCTCTGTCACTGCGTTTGACACGATGTTTTCCTCATTCGCTCTGTGCTGGCTGTTTTTCACGAACGTCGCTGTATTTTTCTTTCCATTCTTTTGGCGCCCATGTTTTTACCATACTGTCAATAAACTCTGAACGGCCATCAGGAGGTACAGGAGCGGAGGCTGACCCCTGCTCGGCTTTTAATTCTGAAATAAACTGCGCAATAGCTTTCAGTTGATCGTCCGGCAGCCGGGAAACGTAGGCTGCCTCTTTCGGCGCCGCCCCGTGATCGAGGGTACTGGCTCCGTACGTTTGCTCCGGATTCTTCAAAAAATTATATAACCAATCGTAAGTGCGTTCTGACCCGACGCCATCAAGAGATAAACCCATGTTCGTGCCGTTTCGTAAAGCGCGGTGGCAGGAAGTACAACGCGATTCCCGAAACAGCGCGGAACCTATTGAACCCTGTTCACTAAAATCAAAGCTTGTCTTGTTCTCAAACATCGGCGTGTCAGATGTCAAACGGACTGATTCCAGAATGATGTAGGCAATAACCGCCAATAAAATAAAAACGCCGACAACGCCAAATAATACTTTTTCACCTGTTTTCACGCTTGGTTTTTTACTGCTCATAAACAGAACTCATTCAATTCGCTGTTGGTCAAAATTTATTGCCTTAAAACATCTGACGTCCAACTGGAAAGCTAACCATTTCATTAGATTAGTACACGGCAAAAAATTCCCTCATTGCAACCGCACATTGCCGCACGGTTGCCAAAAAAAATTCCCAGCGAATAATATCCGCCTTTAGCCGATTCCTGATATCTGCTTGAACAACTATTCATTATGCAGATATGGATTATTCTTCCAATTATTACTTACAAAAAAGGGCGGATCTCTCCGCCCTTTTTATTATTTTCCCCTCGCACTAGAAATGCCGATGCCAGGCCAGATTCAGCGTGTTATTGCTTTACTAACTCTTGAGTTACCCCAAGCACCGCAAAACATGCGTTCCTATTTCTGGTCCGGAATACGATAGTTTCCTATGGTTGTCTGGTCTGCTGAAGTCAGGAATGCCGCGACGTTATAGATATCGTCGTCAGTAAGTTTCTTGGCGACGTTTTGCATTTGCGACAGCGGATCGTTTGCACGCGAACCGTCACGCCATTTTTTCAGCTGATTAACAAGGTACACATATTTCTGGTTCGCCAGGCGCGGATAAACCGGGAATGCACCGCGGCCATTATAACCATGACAGGAATGGCATGCGGGAATACCACGCTCGTCGGAACCAAATTGCGCCAGGTTTTTGCCCAGGTAACGGACGCCCATCGGCACAGAACCCAGCTCTTTCACTGCAGCCATATCTGAACCCGCTGTGGGACCACTGAGACTTGCTGCATACGCCGCAACATCTTTGCGGTCTTGAGGACTTAAACCTTTTGCATTGTTATTCATGATAAACATAGTGGTATCCTGACGTTTATCAGTTGCAAAATCTTCCAACTGTTTAATCAGGAAAGCAACGCCTTGTCCCGCCAGGCGGGGCGTGCCCATCGCATCATCTCCCAACCCTTCATTGCCATGGCAAGAGGTACATGCTGGAACATCACCCTTGCCTGCAGTAAATATTTTTTTGCCGTTTTCCAAATCCCCAAAGTCACTGTATGAAACGGTCGCACTTGCAAAGCTGCCAGAAGCTGACACCATTGCCGCTACCGCAAGAATTGCTGTTATTTTTGTTGAACGTCGCATTGGAAACACCCTCCCGAATTAAAATTCTGCCAGCTTTGATACTCGTTGTTGTATTAAACAATTCGTATCATCTTTTTTTCAGTTGCACGCCGCATCACTGTAGATTCAGCAACTCGTTCATTACCCATACACCTGACACTGGTTGTTGCTGGATGTGTGTGGCGAGAATACCGTGGAATTTATAATACTCTATAACTAATATTTACCACTGAACCACTTAATGCCACTAGAAATTATTGTTTTAATGCAATCCCGTTTTTATGAATTTTTCTTTAACATGTAGCCGGCTACACCGAAGGCTACTGCCGCAACAATTAAGTATGTAATGAAAATTTCACCTGTAGTTAGCATGGAACCCCTCCTCAATGATCGATGTTTTAATTATAAATTGGGCGTTTTTATATCATGACACAAGGTATGTGACAACAGTGGACGCTACTATACCACTCATCCCCGCGCAGGCCAACATTATGCTCTGCACCAGGACATTATGCCGCAATTATCGAATTAGTCACGAAAAGAACCTCTACACGTTTGACTTTAAATACTTTAACAAACTTTCTATAACTTTACTTTTTGTAGCGGCTCTTTTTTTAGCGTAGCGGCGTATACTTACACAACTTTATATCCATGTAAACCCGCTGGATAATTTGACCTGCACCTATACCACCACTCATACTAAGAAGCGATAAAACATCTTTGCTTAAACCAACAGCAGTATAAAAAAACAATATAATAAAAGTATTAATGTCTATACCTGATGAAAAAACTCGAGTATTGACAGATCTGGATTGGCCATCATGATTCAACGCGGTTATCGAGCTCTGGTTTTATGGATTGTCTGGACTGCAGTGGCGATAGTTATCTACGCCAGCATGTATCAGGACACTGAAGTCTGGGAATTTGTACAACATGATCCCTCAAGAATCACATGGGGAATTATTGCGCTATTTGGCGTGGGACTGATGACCAGCTTGCTACTCACCATTTTACTTACACTGGAATCAACAAAAGTCGATTACCTGGAAACTATTGCAAAACAAAAAGGCTGGCTGGGCATCGAGGACAACAAAAAACAGCTCTGTGTCGCCAGTTTCTTTGATTCCCTTAAGACTGTCATAGCCAATAATGGCGAAATGAATATTGAAGCATTAGTTGAAGTTGAATTTGCGGTATACCACAGAACCGCCCATGCCCTGGAGGTGATTGGTAATTTATTAATCACCCTGGGACTTGTTGGCACGGTCGTAGGGCTTACGCTCACACTAACCGGACTTACCAGTTCTCTGGAAGCACTGGGCCAGGACCAGGAACAGCTTTTACGTGGCTTGCGCGGCGCCATGGGAGGAATGGGCACGGCGTTTTACACCACATTACTGGGTTCTGTTTTAGGCGGCGTTCTGCTGCGGGTATACGGATACATCGACGAGAATGGCGTTGATAGCCTTAAAAACGCCTTGACACGAATATGCCTCGTATATTGCTCAGCCGACTTTAAACCTTCCACCGAGCGTGATGTGCGTGTTTTAAATCAGGAAATCCAGACATTATCACAGAAAATCGAATACTTAAAAAATGTCTTAAATGAATCCAAATCAGCCGTTGCGGATTTCACGGCAGAGCTAGCGGAATTACATCAGCGGGAAAACAACCCTAATTCACTGGAAGAAACCATTAAACTGCGCAGTCAGTATCTGGATACACTGCGTCAGGAATTTCAACTAAAACGCATGAATCGCGGTGCATGGTGGAAAGTTTTCATAAAAAGTTTTCGCAAATCCTGAACAACATAATTCATAATTGAAATTATGTCATTGCTGTCTCACAAATATTGCTTATACACAGGATAGACTTCGAGATTTGCAGGATTTAGTGAGCGCTAAAGCGGGTGAGACATGGATTTACAAAACCGTCGGCGGCAGGGATGCCGCCGTCGAGCTTATAGGGAAATATTTACAGCGTGTTTTGTAAATCCATGTCTCTACCGCTTATCAATGCCAAAGATCTGGTGGCATTAGAGCGTCACTGATCCGCGCTATATTTTGTGGGACAGCATTGAAAGTATGTACAACCCAATTGCCGTTGAGTCAAAACGATTATGGCAAGAAAACAACGTTCTCAATCCACAAATATTCATGAAAGCTTTTCCGATATGGCCCTGTTGATGCTGGCGACGTTTGTGTTTCTGCTGGTAATGATCATGATCACATCCAAACTCGCCGAAGAGAATCAACTGCCCCGATTAAAAGCCAGTGTGTCCGAGCTGCAAAAAAAACTGGAAAATGCAGAGTCCATTAATCGTCGGCTGCTAGGCGATATGGACAGTATGGTTAACATGACCGTCGAATCGCAAATGGAACATTCACTCGAAGCCGTTGGCCTGGGTAAGAACAGCAAAAACCGCAAGGACTTTGACCTGTTTGTTAAAGGACTTGAAAATATCCCGGGCGACAGCCTGCATCTCATGGTTGACGGTACTGGCTCAATGCACGGCGCAACAACATTCCTGATTCCTGTACTGCGCGTGATCGTGATCCGCTCTGGTAAACGGCTTGATGCCATCACCTGGTTTTCGGATGGAACCGCGGCGACCTACCAGGGCACTATGGGCAGCATGTTCGACAACTTGATGAGCGGGGCTCCTTTTATTGGATCCGAAGAAACCATCGGCAAGGCATTTCGCCATGCGGTCCGTGAAGCGCCGATTCCGGGTGCTTACCTTCTCATTGGCGATGAACCCAGCGACGACACGATACATCCCTTCGATATACCCAGCCCGGTATTCACCATACCAATTGGCAAAGAGAATGCCGACACAGCGTGGGCCTACCGCAAATTGGCGGACGAAACCGGCGGCAAAATGCTGCAACTGGTTTTTCAGTAGGAATAATTCACCATTATTCCAGCAACAAGCGACTTGATGTAGAATTCGCACCTCAACAAGTAACGCAAACACTGCTGAAAAGCGCTGCGTGTTCGGTAACACGCAATTAAACTCCAACACGATGAGATTGAGACAAAACAATAATGTTTGAACGTATCCCCAAATCAGCCTGGTATCTCTTGATTACGTGCCTCTGGGGCGGAGCCATGATCGGATTCCAGTTAATCCGGTTTAACGCTTACAACCTTGATGAAGGCGCGGCCATGGCGCTGTTACTGAATTGGTCCGTTTCCGATCAGGTGGTAAATCCGGTAACCACCTATGGTGGGCCGGATTTTCGCGCCTTGTTGTTCATACCATTGGGCTTATACTGGCCTGGCAGCATGATCGCGGCGAAAATATTTGCCTTGATATTTTGCGTTGTGGCAGCGCTGTATCTTTTTAACTGGTGCCGGGAAACCGAAGGTGACGAATCGGCGCTGATCGCCACCGGCTTGTTTGTGATAACACCTGTCCTTATATACCTTGCGGATACGATCAGCACGGGGCCTTTCTTGATCAGTATATTTGGCGCCGGTTTGTATCTCGATAAAAAATACCGCGCGTCCCCACACAGCATCAGCAGCCTTTACTTTACTCAAATGTTGATGATTGCAGTGTCTGTCACATTGCATCCCATGGGACTGGCTTATCCTTTGGCGCTCGCCTGGCAATGGCACACAAATCCCAAATCGGACAAACAGAAGAAACAAATTTGGGCGGGCATTGCGATCACCGTGGCAATAATTCTGGTGATGCAGACAGGCTGGATTTCAATTGCCTGGGGCAGCAATCCGCTAAGTTCATTACATTATGCCATTATGGGTTATAATCTGCGCGAACCCTACCTCGATCACTGGATAGCCGGCGCAATTGCTGCGGCACTTCTGGCATTCCTTATCTATCGCGATTTTAAAAGACTGTCACAAAATCTTATGGGCAGCATGCTATTGGGCAGTGCTTTAATTGGATTAAGCGCTGCGGATCAGAATTGGGCCATGATTGCCGCGGCATTAATACTCTACAGGGGCATACCCGCTCTCATCGCCTTGAATAAATCCATCAAAACGCCGGGGTTCATGGGCCAACGAGGTTTGGTATTTGCCGCAATCATGGCGGTTTCGCTTTTGTTTATGCAGGCAGACAAAAGCTACGCAGTGCAAATTATCAACGAGGTATTGACCCCGCGCGACCAACTCATCCAACGCCTGGCAGAAGAGGCGGCGGATCCCAATCAGCCTTTCCTGGCGGCAAGCCAATGGCCGGCGCAAACAATGATCGTCTGCAAGCGGGACGTTTTTAAGCTGCCCCCGCCGCGTGAAAACAGCGAGAATTTATTGAAAAGCCTGGGTAACATAACGCATATAGTGTTTGATCACCGCGATATCAAAAACAACAGGCTGGCGCATAATATCGCAGAACTTGGAGGTTATACGGAAACCGTTGATATTCAGCCCTCAGGCGTGATTGTAAAAATTCGCGTTTCCGTTGGCGAACCGCTCAATAGCACAGGCAAGGACCTTGAATCCATCGGGGAACATCCTCAGAAGGACAGCATCCAGCCGCCCGCACAAAATAAATAACTGGTTGAATTTTGAATAAAACACAATTCCAGGGAGAAACATTAAGCGGTAAAAACTCCATGTTTTGCTTTTTGCCTGTATAATTCCGCTTGCATGCAACCGACTATTCAGTTCAAATATACTCATGGAAACCAGTGATCAATACAATATCGCAGTAGACGTTGAAACTTCCTACCTGGAAGAACAATCGGCGCCTGATATGAACCGGTATGTTTTCGCTTACACCATTACCATCCGCAACGAGGGTAGTTTGTCCGCCAAATTGTTAACGCGGCACTGGATCATCAATGACGCCAATGGCAATACGCAGGAAGTTCATGGTGAAGGCGTTGTTGGAGAACAACCCTATCTCAAACCTGGCCAATCCTTTCAATATACCAGCGGTACGGTAATTGAAACTCCTGTCGGCAGCATGGAAGGCAGTTATCAAATGCTCTCAGAAGACGGCACCCCTTTTGATGCTGACATTCCCGCTTTTACACTATCACTGCCAAATAAGCTGCATTAGATCTTACATTTACGTCCTGCGCCTAATACGATGTTGCTTTGCCGGATATATCGTTTTTTACTCCTATGGGACTTAAGCACAGTTACACGTTAATCGCGCCCTTCTACGACCTGGTCGTGGCAAAAGCAACGCATGCTATTCGAAAAACCAGCCTGCAACAGATTCAGCAACTGTCCCGCCACGGTGACAAAATTCTGATTACGGGCATCGGCACGGGCCTGGACATACCTCATTTACCGGCAGACCGTTTTTATACGGGTATCGATCTTACACCTGGCATGCTGAACAAAGCCGCGCGGCGCAAAGGCGCTGTGAATATCACGCTGCAATTGGGTGATGCGATGAATCTCCCGTATGAAGGGGCTTCGTTCGACCTGATTGTAATGCATCTGATACTTGCCGTCGTACCGGATCCGCAACTGGCATTGCGGGAGGCTCAGCGCGTGGTAAAGACCCGCGGCCATATACTTATTCTGGACAAGTTTCTGAAACCCGGCCAACTGGCATTACTGCGCCGGCTGGCTAATCCCATTACCCGGCATATCGCCACGCAAACCACCGTGGTATTTGAACATTTGCTGGAAGAGTGCAAGTCGCTGGCTAAAGTTGAGGACGAACCGGTATTAGCCGGTGGCTGGTTCAGAAGAATCGTACTGCAAAAAACGAAGGATTAACGCTCGGTGTCTTCCAGCTGCTGGCGCTTTTTTTCTTCCGCCTGCTGAAGCACATTATTGACATCCTGCGCACGCTCAAGGGCGCGTTGCTGACCGGATAGAAAATGCTCCTGAGTTTTCTGATCATCTGATTTGGAGCAGGCGATCGGTGTCGAGCCTATAATAATCATTAAAAAGAGTTTCAGCAGTTTCATAAGCCTGGCCTCACACTAAAAGTTATAACCATCCTGACTACTGATTTATCGACCCAACCGCTGAAAAACTGCAATGATTTTTGTGATGGAGTTAAAATTTATAACTTGCGCCCAGGCTTGCCATGAAAATATCAAAAGCGTCCGCATTAATAAGCTGCATTACTTCCACGTTGACGCCAATACCCAGGGGCGCGTTAAAAATGGCGCCTACTCCGTAAGAAAGGCTCGATTGCGTATCATCCCGGAGAAAACCTGTATCGCCATTCAGTTGCGCAACGGCGAATCCCAGCAGGCCATACACCGACACAAAATCAGCCACTTCATGGGACGCCCGCGCATACAGGCTGATATAGTAATTGATACTTAGCGACACATTCTGGCCATTCACGGTATTGGTATCATCCGCCAAATCGAAACCAAAGTGAGTCTCCAATGCCAGCACGGGAATGGTATCGGGCAATAAAATCACTCCCAGTTTTGCCCGCATATTAATGGGATTATAGGTAACACCCAGCGCATCCATACTGGAGAAATTCAGATCCGCGCCTGCGTATGTGTACTTTTCCACTTCCTCTTCTTGAGCTACTGCGTAATTTGCTGAAAACAACAGCACATACAAACCCAGCATCGACAGAATTTTCCTGGATTGATATACCACGCTGTACACTGCGCACCTCACACAACGAATGATTTAAGCAATATTATTGTTTGCGACTTCAGGTAAAGTCTACAAATACTTTACCTTACCCAAGAATAAATTGACAAACACTGCAACGTCTTACAAATCTCACTGATAGATACGATTATTTTCCCAATATCCCGTCTGGCGGTATTCATTATTCTATTATGGCACTGAATCAATACCCCCGGAACCCTGACGCATGCAATGTTTTTACGGCGGCCAGATTGATGTCCTTCACTCCCCTCTCCAGGGCCGGTTGGTTCAGAGTGTTTTATTTGAATAATTTAACAACTTCCCGGTGTGACGTTGTTAGCGCAAAGAATATTCCGCGGCTTGCCGTCCGCTGATATGGATAATCCGGCAGGCAACGGCACTAGAAACCGGGGCAACCATGCGCTATCCATTGCCGGTTTGACTTTGCGATCGATAATCAGCTGCCATTTACATCAGCAATGCGCAGCGTATGTCCGGAAATTGAAATCCGCTTTTTTCCTTCAAGACACCGCAACAGCTCGTTACCGACCAATTTCCGCCGCCATCCGCACAGAACACTGGTATTCCGTTCCCCCATCACCAGGTTTTCAAGTTCCCGGCGCGTCACCAGCGCCGCGGGCGTCACATCGTTTTCGAACGCCCGCATTCGCACCACGCTCATCAGCAGATCAACTATGGACTCTTGATCCGGGGTCATTGGTATAGCGCGTTCCGCCACGGGCCATTGTGATTCCGGTATCAAACGGGCCTGCCCGATAACTGTCAGGATATCATCCGCATTTTTTTTCATGAAATTGTTCCAGCCGCGGATTTTTTCCAATGCTTCCACGGAACCGGGACAACGCCGCGCAATATCCACCAGCACCTCGTCAGGCAATACCCATTTTCGCGGCCGGTTCAATTCTTTTGCGCACTGTTCACGCCATATGGTTAACTGCTGCAACACAGCTAACTGGCCGCGTTTGAGGATGTTGACGCCCTTCACACGCCGCCATAGCTGTTGCGGGTCGGGTGCGTAGAGACGCGTATCCGTCAAACTCTCAAAATCCGGTTGCAGCCATTGTTCCCGGCCTTTTTCCGCCAACCGTTTCTGTTGTTGACGATAAAGCGGTATAAGATAACGTACATCGTTTAACGCATAGTGAATTTGCGCTTCGTCCAGCGGGCGTTGGCTCCAGTCAGTGCGGGAATGTTCCTTGTCTACGGTTTTTGAGAGCATGGCCTTGACCAGACCGGCATAGCCGACCTGATCACCGTAGCCCAGCAATGTGGCTGCAATCTGGGTATCGAAAACCGGTTTGGGTAGCCCGGACTTGAGGTCAAAAAAGATTTCCAGATCCTGCCGGGCGGAATGCATAATTTTGATCCGGCGGGGCTGATAGAGTAATTCAAGCAACGGATTCAGATTTGAAATACTGAGCGGATCAACGCAAGCCAGCAGATTATCCGTGGCAATCTGCATCAGGCATAGTTGCGCATAGTAAGTTTTTTCACGCAGAAATTCCGTGTCGATGCCAATGACATCACTTGATTCAATCAACGCACACAGGTCTGACAGTTTATCCTGTGAATCGACAAATAATTCTTTCAACTCTTCCATCAGCATCAAGCCCCAGTGAATCCGTTTTAGTTCCTGTACACTCATCCATCACCCACAGATCACCGGGAAAAGCTCGTTTTTGGCGAGTTTCGGGTTAACCCGGATGGAAGGTTTATATAATTAGTTGTAATTCATTGAATAAAATTACAAAATATTTTCCTTAAGTTAGTATTATACCTTCGTTACTGATATATGTATTCCAAACGAGAATCATAGCGGCGTATACCGCTACAAAGCCATGTCACTCATCCTGAAACTGTTTTTCGATATCTGCGTGCTGCGCGCCAATGCGGAAAATGTGCCCGCCTCCCGCGTATTATTGATTATTAGCGTTTTAGCCTATTTTGTCCTCTCGCTGGCGATTACGTTTATCGAAGGCAATCTTTCCAAAATCGTTGCCATCATTCTGGTTGGTTTTATCCTGGTGATCGCACTGGCCCAGGCGGGATTATGGATCCGCAGCTTCATGAACCGCTCAGTGCAAACAATGACCGCGCTGGCCGGAACTGGCACCATTTTTTGCATACTAACATGGCCATTGGCGCTGCTGGGCGAACACTGGATTTTTGCGCGCTACTTACTGTTGCTGATTTTTATATGGGATATTATCGTTGTGGGCCACATCCTGCGAAACGCGCTTTCCTTACCTTTTTGGGCCGGCATTGGCATTTCGGTTTTTTATATCTTTACCTATTTCAGGATTGTACGCGTATTCTTCATTGCTCAGGCTTAACTGAATATAAAACTGACTGCGCGAATTAATATTATCTAACCAGGAAACCTTACTGCCATGCACGTACATATATTAGG
>JAKEGK010000226.1 GCA_022627515.1 Gammaproteobacteria bacterium
CTGACAAATATAAACAATCATTAAACTAACAGCAGTATTACTTTAACAGCATCAGCAATCCGATAAAAAATAAAAACAGCGCGAATATGCGCCTGAGTTTGTATGTTGACATGCGATGCGCCAGCCGGGCGCCCAATGGCGCCGCCAGCATGCTGGCAAACGCGATACCCGGAAAAGCGGGCCAATAAACAAACCCGGCTGACATATCCGGCAGATCAACCGCAGGGGGCGCCAATAACATAAAACCCAGACTGCCCGCCACCGCGATCGGCGTACCGCACGCGGCGGATGTTGCAACCGCCTTGTGTATACTGATATTGCCCCAGGTAAGAAACGGCACCATCATTGTGCCGCCACCGATGCCAGCGATAGCGGACATGAATCCGACTGCCGCACTCACCGCGCCAAGGCCGGCAATGCCCGGCAACACACGCGCGGGCCGCGGCCGGAACTCAAAATACATTTGCAGCGCGATGATTATCTCAACAACACCAAAAACGAGTTTCAGAAAATCACTGGGAACACGGCCGGCGATATAGGCGCCAAGCAGGCTGCCCGCGACAATAAACGGCGCCATCCTGACGAACAACGGCCATTGCACCGCGCCGTGTTTGTGATGAGCCAACACGGACGAGATGGAGGTAATGATAATAACGGCGAGTGATGTGGCAACCGCGAGTTGCATGATGGAAGCGCTGGTGACATTAAGATAGCTGAACACATACGCCAGCGCGGGAACAATAATGAGGCCGCCACCGACGCCAAACAAGCCTGCGCACAAACCCGCGGCAACACCTATCAGCAGGTACAGGGGCAATATAGGTAAAAACTCCACGCCTTAACGAATCCAGACAGTTTTTATATTGACGAATTCAAGAATGCCGTGGCGTGACAATTCCCGTCCATAACCGGACGCCTTGATTCCGCCAAAAGGCAGGCGGGGGTCGCTTTTGACAAAACCATTGACGAATACCGATCCGGCCTGCATTTGCCGGGCAAACGTTTCACCGCGCTGCCGGTCCCGCGTCCAGACACTGCCGCCTAATCCAAACCGCGTATCGTTGGCGATGCGCAAGGCATCCGCTTCATCTTCGGCGATTATCACCAACGCGACCGGTCCGAATAGTTCTTCTTCATAGGCGCGCATGCCTGGTTTGATGTCCGCGAGAATCGTAGCCTGATAAAACGCGCCCCATCCCGCCACCGGCGCGCATCCGATGATAACCCGCGCGCCCGCCGCAATACTGTCCGTGACCTGCCGATGCAATTCATCGCGCAAGTCAAGGCGCGCGAGCGGCGCGAGCGTGGTGGCCCGGTCCATAGGATCGCCTGGCTTGAGCGCATCAACGGCTATCCGGAATTGCTGCAAAAATTTATCCGCGATACTTTTCACGGCAATAAAACGTTTGGCGGCGATACAACTTTGCCCGGCATTGAGAAAACGGGAAGTCACGGCGTTCTGTACTGTGTGCTCCAGGTCCGCGTCGTCCAGAACGACAAAGGGGTCCGAACCACCCAGTTCCAGCACGCTTTTCTTGAGATTGGCGCCAGCGTGGGCGGCAACCTGCCGCCCCGCCAGTTCACTGCCGGTCAGCGTCACCGCCTTGATTATTGGATTCTCAATAACCGATTGCGCCTGCGATGCGCTGATCATCAGCGTGCGAAACACGTTTTCGGGAAATCCCGCTTTTTTAAATATGTCTTCAATAGCCAGCGCGCATTGCGGAACATTGGACGCGTGCTTTAACACAGCGGTGTTGCCGGCCACCAATGCGGGCGCCGCAAACCGGAACACCTGCCAGAAAGGAAAATTCCACGGCATCACCGCCAGTACCGTGCCAATGGGCTGGTAACACACATAACTCTTGCCGGCGTCGGTTTCAATTATTTCATCCTGCAAAAATCCGGCGCCACGCTCCGCATAGTATTCGCATCCGAGCGCGCACTTTTCCACTTCCGCTTCGGCTTCCCCAATCAACTTGCCCATTTCGCGCGTGATAATGGTTGCAAGCTTTTCTTTATCCTCGCGTAACTGATGCGCGGCCCGGCGCATCAGGCCGCAACGTTCTGATATGGGTGTTAACGCCCACGATCTATTCGCGTCGTTTACCGATGTCAACGCGCGTTGCAGGCTGGAGGCGTCCCAGGTATCAAACGTTGCCAGCGTTTCACCGGTCGCCGGATTAATCGACTGATGCGCCATAACCAGTTTCCTCATCAAGTTTCAATCATATTCAATGAAGTATACCGGCGGAAGCCTGTATTTTCAGAGGAATCCGCTTCTAGCTGGCATTTCATGCCGCTCAACGATACACATGTTCAGAAAATGACCGTATCACACCAAATCATGCCACCTGATTCCTTCACTTGACGCTGAGGCATTTGTTACGCAGAATCTCGCCCGTCAACCGTTTTATCTCCCTTATTTAGTCAACGCTCGCTGGAGATCGCTTACGTGTCACAAGTTAAAAACATTTGTATTTTGGGTGGCACCGGTTTTGTGGGCCGGCATATCGTTGAACAGCTGGCGAAACAGGGGCACCGCATAAAAATCATTTCCCGGCACCGGGAGCGGCATCGCGATTTACTGGTGCTGCCAACGGTAAAAATCGTCTCGGCCGATATTCATGATCCGCCGGTGTTGAAGAAGCAGTTCATCGGGCAGGACACGGTTATTAACCTGATTGGAATTTTGAATGAATCCGGCAGACGCACTTTTCAGAAAGTTCATGTCGAACTCGCGCGCAAAGTCGGCGAAGCCTGCATCATGAACGAAGTGCCGCGCCTGCTGCATATGAGCGCGTTAAAAGCCGATATCAACGGACCCAGCAAATACCTGCGCAGCAAAGGCGAAGCGGAAAAATTTTTGCACACCGTAGTGCACGACGTGCACGTCACCAGTTTTCAACCCTCGGTTATTTTTGGACCGGAAGACAGTTTCTTCAACCGCTTCGCGAAACTGCTGCGCATGCGGCCCCGCTTCGCACCTTTTCCGCTGGCCTGCGCCAAAGCGAAGTTTGCGCCGGTTTTCGTTGAGGATGTCGCGCAGGCTTTTGTCCGTTCCCTCGATGACAAACGCACCTTCGCTCAGCGCTACCCCTTATGCGGACCGACGGTGTACACATTGCAGGAACTTGTGAAATACACCGCCGCCGTGTGCGGTATAAAAAAAGCGGTACTACCCCTCGGCAACGGACCATCCCGTTTGCAGGCCATGCTCATGGGTGTGTTGCCCGGCAAACCATTTACCGTGGACAACTTTCTTTCCGCGACGGTCGATAGTGTTTGCGAGGAAGATTTTCCACCTGTGTTCGGTATCAATCCAAAAGCCGTGGAGTCTGTGGTTCCTTTATACCTCGGCGAACAGTCAACACGTAAACGCTACTCACAGCTGCGCCGCGCGGCGCGGCGGTAGAAGACTCAAGAAAAAAACGCATGGATGACAATAGAATGTGCGCGGCGCATATGGGTAACCCCTTTATTCTAAAAGCTTGTGATGAAATTCATTAAAGTAAATCAATCACTTCTTTTAACTTATTCACAGTCAAAGGCGATCCTTGATTATAAAAAGTATCCAACAATTCTTCGGCTGTATATGTTGGATTTTTCAAACTCGCCCTTTGTTGACGCACAGCGCTACAAAAAGCTGTAGAATTATGATCATAAAGGTGATTTAGGAAAACATCAGGTGATTGCACATCAATGTGATATTTTTGAAGAACTTCTTCCGGAAAATCTCTAACATTAATCGTCACGATCACATCTGCCTGACGCTTAATAGCCGCTGCCAATACATGCCGATCATTTGGGTCGGGTAACTCAAGTGAATCTATCAGGTCTTCATAGTTTTCAACTAAACAGTCAGGCACTGCTTTATTCATTAGTTCAACGGTTCTCTGCAATTGAGTTTCGGTAATATCCTGCCTATTTGCTAAAAGATTCTGTGTCCACTCTCCGTGGATTTTTTCCGTCCAATGAGCTCTAAACTGGTCGGTCATTGCCACTCTCAACAAAAGATCGCGAAGAGGCGCGGGATAAAGTACGCAGGCATCAAAGACTGCAGTAAAATTAGACATCCGTCTAATAGCCCATGTTTATATCCTGAGCCTGCGCAGATAATTCATCCAAAGCTTGTCGTCTTTCATCCATGCTATGTTTCTTATATGCAACGAGATCTCGAAAATAAACTCTTCGGTGACTACCAACTTTGTGAAAAGCCAGATTCCCTTCTTCCAAGAGTTTCACGAAAAATGGCCGTGAAACATTTAAAAAATCCGCCGATTGTTGAGTTGTCAATTCTGCATCTTGAAGAATTAATGTCATGGCTTCGCCTTCCGCCATATGGGCCAGCGAGGGAAATAGGGATCAAGTCTGTTTATTAATAGTTATCAACACCCTTTCCACTTTCTTTTGAATATCCCCATTATCAACTAATCGCTTATCGAACCGACTGATTGCGCCTGATA
>JAKEGK010000227.1 GCA_022627515.1 Gammaproteobacteria bacterium
CTCAGAACGTCTCTCAATTGCGCTCGAAAACGCGCGCCTGATTAAGGAATCTCGGAGGCAGTTGATTAAAGAACAAACGATCAGCGAAGTTACCGGAAAAATTGGAACATCCATCAACCTGAAAAATGTCTTACAAACAGCAGTGGAGGAATTGGGAAGAGCCATGCCTGGTTCGGAAGTTATGATCAAACTTCAAAGTGGAAACGCAGACACCAGTGAAAAGTAAAGGAAATTTGTCAATGAAGAAATCGCGATCCCAATTTATTTCCGCTTTAGCAAAAATGTCGTTTGGACGATTCAATTTACGCACCAAACTGACCCTTGGGAATATGTTGATCACATTTATCGCCATTATTGGAATGGGATATTATGTTTATTTTCGCAATCAAGAATCAAACTCATTCCTAACGACTCAACTTGAGTCAAGTGTTCGCAATAAAGCAGAGAACAATTTATCCACCTTAAGCAATGAACAATCAACCCTGCTGGAGGGCTTTTTTGCCTCAATGAGAGAGAGTGTTTCAACGATAAGTTCAACCGAGAACAAAATGCTTTCCCAGGAAGCGCTTCTAAATAGCGGGGCTTATTGGGATGCATCTATTTCACTCTCCCGCTTGTCATCTGGAAGTTGGGATAACTCAAACGCTGAAACATCCTCAATTTTCATACCAGCCAAAGTTGAGCTTACAGATAAACTCATCTCAAAAATAAATGTATTAAAACAGACCGAATTAATTGTGCCATCCATTCTTGAAAGCAACCCGGATATCATCGCAATTTATTTTGGTGGTGTGTCCGGAGAAACAATTTATTATCCAAATATCGATCTCGCAGCTATTGTTCCGCCTGATTTTGATGTAACTGGACGACCATGGTTTGTTGAAGCAGCGCCGGTAAATAATTTATTGGGCAAAGTAGTCTGGTCGGCGCCTTATCAGGATGCGGCCCTCAACGGGCTTGTTATAACAGCAAGCAAACCTGTATTCAATTCGAAAAAAGAATTTCAGGGTGTTTCCGCCATGGATATTCAGCTTAACAGAATCACAAGTTTAATATCCAATATTCACGTGGGAAAAACCGGGTATGCTTTCCTTGTAGATAGCAATAACCGTCTTATCGCATTACCACGGGCCGGCTATGCTGATTTTGGCGTCACAGAAGATACAGTTCCGCTCGGCGAAATATTAGACCAGGCAAAACTGAGCGGCATGGATCCTGAATTCTTTGCCGTACTAAAAGAGGTAGTTTTAGGAAACAATATAAAATCAATCACACTAGGCGGAGTAGAAAAATATATCGCTTACCAACAAATACCAGAAGTGAAGTACAGCCTTGCCATCATCGTGCCGTCAGATGAATTACTCGCAGAAGCAATTACCGTGAATGCCCAGGTTGCCCAAGAAACAAGGAATACAATCATGGTAAGTATTATATTAGTACTCATTATTCTGACAATCGCATCACTCGCAACACTTGGAATAGGCAATAGGTTAACGGCGCCCTTGAAAGCCTTGACTGGCGTAGCGAATGAAATCATTGCGGGTAATTTTGATGTAAAAGCGGAAATTCAGGATCAGGATGAAATAGGAACTCTGGCAGAGACGCTTAATGTAATGACATCGACCCTAAGAGAAATGATCCACTCGCTTGAAAAACGTGTAGAAGAACGTACAACAGCGCTTAAAGATGAATTAAAAAAAGGAGAGTATCGAGGAAGGCAATTCGAGACTATTACTAAAGTCTCTCAGGCAATTAATGCCGCACAAAACCTACAGGAACTCTTGCCGAATATTTCACAAGTTGTCAGCGAACAATTCAATTTCTACCATGTGGGTATCTTCTTGATAGATGCCAGCAACCAATATGCAACGCTTAGCGCAGCAAACAGCCCGGGCGGAAAGATAATGCTCAAGCGTGGCCATCAGTTAAAGATCGGTGAACAAGGGATTGTCGGTTACGTGACTGGCACCGGTCTCCCACGCATTGCGCTTGACGTGGGTGAAGACAGCGTTTACTTTAACAATCCAGATCTGCCAGACACCCACTCCGAAATGGCTCTTCCGTTAAAAATAGGCGGCAAGGTATTCGGCGCTTTGGATGTGCAAAGCACTGAACGGAACGCATTCACCAATGACGATGTGGACGTATTGTCAACACTCGCAGAGCAGGTTAGTCTTGCAATTCAAAATGCCCGTTTGTTCGATCAAACACAAAATTCCCTGGCTGAGGCTGAGGCAATTTATCGCCAACACTCACAAGACTCGTGGAGTCAACTGCCAAAGGAATTAAAACTAACAGGCTTCCGCTATAACGCCAGTGGATCAACCCCATTGAGTGAAACTGAAACCATAGGCCGCATTGAAGAAGGCAAAGATCAAGCCTCAGAAAAGCACAGCGGACGGCAGGAAGTATCCGTCCCGATCATGCTTCGCGGAAAAACCATTGGAACCCTGTCAGTTCAAGTACCCAAAACTGAACGTGTAAGCGGAGACCAGATAGATTTAATCAAAGCCGTAGCCGACCGCGTTGCGCTATCCGCAGAAAATGCACGTTTATTCGAAGAAACCACCTCGCGCGCCACCCGTGAACGCGTTGTTTCAGACATCACCAACAAAATCCGCAGCACGAACGACCCGCAAGAAATGATAAAAACAGCGACGGCAGAACTACAGCGTGTTCTGGGCGCCACACGAGTCGAGATCATCCCTCAAAAAAATATACCTTCACCAGATAAGTAGATCAAAAACAGGAAAACCATGTCAAAAACAATTGCCATATCAAATGAAAAAGGCGGGGTTGCAAAGACCACCACCACCCTGTCACTTGGCGCAGCCCTTGTAGAACTTGGACAGCGTGTTTTACTGATTGATCTGGACGCACAAGCCAATCTTACATTAGCCCTTGGCATCGAACCGTCAGAAGCCGAACATACATCCAACGAGATTATGCTCGACAATGTTTCCATGGCAGGTGTCTGTCTTAAAACAAATACCGAAAACCTCGACATCATTCCCTCCAATTCACGCATTGGAACAGCCGAGCAGTTCCTGCCAATGCGCACAAATCACACAACTGTTTTACAGCGCGCCATTGTAAACGCAAACATGCCTTACGATTATATAATTCTCGACTGCCCGCCGGTGCTTGGCGCCATAACCCAAAATGCGCTTGTCGCCGCAGACCTCCTGCTGATCCCAACTCAGGCGGAATATTTTTCGGCATACGCCCTGCGCAACATGATGGCCCTCATCCGCAAGATTCGGGAGGGATACAATCCCAATCTCGCATATCGTATTCTAGTCACACTGCTCGATAAAAGAAATCGCACACACCGAAACATTAATGAGCAGCTCCGCAGTACATTTGGCGAAGGCGTCTTCGACACCATCATAGAAATAGATACAA
>JAKEGK010000228.1 GCA_022627515.1 Gammaproteobacteria bacterium
CTCCCATCACCGAGCGTGCTGATCCGGGTTCCCCGTTCGTACATGGCCCGCAATTGCTCCGGCGTTACGTCCATCACAATAACCACCCTGGCGCTCAAGCCGCCGAGATTTACTTTGTCAAAGTAGGCTTCAATGATGCGTTGACTGTTTTCATCAGCTGGTTCAAACAAACTCAACTCGGTTTCAGCCTGAAACACTTGTTCCGCCTGTTGCAGAGTGCTTTCTCCCAGGATCAGGCCAAATACCTGCGTACTGCCATTTTGAGTATGTTCAATCTGCCAGGGAAAGGTTTGCGCCAATGGCTGTTCGCCGCGTGGTATCATAAGACCGATCACCAGCACAATGACGGCAAAGGCAACAACACCGGAAATGATTTTCGTATCCATGACACAATTTATTACAGTTAAGGTTCGCGGGCAATGAGTCACGACCCGATCTCTTATACGGCGGCGTTTATTATCGGACTTCTGGGCAGCGCCCATTGCATCGGCATGTGTGGCGGCATCATGAACGCATTAAGCTTTGCCATTCCCGGACAACAAAGAAAATTCCGCCGGGTAACAGCCATCTTGTTACTCTATAATTCCGGCCGTATATTCAGTTACGCGATTGCCGGCGCAATTGCCGGCTCGTTGGGCGGGTGGTTGCAGCAAACCGGCGGTGCTGCGGCCCCGGTGTTACGCATTATCGCCGGACTCATGCTAGTCGCGATGGGACTATACCTGGCGGGATGGTGGCGGGGCCTGACTTATCTAGAAAAACTAGGCGGCCACGCGTGGAAATACCTGCAACCGCTTGGCAACCACCTCATGCCGGTAACGCAACCTCATCAGGCCGCCATACTCGGAATGATCTGGGGCTGGCTGCCCTGCGGCCTGGTATACAGCACTCTCACCTGGTCCGCGGCATCTTCCGGCTGGCAACAATCATCATTAATCATGCTCAGTTTCGGCATTGGCACCTTACCCGCAATGTTACTCACCGGCGTGTTCGCCTATCAGGTAAAAGTGTGGATTCAGAAAACCACGGTAAGAAATATCGCCGCTCTATTGGTGATAGGATTTGGTATCTGGACTATCGCCTGGGTGGCCTATCATCAAGGTGACACACATGGCAATCATCACAATCACACCACGCTGCTATAGGAAAACTCCCAACGCACCACCATCAAATCGCTGATTTGAAATGGCGGTAACGCCGGATCAGTGTGTTGGTCGAGCTATCGTGCTTAAGGGGTTCTGCGTGTTTAACATCAAGTTCCGGAATGATGCGTTGCGCCAGCACTTTGCCGAGTTCCACTCCCCATTGATCGAAGGGATTGATGTTCCAGATAGCGCCCTGGGTAAACACGCTGTGCTCATACAATGCTACCAGTTTACCGAGCGCGGCCGGGGTCAGTTTTTCAAGCATTAATGTATTGGAAGGCCGGTTGCCCTCGAAGCTGCGGTGCGGCACCAGTGAATCAGGCGAACCCTCTTTGCGGACTTCCTCGGCGGTTTTGCCAAAAGCCAGCGCTTCTCCCTGCGCGAACACATTCGCCACCAGCATGTCGTGATGCGCGCCGATCGGGTTAAGCGCCCGGCCGAAGACAATAAAGTCACAGGGAATCAGCCGCGTGCCCTGATGGATCAACTGGTAAAACGAATGCTGGCCATTAGTGCCGGGTTCACCCCAATAGATGGCGCTGGTATCGCAGGCAACTTTTCCGCCATCAAGAGTCACCTGCTTGCCATTGCTTTCCATGATCAATTGTTGCAGGTAAGCCGGAAAACGTTTGAGGTATTGCTCGTAGGGCAGCACCGCGGTGGTATGCGCGTCGAGAAAATTCGTGTTCCAGATGGCGAGCAGCCCCATCAACACCGGCAGGTTTTCCGCGAAAGGCGCGCTACGGAAATGCTCATCCATTTCATGAAACCCGGCAAGCATGCCGCGGAAATGTTCCGGACCGATGGCCAGCATGGTGGATAAACCAATCGCCGAATCCATGGAGTAACGCCCGCCTACCCAGTCCCAGAAGCCAAACATGTTGGTGGTGTCGATACCAAACTTCGCCACCTCCTTCGCATTGGTCGAAAGCGCAACGAAGTGCCTGGCAACGGATGTTTCATCCCCGCGCAGGCCGGCCACTAGCCAGGCGCGCGCGGATTGCGCGTTGGTCATGGTTTCCAGGGTGGTAAAGGTTTTCGAGGCAACGATAAACAGCGTTTCCGCCGGATCAAGATCGTGCACCGCTTCGGTAAAGTCAGTGCTGTCGACATTGGAAACGAAACGAAACCGCAGGCTGCGATCACTGTAGCTCTTTAATGCTTCATAAGCCATCACCGGCCCCAGGTCAGAGCCGCCGATGCCGATGTTAACGATATTGCGTATGCGTTTTCCGGTATGGCCCTTCCATTCACCACTGCGCACGCGCTCTGCGAAACCGCTCATCGCATCAAGCACCTTGTGCACTTCCGGCACCACATTCACGCCATCGACGATGATCGAACCATCGCGCGGCGCGCGCAGCGCCACATGCAACACCGATCGGTTTTCGGTGATATTGATCTTGTCGCCACGGAACATGGCGGCGATGCGCGCTTTCAGGCCCGCTTCATCCGCCAGTTGCAAAAGCAGCTTGAGCGTTTCGTCCGTGATACGGTTTTTGGAGTAATCAAGATAGATACCGGCTGCTTCATTGGTGAAGCGTTCGCCACGCCGCGGATCATCCGCAAACAACTGGCGTAAGTGCAACGTCTTGATACTTTGATGATGAGCTGCCAGCGCTTGCCAGGCAGGGCTTGTGGTGATTGACCGGCTATTCGTATTCATCTGTATAGCTTCCCTGTTGTTATGGTTTCGCGTCACACACGTGAGATTCGAAGGCAAACCAGACAATAGCTAGTTTAAATGCTTGCCGGCGGGATGAATAGATGTATAGCGGATTTTTTTCAAGGTGTGCCGTTGCGCGCGCGGCCGCCTGCCCGTTTGAAACAAAGACGCCGCGTCCCGCCAGTGTCAACCGGCAAGCTGCATGATACTGCGGATTTTTTGATGATGAGTCAGGCGGTAGAAACGTCTCAGCGTGTTGGCGATCTTTCGGTTTGACATGCGGCTGTTAATGCAGCATTCAATGAACGCGGCAAATTTAGCGGCCAGTTCATTCGCTTGATAGTAACGGTGAAGTTCATGCTCCTGCAACCGCCGGTCAAATTCCGCATTCCCGTACAGATGATAGTGCAGGCTTCTCGGTATGGCCTCACTGCCCTGTTGTCCAAGCAGGTAGGCCGTTAAAATGTATTTATCAACTTCCGCCTGCAGTTCCAGTTCAAATAATGAAACCGCCCGCTGAAATTCCGCATTATAGATGAGGTAAACAAAATGGCTGATACCTTCCAGCGCCACCCAGAAATCATGAATGTTGCGGTCATTTAACTGAAAGACCGGGTCATATTGTTCCAGCCGCTTGATGAGTTGTTCGTCAAGATAAAGCGCCACATCAATATTGTCGCCATCCTGATGAATCAACAGTTTTTCGGGAAGCTCCCTGGCATTGCCGCTGTTGTCCAACCATGCTGCCAGCGTGGCATCGTGGATAACAAAATCATGCACCCGGTGTTGTGTCTGAATTTCATAGATGTCTTCCAGATGGGCCTGCAATTTATTGAGCAGCATGGCTGATTTCCATTATCCAGGAATCAGTGACTGTAGTCCGGCGCCGTTGCGGCAACAGGAGTAATGCCCAGTTTTTTCAAAATTGATTCCGTGCGCTTGCTGCCGGTGCGCATCCAGACTTCATACAACCGCATGATGTCGTAATCAGAGGCGAACAGTTTATTTTCGGTGACCTCGCTTAACACATCGGCGAAGGCCACAAATTTGGCGGTCAGCTCCTTATACAGCGGCTGCGTGGCCGTATTACGGAAATAACCGCGCATACTTTCCGACAGACAGGAATACGCGTTACCTCCCATCGCGATATAGTAATCCACATCGACCAGTTTGTTGTTGAGACTATCGGAAAAATACTCCGCAGATAAACAATGCCGTGTCACCCAGTTTTTGCAATATGCGAATCCGTTCAATCGGCGCAATTTCCGACAATACGTCGGTATACATTAACGCCAGTGGCTTGAGTGACACTCCGTCTTCACTATAGACGAACAGGTCTTCGCTGCGGCTGAAAGCGGTCAACAAATTCACCAGGTAATAAATCGTTTCATCACTGGTATCGATACGCTGGTTTTTGACCGCGGCGTTAACCGAATCAAAAAAGTATTCCTGAAGGGAGTGATTGGTGATGATATTTTTACAGCCAGACTCAGAAAAACTCATGCTAAAACCCGCAACTCTTTATTTCTCTCTCTGTTACAAACACTGACAGGGGAATACTGCAAAACAATCCCTGAAAAGCGGACGCCTTAAATGACGTTCCATGTTCCATGTTCCTTATTCCATGTTGCATAGATAAGGCCAACTTCGTGGAATTGCTTTATACAACGAGTATATGCAGCCTAATGTGATATTTCCAGTTGACAAGGCTGCGCAGATTATTGAATTTATTCAATTGATGAATTGCACTCTGATACTTCAAGTGCTAAATGGAATTTGCATGCGTGCAGCTGCTATTAAAACAGCTATTCAAGAGCGATCGGAACGCACCACGAATGTCACACAATAGTAGTAATGATACATAATAGTGCCGCCCGCGATACATAAGAGTCCGGACTAGTGCAAATCCGGGATAGACGCCTATTTCCGACCTGCTTCGCAAAAATCATAAAAATATTCTATTTTCTTTGGCAGGATATAAAAACTTTTTAAGGATTTCTTTGGCGTTATAATACGTTTCAACGCTTGAAAGTAATTTTAACCGTCCCCATAACTTTGTGCGGTAAACAGCTCGCAGGAATGGCGCTGCCTTTTCCCTGCGCGACCCAATTTTCTGGATTGTCCATAATTTTCTAATAATAGAAATTCTACTAATTCATTGGAGGTTTGTATGGCAAAAATTCGTCCACTGGCGGATCGAGTATTGGTCAAACGGTTGGAAAGCGAGAACAAATCAGCGGGTGGTATTGTGATTCCGGATTCCGCCAAGGAAAAACCGATCACCGGCGAAGTAATTGCGGTTGGCAATGGCAAGATCACCGAGAAGGGAGAAATCATCAAGCCCAGTGTCGCCAAGGGCGACAAAATCGTTTTCGGCAAATATTCCGGCACCGAAGTGAAATTCGAGGGAGAGGACTATCTGATTCTCAAAGAAGACGAAATCATGGCAGTACTGGATTAATGTAATTCTCAATTAATGTAATTCTTGATTAATGCATTGAAATTTTAAGGAGGATAGTATTCATGAGCGCAAAAGAAATTTCATTTTCCGACGACGCCCGTCACAAAATGCTCCATGGTGTGAACGTGCTGGCAAACGCGGTAAAAGTGACACTGGGGCCAAAGGGACGTAACGTTGTACTGGAAAAAAGTTTTGGCGCGCCAACCATTACCAAAGATGGCGTCAGCGTCGCCAAGGAAATCGAACTCAAAGACAAGTTTGAAAACATGGGCGCGCAGATGGTCAAGGAAGTGGCGTCCAAAACAGCGGATATCGCCGGCGATGGCACCACCACCGCAACGGTGCTGGCGCAATCACTGCTGAAGGAAGGCCACAAAGCCGTGGCCGCCGGTATGAATCCCATGGACTTGAAACGCGGTATCGATAAAGCGGTGGCCGCTGCTGTTGAGCAATTGAAAAAACTTTCCAAGCCTTGCGCGGACAGCAAAGCCATCTCGCAAGTAGCCACGATTTCCGCCAATGCCGATGACGCCATCGGTAAAATCATCGCCGACGCCATGGACAAGGTTGGCAAGGAAGGGGTAATCACCGTTGAAGAAGGTTCCGGCCTGGAAAATCAGCTGGATGTCGTTGAAGGCATGCAATTCGACCGCGGTTACCTGTCGCCGTACTTTATTAACAATAAAGAAAACATGAGCGCCGAACTGGAAAATGTTTACGTGTTGATTCACGATAAGAAGATTTCCAATATCCGCGAACTGCTGCCAATTCTGGAAGCCACGGCAAAAGCCGGCCGCCCGTTATTGCTCATCGCCGAGGATATCGAAGGCGAAGCGCTGGCAACCCTGGTGGTCAACAATCTGCGCGGCATCGTGAAAGTCTGTGGCGTGAAGGCGCCCGGCTTCGGTGACCGCCGTAAGGCCATGTTGCAGGATATCGCGATTCTTACCGGCGGCACGGTGATTTCCGAAGAAGTCGGCTTGTCATTGGAAAAAGCCACGCTGGATGATCTGGGGCAAGCGAAAAAAGTCCAGATCAGCAAGGAAGAAACCACCATCATCGATGGAGCAGGTGAGAAGAAAAGCATCGAAGCCCGCACCCATGAAATCCGCAAACAAATCGAAGACACTACGTCCGACTACGACCGCGAGAAATTGCAGGAACGGTTGGCAAAACTGGCCGGCGGCGTCGCGGTGATTAAAGTTGGCGCCGTCACCGAAGTTGAAATGAAGGAGAAAAAAGCCCGCGTGGAAGACTCGCTGCATGCGACCCGCGCCGCAGTGGAGGAAGGCGTCGTTCCCGGCGGCGGTGTTGCGTTGGTCCGGGCCCTTGACACCATCAAGAATCTCAAAGGTGACAATCACGATCAGGATGTGGGCATCAAGATCGCGCGGCGCGCCATGGAAGAACCGTTACGCCAGATTGTCATGAACGCGGGCGACGAACCTTCCGTGGTGCTGGCCAAGGTGCAGGAAGGCAAAGGTAACTACGGCTATAACGCCGCCACGGGAGAATACGGTGACATGATCAGCATGGGTATACTCGACCCCACCAAGGTCGCCCGTACCGCGTTACAGAACGCCGCGTCCATCGCAGGCCTGATGATTACCACCGAAGCCATGGTTGCTGAAAAACCCAAAGAGGAAAAAGCCGCAGCGCCGGGAATGGGCATGGGCGGCATGGAAGAAATGATGTAGTTTAAAAACCTTGTTGGGCCAGGGCTGTCAGTGACGCACTTCATCACTGACAGCCTTTGGTTTGCTAAATCAAGCAGGCGCGCGCGGGGTTATGGACTCCTGCTCCACTAAACCCGCGCCCGCGGCAATCAATTCATCGAGCAGTACATCCACGGCCGGATTGACCGGTTTCAGTTTCTC
>JAKEGK010000229.1 GCA_022627515.1 Gammaproteobacteria bacterium
AAAGCCATGTATCAGCCGTTAAAGGTGGATTTTTATGACCGCAAGGGGGATCTGCTTAAGACCCTGACCTATCACAGCTACAAACAATACCTGGATAAATACTGGCGGCCGGGACGCATGGAAATGGAGAATCACGTTACCAAAAAAAGCACGACCTTGATCTGGGAAAACTATGCTTTTGGCAACGGTTTCACCGATCGTGATTTTGACCAGAACAGTTTGAAACTGGCGCACTAATGAAATTCAATCCTCCTGCGACAACCGGCCTACAGGTTCTGCTGATTTGCGCTTGTTGCGCATTCACCAGCAGTTGGGCCGGTGAATGGCGCGGATATATCGCCGGTGAAATGCGTTATTTCCCCCAGGAGCCGCTCGATCCGCGGCAGTTTGACGGAAGCAACTGGTCACTGTCGGCGCAACCGGAGTACCACACCCAGTGGGATAACGGCAACCAGCTATTTACGTTCACCGCGTTTGCGCGCGTGGATCAGCATGATGATGAACGCGCGCACGCCGATATCCGGGAACTCGCCTGGACCAGGGTGGCGGAAACCTGGGAACTTAAAATTGGCATCCGCAAAATCTTCTGGGGTGTCACCGAATCACAACACCTGGTGGATATCGTTAACCAGACAGACCTCGTTGAAAACATCGATGGCGAGGAAAAACTCGGTCAACCCATGATAAATCTCAATCTGGTGCGCAATTGGGGGACGCTGGGATTGTTTGTCCTTCCCGGTTTCCGCGAACGCACGTTTCCCGGCGCCGAAGGCCGCCTGCGGACTATTCCGCCGGTTGACACCGGTCATCCCATATACGAATCGGACGCGGAAGACAAACATATTGACTACGCTGCACGCTGGTCGCATTTCATCGGCATCTGGGACATCGGCCTGAGTTATTTTTACGGCACCAGCCGGGATCCGCTGTTCATTCCCAACAACGATGGCAGCGCATTGTATCCGGTTTATAATATCATCAACCAGGCGGGCCTGGATGTGCAGGCCACTGTGGGCGACTGGCTGTGGAAACTGGAACTCATCTCGCGTGACGGGTTCATTGACCGCCGATATACCGCATTGACGGGCGGCTTCGAATACACGCTGGTGGGCATACTGGAATCGCAATACGACCTGGGGCTGCTGGCCGAATACCTGTTTGATGACCGGAACAAGGATGCCACCACTCCGTTTGACAATGATATGCTGCTGGGCGGGCGTTTCACGTTTAATGACGCGCAATCCACGGAAATTCTGGCGGGCGTTATTGTCGATCTGGACAATGACAGTCAAATGTCGATTCTGGAAGCCAGCCGGCGCCTGGGCGACGCCTGGAAACTAACAATAGAAGCGCGGACCTTTTTCAACATTGAGTTTAATGACGCGTTATACAATTTCCGGCACGAGGACCATTTGCACGCCGAGCTGGCCTGGTATTTCTGATTCTTCCGGCCAGCCTATTTCTACTTTGTTACATAAAATAGCCGCGTGCACAGCACGGGATTGTTCATTAACATAAATTAAAGTAACAAAGTAGAACTATTCACTATTCATAAAAGCGCGTGAATGCCTCCACCGCCTCCCGCGGCGTACGGTAACTGTTAACCAGCGCGTAGTTGTCCTTATAACCCAGCGCCATACCGCACAACAGGACGCTGTCATCCGGATAACCGAGTTCCCGTTTCACCACTTGAGGATATTCAGCGAGCGCCGCCTGGGGACACGCCGCCAGCCCCTCTTCCACGGCAACCAGCATGACAGATTGAATAAACATGCCGTAGTCAAGGAATGATCCGGTTTCCAGGCCCGAATCCAGGAAAAAGAACAGCACAACCGGCGCGTCAAACGCGCGGTAGTTTGCCGCCCACTGGTCATCCCGCCTTTGTTTGTCTTCTTTAGCTATCGAGAGGGTTTTATACAGTTGCAACCCGCAGGCAATCCGCCGCGCCTTGTAGGGATCTTTCCACTGCGTGGGATAATAATGGTAGTCCATTGCCGGTTTAATTCCGTTGCGGAATTCATTGTCCAAAAGTTGCTGCAAACGCAACTTCTTATTGCCGCTCACCACCGCCACCCGCCAGGGTTGCGTGTTGGCGCCCGATGGCGCATGGCGCGCGGCGTCCAGAATCCTGTGAATGGTTTCATGGCTGACCGGTTTATCCAGAAACGCCCGGACCGATTGGCGTTGCAGGAGCGCGTCTTTTACGTTCATGGTGTCCAGCCGGTGTCGAATGAAATGTTAATCAGGGTTACGCTAGTGTATTGATTGGCTCAAGTATAACAGGACTTAAAATCGGCATGGTTTGCTTTTTTTGTAAACAACTACGCTGCTGTCCCATAAAAAATATAGTGCGGATTAGTGACTCTCTAATGCCAACAGATCTTCGGCCTTGAAAAGCGGGTGAGACAGCTATTAAGCATGCAACACCCGTCATATACAAAACATTTTGAATTTTTTACCCCGCAAGCGCAAAATCTTCTTTCTGAAATAGAAAGTGAAATCAGAACTAACCGAAAAAAATTCATAATTCCAATTGGGGGCAACATCATGGATGATCGTACGCCGGTCCGCTCAGAGCGGTTTCTGTGTCTTTTACCTGTCATATTACTCGCCGCATGCAGTGGCGCTGCCGATTCTGATGGTAATAACATTACCGCACCCGTCACTCAAGAGAATGTTGTTATTCAATGCGCCAGTGACTGCGCTACGATACAACAAAAAATTACAGACATAGGCGGGAATGTTTATCAATCCTATGCGAATCTGCCGGCAATCGCGGCAACCGTACCTGCCAATATTCTGGATCAGCTTGGAAACAACAGCGGCATCAAGCGCATTACCAAAGACACGCTGGTGGCGCGCCCCAAGCCCCGCCACACGGTAAATTTGCAAAATGCCACCGGCGCGGCAAGACTTTCCACAGTGAACCTGAATACCTCGGTAATTGGCAATTATCTGGCGTACCTGCCGAAAAACTATAACTTTAACAACAGCCTTACTGGCGCCACCGAATTGCATGGCCAGGATATTACTGGCCAAGGTGTAATTGTCGCGGTGATCGATACCGGCACAGCCAATAGCGCTGATATAGTACCGGCGCTGGAAGGAACGGTGATTGGCGGAGAGAGTTTCGTTGACTTGCCGGGCGAACCTTCAGCCACCAGCACCTTGAACGATCCTCATGGCACGTGGGTTGGCAGCATGATTGCCGCGCATCTTGGCGTTATCGCGCCCAACAGCGAACCTCTGGTACAGTCACTATTGATCCACGCGCCCGACAGCGTGCTGCCTTATACAGACACTGAATCTCTGATCCCCATGCTGGGCAGCGCGCCGGAATCAAACATTTATGCCCTGAAAGTGTTTTCCGCCGAGGGTGATGGCGCACCGGCATCGGTCGTTATCGCGGCCATGGACCGCGTCCTGACTTTAAAACGAAATTACAATTCCGGCATTCCATCGCAACCCGTTGCCGGTGATGGCAGCGAAGAAGATCCGTTTGTCTATGATTCGCTGAACATACAGGTGGTCAACATGAGCCTGGGCGGTCCCACCATGTTTCCCGCGTATGAACTGGAAGACCTGCTGGCGCTTGCCATGCTGGAAGAAGGCATCACGGTCGTTTCCGCGGCGGGCAACGAAGGTTTTGCGGCGATTACCGGCGGCAGTCCCGGCACCAGCGCAGGCTCGCTGACAGTTGGCGCCCTCAACACGCCGCAGCATGAACGCATTCTGCGGGATCTGCAATTCGGGCCTGGCACCGGCCTGGCGTTTCGTCCCGATAATACCATCCAGGTTGCGCCATTCAGTTCCCGGGGTCCCACGGCGGATGGCCGCAGTGGGGTGCAGGTCATGGCAAACGGTTTTGCGTCGTTCGTGCAAGGCGCTGATGGCGGTATTTCGCTGATCTCCGGCACATCGTTTTCGTCGCCAACCACCGCCGGCGCCGCCGCATTGCTCTGGCAGGCAAAGCCCGATGCCGATGCCAATCAAATACGCGCCGCATTAATTGCCACTGCCAGCGTGGATGCGCTGGGTAATTACCAAAGCCTGCCGATCGACCGTGGAGAAGGCCTCATTAACCTGCCGGCCGCATTGGCGGAACTGCATGACGAAAATTTTGAAGCAGACCTGCCTGATCTGCCCCAGTTGAGTGATGAACCCAGCAAGGTTAAACGCAATATTGAGCCGCTTGGCATTGACGTTATCGAACTTTCCGATGACGGACCGTTTACCACGGCCGTATCGCTCAATCCGGGGGAAGTGGCGCATTTCTTTCTGGAGTCTGATTTGAAAACCAGCCAGGTAACCGTTTCCATCCGTAACTATCAGGCAAGCCTGCCCGCCACCCAGCAAAATGAAATATTTGGTGACGCGTTATTGCTGACACTTATCGACGCCCCCACATCGATCAATGGCATATTGATCGACGAACGTGTCGGATCCGATAGCCAATTCAGCGTCACAAACCCGCAAAGCGGAATACTGCGCCTGGCATTGATGGGCGACTGGACCAATGCCGGCAATGTTTCCGCGACCCTGGAAATCAACACCCGGGAACGGGAACTCGCGAACAAATACGCTGCAGGTAAATTGCGGGATAATGAATCGGATATATTCGAAGTGCGTGTGAATGACAGTATCAGCGCACTCAACTTTGAGCTCACCTGGGAAGCCGACTGGGGCCAATACCCGCCGCACGATATTGACCTGATTCTGTATGATCCTGATGGCAATCCTAATTTCGACGGCGCCACGCTCGATATTCCCGAACGCGTTACTATCGACAATCCCGCGCCCGGCTCGTGGATCGCCGTCGTCACCGGTTTTATGCTGCATGGGTACCGGGACGAATACGAACTGCGTGTCACCGACCAGAACAACAACAGCCTGCAGCGGCCGCGAAGAAGAGGCGGCGACTAGATCCCAGGCATGAGCAAACTGCGCCGCAGTCAAAACTTTCAACCCTTGATTTGAAGAGGATTTTGGCTGGCTGTATATAGCTGATAGTTTTTCCCTGACATAATGTCTAGTAAAACGGTTTTCCAATTTACGTTGGCCAAGTATTTTGGTCCATTTTTTTATGCTATTGATCCAGGATCAGCTATAGTATGAATTAATGAAAATCCGCACAAAGCTCAGCGTAACCTACCTCACCGTCTCTTTGCTGTCACTGGTGGTAATTAGCGTTTTTATTTATTTATACGTTAGACAAACCCTGACGGCTGAAGTGTTAAGCCACCTCGAATCCGTGTCGTCCATACAAGCCCATCGTGTCCTGGGAATAATCGAGCAAAACCTGGAACGGCTGCGCCTGGTCTCCAGCCGGACTCAGTTACGTATCAGTTTGAATGCCTATTTGCAAAATAACGATCCGGCCGAGCTCGAAAAAATACAATTGATTATCAATGATGCGCTGGAGTCCACCGGCAGCTTCAAGGTCATTTCGATCCTGGATAAAAACGGTGTTGTCATTGCGTCAACCAATCCTGACCGGGTAAACCACAACTACGCCACCTTTGATTTTTATACCAGCGCGCAACGGGAATACACCGCAGAACATTTTTTCCTGGATGAGAAAAATGAATCGAAAATATATTTATCCGGACCCTTGATGATAAACGAGAATCTCCTCGGGATTTTGCTGATCGAGTCGGATGCGGAAAATTTTGTTTCTTTAATCAGCGATTATTCAGGCCTGCGGCAAACCGGCGAAACCGTGCTGGGAAAAAAAAGCATGGATGGACAATCCGCGCTCTTTCTGGCTCCGCTGCGCTTTGATCAGAACGCGGCGCTCAAACGCAGCATAAGTTTATCCAATCACTTTAACCCGATGGTAATCGCGTTATCGAAGAAGGAAAGTTTGTTAACCACAGCGCTTGACTACCGGGGAGCCGAAGTATTGGCCGCGACAAATTATATCAGTAAAACCGGCTGGGGATTGGTGGTCAAGATGGACAAGGCGGAAGCTTTCGCGGCAACAAGCAGCCTCATCAAATATATCCTGCTCATCACCCTCAGCATGATGTTTTTGGTGGTATGGGTGTCGTTTGCATTCGCAAAGATAATCAGCAATCCCATTGTTGAGCTGACCAAAACCGCCCATGACATTAACGAAGGCGATCTCTATCAACGCGCGCTGGTCAGAAACGACGATGAAATCGGCGAGTTGGCGGGCGCGTTTAATAACATGGCCAATAATCTGATTCTGACCCAACACAATCTGGAAAATACCAACAAGGAACTGCAAAGCCACCGTGAACATCTGGAAGAAATGGTGTCGCAGCGCACGTTGGAGCTGCAGGAAAAAAACAAGGAACTGGAGTCGTTCGCCTATTCCGTGTCACACGACCTGCGCAGCCCGTTACGGGCAATCGACGGATTCAGCCGGATATTACAGGAAGACTATGAAGACCAGCTGGATGACAACGGTAAAACAAATCTGTCGCGGATAAGGCAAGCCTCCCAACGCATGGGTAGATTAATTGACGATCTGCTGGAGTTGTCCCGCATCAACCGCAGTGAAATCGTAAGGCAGAAAATTGATCTGAGCTCCAAGGTGCAATCCATGATCGCCAGACTGGAAAATACCGGCCGCGCGCGAAAAGTCGATTTTATGGTGCAACCAGACGTATTTATTTATGCCGATGATGTCCTGATGGATGTCGTGATTGCCAATTTAATTGGCAATGCATGGAAATATACGGGGAAAAAAGCGGACGCCAGAATTGAATTCGGCAAGACCACTATAAATGATGAAGCGGTTTACTATGTCCGTGACAACGGCATTGGCTTCGATATGAAATACGCAAACAAACTATTTGGCGCATTTCAAAGGCTGGTTGGTTATGACGAGTATCCAGGCACCGGCATCGGACTTGCGACCGTGCTGCGTGTCATAAGCCGCCACGGCGGCAGGATCTGGGCGGAAGGGGATCCCGGCAAAGGCGCAACGTTTTATTTCACAGTTGCACAGGCTGGACAGTAAATCGCTGATCGTTACCCGCAACGAAAAGCTGTCCGCTTTCTGGCATTCTAACGTAATCTTCATTACTGATCCGGGACTGACATACTTAAAACAATCAACAGTTAGTTGCTCTTGGTCTGCGCGGTATCATTACCAGCGTCTTTACCCTTTTCCATCGCCTCACCGGCGGGCTCGCTGGTTTTGTTGTTACCGGTTTCACCGCCACTGGGTTGCGCGGAAGCATCCGCCGGGGTTTTCGATTGTTCTTTCGGTTGTTCTTTTGATTGCTCTTTTGCCAGTTCTTTTGGCTGTTCGTTTGTTTGCGCTTGCGCTGATTCCTGAACCTGAGCTTTAGCAGGCGGTTCTTTTACAGATTGACTTGACGTCTGCTGTCCAGCCTGCGTTTCACCGCTTTTCTGTTGCGCGGTTTTATCCGGTGCTGTTTTGGATTTTTGCGGAGGACTGGATTTATGACTCAGTTGCGCTTCGAGCTTGCCAAGCTGGCTTTTTAACTGGTCGCGTTGCCCTTTTAATTCGCTGTTTTCCAGGGTCAGCTGGTAAAGTTGGTCCGTAAGCACGCGCACGCTGTTCTTCAACGTCTCCAGGTCGCCTCCCGCCACGCCGGCGACCAGGGGGTCCGGCGCCACGGCCGGCTGAGCCTGTTGCGGTTGCTGAACCACCGGCTGTGGCCCGTCGCCATCAGCACCGCCCTGGGCAATGGATTCAGCCGCAGTGTTTCCGGAACTCAGCTCGGCGATTTTCAGGGCATTGTTTTCCTTCTGGCTCACCGTCTGCCGGGCGCTTGCAGCCAGTTGCGTGGCCTGGGTCGAAAAATTCTGATTGCGCAGGTCGGCGGTTTTCAGAGCCTTGCTGATTTTAATCAAGCGCTCTTCTTCGCGCAGGATATATTGTTCGTAGGTGTCTTCCTTAAGAGCAATAAGGTTGCTGATTTCACGGGCGATATGCATCAATCGCTGCGCCGCGAATTCAAATTGCTCGCTCTGCTGCTGGATGCCGGCAAGGTTATCGATATTTTGCTCGATATAGGCGACCGCATCGTCGCGGTTTTTCAGTGCTGCGCCGTAAGTAACCGGAGCAAACTTTTTAGCTTCGTGCCGATCCGCTTCCGCCAGCAGGTTTTCACCCTGGTTAAGATACTTGTGTTTTACGACACGGACGCGAAAGTCCTTCATCGATGCAATCAATTCATTTTTCTGTTCTTCAAAGCGCGATTTGGAAACGGGATCCTGGAAGAGCGCTTCTTTCTTTACCTCTATCTGCTCCACGAGGCCTGCGGTCGTTGTCGCCAGTCCCTGATATTCGCTGCCGTGGAATTTTTTGGCTTCCAGATCATCCAGATTGATTCGCAGCGCAATTATCTCACTCATTTCGCGGTCTACGATTTTTTTCACTTCAAACGCATCATTGAGCGCCATTTCGGTTTTATAAATACTTTTTAATACCTGGGTTTTACGTTCCGGATCGTTGAAATAGGCGCGCGCGGTTTGTATGCCGGTACGGGCGGTCTGGTAATTATTGGGGGAATAAAAATACAGGGATTCATCCTTGGCTTTGGCAAAATCCACCTGCACTTTGTTCAGCAACTCACGCAAGTCAGCATCTTTGTATTTTTCCAGAACTGCTTCTTCCTCGACTTTCGGTTCCTGTGGTATCAGTATTTCACATCCAGTCAGCGCGAATAGCAGCATCACTACCCAAACCAGGACTGTGTACATTTTATTCACCTTAAATCCCCCTCCAGGCAATCGCATAATTAAGGTCCTTCTCACTCAATCAATCCATGTTACTTTTGTTACTTTGCCGTACGGCGGCCCAACCGGACGTTCATTACCAGCTATTGCAAATTTACAGGATATCCGCGACGGCGGTGCGGCCTGTTTTATTAAAAAAATTGGCTACGCATATTGATAGTACAACCAACTCAATAGTTTATGGTTTTTACTTTAATGATTCCATTAATTTCATTTTTTTCCAGATGCCAGCGCGGATCAGGATTTGCTAGAGACTGCAAAACAAATTCGATAAACTTCGGCGATGCAAATGATTCAAGATTCCCTGGAAAATCATACACCCATGATGCAGCAATACCTGCGCATCAAATCCGATTATCCCGGCTTGTTGCTTTTTTATCGAATGGGCGATTTTTATGAATTATTTTACGACGACGCGCGTAAAGTGGCGCGGCTTCTAGATATTACGCTGACCGCGCGCGGTAAATCCAACGGCCAGCCAATACCCATGGCCGGTGTTCCCTATCACGCCGCCGATAACTATCTGGCAAAACTGGTGAAGTTGGGCGAATCCGTCGCCATTTGTGAACAGATTGGCGATCCTGACAAGAGCAAGGGGCCGGTGGAACGCAAAGTCGTACGCATCGTCACACCCGGCACGGTCACCGATGACGCCTTGCTGGAAGAGCGCAACGATAACGTCATTCTTGCCATCGCGCAGCAAAAAGACCGCTACGGTATCGCGACGCTGGATATCACCAGCGGGCGCTTTACGGTTACCGAAGTGACTGGCCAGGATAACCTCGACGCGGAAGTGGAGCGCCTGCATCCGGCGGAACTGTTAATCGCTGAAGACGCGGCGTTTCGCTCCAGCATAACGCAACGCGCAGGGGTAAAAACCCGGGCGCCATGGCTGTTCGACTCACAAATGGCGCATCGCCTGTTAACGGAGCAATTTGGCACACAGGATCTAGCCGGCTTCGGCTGCGAGCAGCAGACACTGGCGATCGCGGCGGCGGGTTGTCTTTTGCAATACGTCAAGGAAACCCAGCGGTCCGCCCTGCCGCATATCCGTTCGCTCATTACGGAACAACAGCAGGACAGCATCATCATTGATGCTGCCAGCCGCCGCAACCTTGAGCTGGATACCAATCTTGCGGGCGGCGCGGAAAATACCCTGGTTGCTGTCCTGGACAACACCGTCACCCCCATGGCCAGCCGCCTGTTACGGCGCTGGATCAACCGCCCGCTCCGAAACCGCGCGCTATTGCAGCAACGCTATCAGGCCATCAATACCTTGCTGCGGGACCAGCATTATCAAGCAATAAAAGAAGTGCTGCAGGGCATCGGGGATATCGAACGCATCCTGTCACGCGTCGCGATCCGCACCGCGCGCCCCCGCGATTTCGCCCAGTTGCGCGATACACTGGAACGCCTGCCCAGAGTGCATGAAACCGTTTGTAATATTCTGGACAAACAGACTTCACCTTTGTTAATTACGCTCGACCGGCAAATCAACTCCTACCCGGAACTTTATCAGCTGCTGATGCGCGCCATTATTGACACGCCGCCGCTGTTGATTCGTGACGGCGGCGTTATCGCGCCGGGCTATGACAGGGAACTTGACGAGCTGCGCGCATTGAAAGACAACGCGGGACAGTATCTGATTGAGCTTGAACGGCGTGAAAAGGAACAGACCGGCATTCCCAATTTAAAAGTCAGCTACAACCGCGTGCACGGTTATTACATTGAAGTCAGCCGCTTGCAGGCCGGCAAGGTCCCGGACAGTTATATACGGCGGCAGACCTTGAAAGGCGTTGAGCGTTACATCACACCGGAACTGAAAGCCTTTGAAGATAAAGTGCTAAGTTCCACAGAACGGGCGCTGGCCCGGGAAAAAGCCTTGTATGATGAATTGTTTGACAAACTGGCGGATTTCATCGCGCCGCTGCAGCTCACCGCTGCCGCGCTGGCGGAACTGGATGTATTAAATAATCTGGCGCAATGCGCTGACGAACTGAATTTTTGCGAACCCGAATTAAGTGACCTACCGGGTATTGTAATCGACGACGGCCGGCATCCGGTGGTTGAACAAGTGCTGGAAGCACCGTTTATTCCCAACAGTGTGAGCATGGATGACAACAGGCGCCTGCTGATCATCACCGGCCCCAATAGGGGTGGTAAATCCACGTTTATGCGGCAAACCGCGATTATTACTTTGCTCGCCTGCACAGGCAGTTTTGTACCGGCCAGGCGCGCGGTGATTGGTCCGATTGACCGCATTTTTACCCGCATCGGCGCTTCCGACGATCTTGCGGGCGGACGTTCCACCTTCATGGTGGAAATGACGGAAACCGCGAACATTCTGCACAACGCCAGCGCCAATTCCCTAGTGCTGATGGATGAAGTGGGCCGCGGCACCAGCACGTTCGACGGGCTTTCGCTTGCCTGGGCCAGCGCGGAATATCTCGCCCGGCAGATCAATGCCTTTACCCTGTTTGCCACGCACTATTTCGAATTGACAACGTTACCGGAAAGCCTCAGTAATGTGGCCAACATTCACCTGGATGCGGTCGAACACGGTGATCACATTGTCTTTATGCATAGTGTAAAAGACGGTCCCGCGAACCAGAGTTACGGTTTACAGGTCGCGGCGCTGGCCGGGGTGCCCAGGGCGGTGATTGACCGCGCCAAAATCAAACTGTTTCAGCTGGAAGAAACCAGCGCCGCATCGGCGGCAGCGGCCGGGAAAACAGCAAATACAGGGATCCGCGATGAAAAGCAGCGGCAGTTTTCCCTGTTCGACGCCAGCGCATCGCATCCGGTGATGGAACGCATTAAATCCCTTGATCTGGATACATTAACGCCTCGCGAAGCGCTGGACATTCTGTATGATTTGCAGCATAAAATTCACTAATCGGTCATTAATTGAATCGGTGATATTTCATTACAATAATCATCCTGACGGCATTACAATAACAGCGGCCTGCTATTGGAGAAACGCATGACTTACGTAGTTACAGAAGACTGTATCAAATGCAAATACACCGACTGTGTGGAAGTCTGTCCGGTGGACTGCTTTCACGAGGGCCCCAACTTTCTGGTCATCGACCCGGAAGAATGTATCGACTGTTCTCTTTGCGAACCCGAATGCCCTATTGAAGCCATCTTTGATGAAGACGACGTGCCCGAGAATCAAAAACAGTTTATTGCGCTGAATGCCGAACTCGCAAAAGAATGGCCGGTCATCACCGAAAAAAAGGCGTCCCCGCCGGATGCCAAGGAATGGGAAGGCGTAAAAGGAAAATTGAAATACCTGGAACGCTGATTGCTGTTATCTGATGACCTGAATTTATAGAATAATTACCGGCAACCAGACTGCTTGTTTTGGTTTGACACTTTCATTGACTTCATTAACTGCTTCAAGTGCTCTGTTAAAATTTCGTATTCAATTAAGCCACAAGTAGTGGAGGGAGTGCGGGCATTTGAGACGCGCTGTAAATACTACCCTGTAAGCTCGTCGGCGGCATCCCTGCCGCCGACGGTCTCAAATGCCCGCACTCCCTTCACTACTGTTGTTGTACCGAATGTTATATTTTATGCAACAATAGGATTAACTTAGCATCCGTTTGACTTTTCACAATGGAACAACAAACCTTTTCTTTTACCGGAACCTATCACAAGCCGATTGATGTTCCCATTCATAAAAACCTTATCGATGAAACATGCGAGTGGATTCTGCAACATTACGGGCAACAACTGCCGGATTTATCCAACATCACGATCCTGTTAAATAACAATGACGCGGTCAATTACAGCAAGATCCTCTTGCTAAAAAAGGCCGCCGCCAAAGGCCATGCCGCCCTGCTCGGCCCGCATATCACCTCCCTGCAAACCTGGCTAAGTGATCAGGTTTATATCAAACCCGGCGTAGTGAACAGCCATACCCGCGAGTTATTGCTTGTCGAAGCCCTGCAACAGCATGCACATATTTATGGTCATGGCAGTCCCTGGGTGCTGGCGGAAAGCCTGCTGGAACTGTTTGACGAGTTGACTCAGTGGCGAGTTGATCTGCCGGACTCGGTGGATGATTTCATCAACAAGTTGGCCGGTGCGTATGGCAGTACCGGCGATGTCAGCAAAGCGCTGGGGCGGGAAGCATTGCTGGTTCATACCTTATGGCGCGCGCTGCATCAGCAACTTAATGAGCTGAACCTGGTGGACCACTACGCTGCGCAGTTATTGAAACTGGGCCGAAGCATTCAAGTGCTGCCGCCCACTCAACAACTGGTCGTTTGCGGCGTCAACACGCCCGTTCCGGCGGAAGTTGAATGGCGCGAGCGGTTAGCGCAACGCGGACAGCTGGCCGTCCTGACCCATGACATGTCCATTTTGAACGGCGGTAACAACTCGCCGGACTACGTCCAATGCCTGGATCTGATATTCGATTACCAAAAAAGCAATCTCCAAACCCGCGCTTTGCAATGCCGCGAATGTTTTCCGGCCAGCCCTATTGAACCGGTAATCAGTGTTTATGCAGCCAGTGATGCGGAAGATGAAGCCCTGGCAATTGATCTTCAGGTGCGCCGCTGGTTGCTCGAAGGCAGGTCCCGCATTGGCATCATCACTGAAAACCGCAAGCTGGCGCGCCGTGTGCGCGCGCTGCTGGAACGCGCCGGGGTATTGGTGGAAGACAACGCCGGCTGGCCCCTATCAACCACCAGCGCCGCCACTGTGCTGGAGCGATGGCTCGAAACCATCGAGGAAGATTTTCATTACCGACCGTTACTCGACTGCCTGAAATCCCCGTTCTTTCTGGAGCACAACCCGGAATATCTGAAGCTGGTTTATGAACTGGAACAACACATCATCATCGGCGAAAACATTGCCAGCGGCATCGAGCGTTACCTCACGCATATCGACTACCGCAAACACAAATTGCGGGATACGCTGGATACCGGTGATTATGACAGGCTAAAGGCGCTGATCAACACCATTGCGCACGCCGCGGAACCTCTGCTGCCGCTTAGTGACGGCGTTGTGCATGACGCGCCACAGTTCCTTGATGCGTTACTGGAATCGCTGTCGCGCCTGCATGTTATAAACGCTTACAATAAAGACAGCGCTGGATTGCAGCTGCTGAGTGAAATTGATCAGCTGAGAATCGCCGCGCGACTCGCGCCAACCAAACTGACCTGGACCACGTTCCGTAACTGGCTGGGGCTGACGCTGGAACGGTTCAACTTCAAAATACAAAACCGGCTGTCACCCGTCACACTTCTAACCTTGAATACCACGGAATATTATGGTTTCGACGCGGTGATACTGGCGGGCGCGGAACAGGGGTACCTCCCGCATGGCGCAAAACAATCACCCTTTTTCAACGACGCGGTGCGTTCCGCGCTGGGCATTCCCACACGGCGGGACAAACAACGCCAGCATTATTTTTTATTCCGCCGCCTGCTGGTTTCAGTGCCTATGCATCAGGCGCAGGGCTCCATACTCATAACCCGGCGCGCCAGGGAAAATAATGAAGATATCATCGCTTCACCCTGGATCGCGGAGTTACAGGCTTTTCATCAGCTGGCCTATGGAACTGATTTAACAGATAAACACCTGGCGTATTTGATCAATAATCCACGGGCACGCATCAGGCTGGATAACGCGGCTCTGCCACAGCAAACAAACACCATGCCAATAGCAACAGCAATGACAGCGTTAATACCGGGAACCCTGTCCGCAAGCGCGTATCAACAACTCATCGACTGCCCTTACCGGTTTTATGCCGCGCGCTGCCTGAACCTTGCGCCGCCGGATACCGTTAAAGAAGCATTGGAAAAATCGGATTACGGCCAGCGCATCCATCAATGCCTGGAAGCGTTTCACGGCGATGTGACCGGCCTCCCCGGCCCGTTCCGGGAGAAGATTAGTCCGCAAAACCGGCAACCAGCCATCGTATTGCTGGAGCGAATATCCCATGCGGTATTTTCCCGGGATATCGAAGATAATTTTATGCACCGCGGCTGGCTGAAACGCTGGTTGCCTCTCATTCCCTTGTATGTCGATTGGCAAATGGCGCAGCAAAACAGCGGCACGCCCGTTGCGATGGAAATTGAAATCAAAGCGGCCCGTCTTGACGAACATACCGCTATCCGCGGCCGTATTGACCGTATTGATGCAAGCCAGGATCAGCTCACAATCATTGATTACAAGACCGGGCAGATTCCTTCCGCCGGTGACGTGATGTCCGGGGAGGCCGTGCAATTGCCGTTTTATCTCATGCTTCTCGATCAGCAGCCGGAACACGAACTCGCAGGCAAGATTCTGCAAAGTAACCTCGAATTTTCCGCGCAATATGTCGATCTGGGCGATACCGCAAAAGTAACCACCAGGCTGGCGGTAACGAATGATGACCTGCGTCCGCTCGTGGAACAAAACCGGCAACGGCTTGTTGAGGTAATGCATCTGCTTCGCAAAGGCGCAGGACTACCGGCGTGGGGAGACACGAAAACCTGTGAACGTTGCGAGATGGATGGTTTGTGTAGAAAAGAATGCTGGGCAGACGTAAAATCCGGAAGCGGCGCCGGGAAATAAGCCTCTCCCCTCTACAAGTCCATTGCTGGCGCACCGAGGGGGAGCTACAGTGCCCGGCAAGGGTATAGAGGGGAAATTCGAGGGTCTCAAGTACGACAGTTTTACTACTCTCTTACTACCCAGAACTGAATTTTTTCCAAGCAATACTGAATAAATTCAATTGCGCAATTTCAACGTGCACTTCTGCTATTACCAGTTCTGTTTCTGTTACCAGTTACTTTTGCCTGACGTGTTGCTCCGTGGCCGGTTAGCGCTGCAAAGCACGTTGAAAACAATCCGTTAACAGTCTTAAAAATGGTGAAGGCGGCAACTGCCGCCTTCGTTACCTCCATACCGGACTATCTGTGTCCGCGTCACATCCTGTGACTTGTTTACTTCCTTTCTCCTTCCTTGAGACCTTCCTTGTTTGAAATCCTGTGAGGCTTTCGGGAACTCAATGTAACAAAATTGTTTCTTTTGACAAGCCCGAAAATTGCTTACAATAACAGTCGAAAATAGATAACTCTATCGCAATTCATACTGATATCAGTGATTTAATCCAAGATAATTTGGTACTGGACCCTATGATCTACATACAAAACTATTGTTCTCTGACACTGATATCGGATAATTCCTACACCCAATAGGCGTTCCGTCGAGTGAACTCAAAACAAAAACTCCTGACAAATTCCAATCCAATATGACTTCATCTATCGCGGCCATTGACCCCCAACACAGTGCTACCGTCAGCGCTTCGGCGGGCACCGGCAAGACCTGGCTGTTGGTGTCGCGAATATTGCGCCTGCTGATTGAAGGCGTGCAACCGGAAACGATTCTTGCCATTACCTTTACGCGCAAAGCCGCCGCGGAAATGCAAAGCCGGCTCAATGAGCGCCTGTTGCATTTTGCCAGTTGTAATGACGCTGAACTGCAACAACAACTGGAAACCATTGCCGCTCCCATCACGAATGCTTCGCTGACCAACGCCAGAACCCTGTATGAACAGCTTTTGTTTGACGCATTGGCTCCGCGCGTCACAACCTTTCATGCGTTTTGCCAGGATATTCTGAAGCGTTTCCCCTTCGAGGCCAATGTTCCCCCCGGTTTTGAACTGGTTGAGCAAACGGCGGAGCTGGAGTCTGAAGCCTGGGGCGTACTGGTCGCCGAAGCAACGCGTGAACCGGATAGTGAATGCGCACGCGCACTTGAAATCCTGTTTGATTATTGCGGGGGATTGGCCAATACCGCGACGGCTTTACAAAGTTTCCTGCAACACCGCAGCGACTGGCTGGCATTTACCGCGGGACAGAATGACGGCGCCGGTTTTGCCGCGGCGCGTTTAAAGAAACAACTTGGTGTCAGCGATGAGAAGGACCCGGCAGAGGCTTTTTTTGCGCCGGATATTCAACAACAGCTGGCTGAATTCTCGGCTTTGCTGGCCAGGCATCCCACCCCGGGAAATCTCAACCATCACAGCGCGCTGGAAAATGTTGTCCGATTGACCGCGGGAAATTCTCCTGCCCTCGCTTTCGAAGCACTCATCGAGGTATTTTTTACCCAGGCCGGTAAACCCCGCGCACGCAGTTCCACGCAGGTGCAGGTCAAAAAGATGGGTGAAGCGGGAGATATCCGGTTTATCGAGCTGCATGAATTGTTTTGCCGACGCATTGCTGCAATTCTGGATCAGCGCGCGCGTTTGCACACATTGACACTGTCCCGTGCCTGGTTCATCGCCGGTAACCGCTGGTTAACCCACTATCAAAATATTAAATCCGAACGCCGGTTGCTGGATTTTTCTGACCTGGAATGGAATGCGTATCAGTTGTTAAACAATGAAAGCAACGCTCTCTGGGTACAATACAAGCTGGATGCGCGCATCAACCATATTCTTATCGATGAATTCCAGGATACCAATCCCACCCAGTGGCAACTGTTGTTGCCGCTACTGGAAGAGTTGGCCTCATCCAGCGCGGACCGGCGACGCAGTGTATTTCTGGTTGGTGACGGCAAGCAATCAATCTACCGGTTTCGCCGCGCTCAGCCAAAACTATTCGATATCGCGCAGGACTGGCTTTCCGTGCATCTTTCCGCGTATAAAGCAACCCTGGATACCTCGCGGCGTTCCTCCCCGGCCATCATTGACTTCGTCAATATCGTATTCAATGACGAAGAACTCAGGCAACACATTACCCATTTTGACCGGCACCGGACCGTTCACGAAACCCTTTGGGGACGCGCAGAGGTGTTTCCGCTTTTTAAGACCGATACCGAACCTGCGCGGGATAATGTCGAATCGAAGACGGGCCCAGCCAGTGGCGGCCTGCGTAATCCACTGGAGACGCCTCGTTTTATTGAAGAAGATGAACGACGCAACAACGAGGCACAATGCATCGCCGGGAAAATCGCCACCCTCATAAACAACAAAACGGTAATCGCAGATGCCAATAAAATCCGTGCTCTGCGTTATGACGATTTCATAATATTGTTAAGACACCGAACTCACGCCGCCCATTACGAGAGAGCCTTGCTGCAGGCCGGCATACCTTACAACGGTATTGAAAAAGGCGCCCTGCTGGAAACGCTGGAGATCCGTGACATCGCGGCGCTGCTCGAAACGTTAAGCACACCATTTAACAATCTGGCGCTGGCGCAAACCCTGAAATCACCCGTTTTTGCTTTAACGGATGCCGACCTGATGTCCCTGGCGAGTATCAAGGAAGGCAACTGGTTCAAGCGTTTGTTGCTGCTTTGCGGGAGGCAGCCCGAAAACATGGCGGTTGCCAGGGCCGTGAGGTTGATCGAGAACTGGCGCGCCATGATTGGCGTACTGCCGGTTCACGATCTGCTGGACAGAATCTATAGCGAAAGCAACTTGATCGAGCGTTATGCCGCCGCATACCCGGCGCATTTACAGCATCGCGTGGTATCGAATCTGAATCGTTTCATTGAACTAGCGCTGGAAATTGACAGTGGCCGCTATCCCAGCGTCAGCCGTTTCCTTTACCGGTTGCAAACGCTACGCAACAGTACGCAGAACGCCCCGGATGCAACACCGGCCGGCAAAAGCGACGCCCGCGTGCGCATGCTGACAATCCATGCGGCAAAGGGACTGGAAGCGCCGGTGGTGTTTCTGGCTGATGCCGCCAATACGGCGGCATCAAAAGACGCGTATCAAGCAATTGTGCAATGGCCCGCGAATGAAAATAAACCCAGCCATTTTTTGCTTGCCGCAAAAAAAATGGACCGGGACTCTTTTACCAGCGAATTGCTTTTGCTACAGGACGCGGAAGTAAAACGGGAAGACGCCAATTTATTATACGTTGCACTCACCCGGGCCAGGCAATATCTGTTTATCAGCGGTTGTGAATCCAAGCGCGGCGGCGATAGGAGCTGGTATGGTTCTATCGCCGCTGCACTGGAAACATTTCCGGATAATACACTGCGCCAGGAAGATGGCGGCTATGTACTGAAAACCGGTCAAACGCCGAATCCGCCGCACGAGACTTCGCCGTTTACCGGGGTGCCGGCTATTGACATAGATCCACGCATGGCGCAGCCCATTGAGACAGCTGTTCCAGACATAAACATTGCACCCAGTAAGCTGGTTGCCGGCTTTCACGGAGCAGCTGACACGTCTGGCTTTGCGGCAGAAGTTTGCGCCGACGAAGACCTGCAATTGCGCGGTGTTATCATTCATAAAATGTTACAGCTATTAACTGACAGAGGCGGCACAGAGGACATCCCGCAAATTATTCAAAATTGCTGGAGTAACCGTGTAAGTCAAACATTGCTTGATGAGTACTGGCATGAGGTCCGGTCATTGCTCGCCAGCAAGAAACATCAACACCTGTTCAATCCCGAGTATTACACAGCGGCTTACAACGAAGTTCCAATCAGCTTCCAATACAGGGAATTCAATGTGTTCGGAATTATCGATCGCGTGGTAACAAGTAACGATACCGTTCACCTGATTGACTACAAAACCCACCTTGATACCGGCGCGCAAAATCAACGTGACCTCGCGCAATTTTACCGCCCCCAGATGAGCATGTACTACGAAGGCGTATCCAGACTCTGGCCGGGCAAAACAGTAATCCCGCAGATTCTGTTTACCCGTAACGGTGGTATTTATAAAGTGGATATACAGGATATGCCGGCAATCTTGTCTGCTCCGCACCTGAAACACCAACCATGATAAAACTAATGGGACACCGGCTTGTCTTTGCCGCGGCCGGTAAACTGCACAGTCACTTGACGCGTGTAGTCTTCATCAAATATCAGGTCGATAAGCACCTGCCCATGGTTGTCAGTGACCTTTACCTGCTTCAGGTTCGGGACACGGGTAGCGAGGTAACTGCACATGGCCGAGGCGACGCCATCATTGGATGCGAGTAATGCGTCGACGAGATTTATCGCCACAAACTGCGCTTTTTTTTCGATGCCGGCATTCCGAATCACTTCACCGCCCATGACAAACTGCGCGCTTAACTCCTGATCCACCTTTTCCAGAAACTGATGTTGCCGCTCTGATAACGGTTTACTCCGGTCATATTCCAGCTCAGGATTGCCATTAAACAACACCGCAAAAATATTACTCATAGTTGACCTTACAGTTGCATAAAATTTGGTTTCAATCGAGTGCATCCCCTTAAAAAAATAGGGTATCTAAAACTATCACTGCTGTCCCACAAAATATAGCGCGGATCAGCGCCGCTCTAATGCCACCGGATCTTTGGCATGGAAAAGCGGGTGAGACAGGGATTTACAAAACCGCCGGCGGCAGGGATGCCGCCGTCGAGCGTACAGGAAGGTATTTACAGCGTGTTTTGTAAATCCCTGCCTCACCC
>JAKEGK010000230.1 GCA_022627515.1 Gammaproteobacteria bacterium
GCGAGCATGGCGCGGACTCTCCTGTGTTTTATCGATATATTGCGTGGGAGTATAAACTGCTTTTTTTAAGAATGTCCATGCAATGAGTTTGGAAAACGCCGCGAATTTTTTGCTTTTTGTTTATGCAGCTCAGCCGCACCGCTGGATTGGATTTTGATGGTCTTTTTGATGCGGTTCGTGCCTCACCGTATCCTGCATACTGAAGCGTTATTGTGGCGACTTATATTGATGCCAATACCCTTGGTTTGATCAATGCGCCAGCGTTGGCGATTCCGCATTTTTGCCAAAGCCTCGATGTAGAACTAATATATACCGGTTAACTGCCCGCATGAGGGAACATGCATGAAACATTTTATTATTCTGTTGGGCGGTCCCGGCCAATTTCAGGGTTGCGACAAAGCGCATGACCAGACCTGGACCAACTATATTGTGCCGCTGCAAATGGCCGCGCAGAAAGACCTCTACACAAAAGAAGCGGATGAAAACGTGCACTGGGTGGTTTACGAACCACCGTACCGGAACCGGTGGTTGGATGATTCCGTGATCACCAAAGCCGAAGCCAAGCAAAGCGATGGCTATTGGCTGCACAGCATTCGAAAAAAAGCCGCGGACAAAGTGATAAACAGTGGCGCGTCAAATTATCTTCACCGTATCAAAACGATCGCGAAATCGCTCGGTATTACCTATTGTGGCGTTTCTACTCCGCAGGAGTTTTGGGATTATCTGGAAACCTTTCCTAAAAACTCGATTAGCCGGGTGTATTACAGCGGGCATGCGTCTCCGAAAGCTCTTTTACTTTCTCTTATCCACAATAGTGCTTGTGAAGCTGGCGCGGAAAATAAGGATGTAATTAAAGTTGATGATATCAGCAAAAATAGCAAGCTGGCGGATAGATTTGTCACCGGTGCAACACGGGCGTCAAAATTTTATGGCTGTTACACCAGCGACTTTGCTAACGAGTGGCATAATGTTTTCAGCGTGCCTGCCGAAGGCGCGTTGCATAAAATCGATTTTGGCTCCATCGATCGCCCATCGTCTTTTAACAATGTATTGGAACGGTTGCAGCAAACCGGCAAGCCTGAATGGAAAGCCTACCGTTAGAATCCATGAGAAAGATCATGAATAAGCTGACGATCATTATATTACTTGTGCTGATGCTGGGCGGTTGTTCCAACTCATCTAACGCCGGTAAAGACATTGAAGCGCAACTGGACAAAGCGTTTGCAGCTTTGTGGCTTGCAGATTTAGGACTTGAGTACCCTCACGACCAGGGAATACTGGACTATTGCGTGAAGAACAACGATGAAGCCTGTCTTCGTGCTTATCAGCAGGTTCAGGGCGGTAAAAAAATTATTCTGGAAACTATCGCGCAAGACGAAGCGCTGGTTTTGCGCACGACACTCAACAGAATTGAGATCAAATGCGCCAGCGAAAAAACCGAAGACAGCATTGTTTGTACTGGCGCGGTAGTCTCACTCTATTTTTTCAATAAAGACCATCATCAGGCGCAAATTCTGGCGTCATTGCGCGCCATGTCCAGTACCTCTTTTAAACGGGCTTTTTCCGGTAAATACGAATGGATGTACAACCGGCCTGATCCGGACGAATGGATCGCGTTTATCAAATCGTTGCCGGATCACACTATGCCTGCCAACGAAAAAGTACCGGTAATTAGGCATTTTGAAAAATCGAAACAAACTTTCGAGAAATTCGGCGTGATGTTGTGATATCCATGTATTTTATCCATTCGGCGATTTTGCGGTCAGATTGATGCGGTTCGTTTCTCATAGCATCCTACGAGCTTTAGCAGTGGCCATCCAAGTAAAAGCGAGGCGATTCGTGCTTCGACAACTTGTTCCAGGCGTTGTCCCGGCGCGTGTTCCTGACAGCGCGGTAAACTGCCACCAAAGTGATGCGGTTCGTTCCTCACCAGCATCCTACGCCAATGACTTACTCCGAGATTCCTTAACTATATGACGTAAAACGGGATATGCAAACGTATTGAAGCGTGTGGATAAATATGTGCGTGTATTGGGAATTTCAGGTTTTTTAAGGGAATAAAATGCTTTATACTTTGAATCGTTAAACGACAATATCTCCCCGAACTATGTAAATATTGGTTAGCCGAGGTGCTACATGTCAACCCCCAAAGAAACTGCGAAACATCTTATCGACCATATGTCTGATCAGGCTTCCTGGGAGGACATTATGTACGAATTGTATGTGAGGCATAAAATTGAAGCAGGCTTGAAAGCTTCTGAAGAAAATCGCACGGTCTCGCATGAAGACGCGAAACAGCGGTTACTAAAAAATGCGGGTTGAATGGACTGAACCCGCGCTGGGTGACTTGGAATCCATCCTAAAATATATCTCCAAAGATTCTCCTGAAAACGGTTACCGCTTTATCGAACGATTATTTGATTCCGCCGCTTCTTTATCAGAGTTATCCAACCGGGGACGGCATGTTACCGAATCGGATCGAAAAGATATCAGAGAGCTGATCTTTCATGACTATCGCATCATTTACCTGGTTAAAACGGCACAAGTTGATATATTAGCAGTTATACATAGCAGCCGTGATTTGAACCACCTTCCCAAGAAGCCGTGGATAAAATAAGCCTCTGTGAAGCGTGTACGATACCTGGGCTAAACGTGTTTCTGATACTTTTTTTAACGCGGTTCGTGCCTCGTCAACTTGTTCCAGACTTTGTTCCGGCGCTTGTTCCAACCTTTTGATGCGGTTCGTGCCTCACCTACACACTAAGGAATATCTGATTAAGTTGTCATTCCGGACGAAGCGAAGCGGAGATCCGGAATCCAGTGTTTTTTAATCAGCATGTTGCTGGATACCGGAATTCGCCGATATGATGAAACATTTGCACATCGCCATGGTCCGTGTGTATTAAAGATGGCGGCGTAGTACTCTTTTTACTCTACTACTTCCGTTCCGGGATTTGGAACCGAGATTAATTTTTGGCAGTATAAGCCGGGTATAAAGCTAATGTGTTGTGCGATATGCTGTACCCAAAGGATTACTGAGGTCAGAGCCAAAATTGATCCCTGTAAAACCGCCATCTTCCACCGCTCTCTTGAATGCTTCCTGGCAAAAGATGCCTAAATAGGTATCAAGTTTTGTCCTGAAAACCATAAAACTCTTCACGCGTTTTTCATGAAAGCTGAAGCTTTCCAGATTGCCATTTACGTCGTAGACGGTTTTTTTGCCGTCAATTCCTTCTACTTCTTCAGCGGTCTTCAGCGGATTGAAAATATAACCTTTGCCATCACGATGGATGACAGGCAAAAATTCCCCGCAATCTTCCATCAATTTATGCAACGCTTTATATGCGGGTTCACTGAAATACAGCCTCCCGCCATTTTCCGCGATATCGGGTATCGTTTTCCCTTTGGCATAGTCGCCGTAATAAAAATCAATCTGCAGCGGTTCTTTCCACACCTGACTATATGGCTTGGGTGATCTATCGATATGAAAGGGATAATCCCGGCCGCCTAACTTTTTAATGACCTCCTGGCCTGGAATTACAAAGTTAAGGTAATGGGCGTCATCCCCATAAATCCGGTATAAACTCATTATGCTATGCCTTTTTGTTTCAGCTCCTCTGCTTTAATCATTACATAAGATGGAAAAGCAAAATTTTGCAATCGCGCCGCGACCTGTTTCAACCTAAACAGAAGGTCCTTCGATTCCTTGATGGATGTTAAGTTAACTTCGGTGTTGAGCCAAAAATAATAGCCGTTTCTATGTATTCTGCTATGGGGGATGGCTCTTTTAAGCCAGCTTGGCATTTCTCTCAAAGCCGCTGTATTTTCAGGAAGCCAGCAGCCATTTTCCGGATCATCAATACGCATTTCGAACCATGCGAGGATGGCTCTTGCGGCAGCCGCCCTTGGATGACCTCCGGAAACAATCGCATGGGCGTGACATTTCGAATGCGGACGTTTCCCTAAAAATTCAGCCAAGCGTTCAGACTGGTGCTTCTCGTTTTCCAATTCTTCAATTGTCATGCCTTTCGCTTGTGCCCGGTATGTGTCAATTTTATACTGAACATCGGCGGCAACAATGACTTTATTCAAGTCATTCTGACTAGGATTCTCCAGCTTTGAAAACTCTTCGATTGCAAAATCAACCCAGTCAAATTTACCGGGATTCACTGTCCGGTTATGAATAGCCATTCAAGCCTCCAAATCCATTTAGAAAGAATTGGACTTAATGTATTTCCCTGAAAGTTTAAAGAATAAACGCTGTTTTCCCGCAAGTCCATGGCCGTTTGGATTTGCTATGTTGTGACGCCCCATAAAGGACTACAATTGGATAAACGCGATGTACAGGACTTAACCGAGGTAAGAGAAATGCTGGCAACACGCATCAAACAATGGGAACAAGAGTTTATTGAAAAGGGCTTGATAAAAGGCCTGGAAGAAGGACTGGAAAAAGGCTTGGAAAAGGGCCGGAAAGAAGGCGAACTCATAGGCGAAGCCAAGATCCTGAAAAAAATGCTGGTGTTGAAATTCGGCGCTTTGCCGGACTGGGTTGAACAGCGGATGGCCCAGGCTGATGCGGCCTTGCTTGATCAATGGGTGGAAAACCTGCTGGACGCGAATAGCCTGGAAGACGTGTTTAATAATTAGGGAAGCTCCCGGAAAGTTTATGCGTACTGATCGCGGCTTAATCTGACAGTTATCGAATTTGATGAGGAGACTGTCAATCAAGTTTAGGCTACAAACGTTTCCTTCCAGATTTACCTGCTTTGAATGAGCGTTTGCATATAGGTGTTCGGCCATTGCACATCTTACCTTGATGGGTGTGTTTATAATTGTAGTAGTCCAGCCATTCGTCCCGATCCTTTTGATGCGTTTCGTTCCTCACCGCCTACAAATGCCGTACGTCAGCCATGTGCTCGTCACCGGCGTCCTGCTCCACTGTTAATTTTTTTACCGCCTTCTATGGATATGATAATTAGCAATCAATTATGCGTCTCACACAATGTTTTTATGATTCTTACAAACTTTTACCCAAGCGTAGAATTTTTTTAAGTAACTTGAGTTGTAGGGTTTCAACATAAATCTCCAATGCCGATTGTTCCTGTTCGGTCCAGTCGGTAATGACCGGTTCATGGATGTCTTCGCGTATCAGCACGAGATCGTGATAGTGGCCCAGCAAAACACCTAATTTTTTGAGCCGGTCGATTCGCTGTGTGTGTTTGGTCTTGAGATGCGGTTGTAGAATCAAAGTTTGATACAGGCAGGTTTTGGCATGTTTGCGCCAGGTGTGCATGTCGACGGGGTCCGCGTCTTTTTTGTTTTTATTATAGCATTCTTTTCCCTGATCGTATTCGTTATTCAGCGCTTTAATAATTTTTGCTTCTTCGATACTTTCAAACTTCCAATTATGGATTATTTCCGCAAGCGCCAGGGCTTTCTCTTTGGCGAGCTGCACGTTTTTCTCGATGATTCGCTGGTCAATAGTACTGGCCTGGTGATATGCGGCCAGTTGCTGCAGGAGGTGTTGCTGGGTCTCGTTGGCATCTTTGAGTAATCGGTGAATCACTTGCAGTTTTACTTCTTTGTCGCGCTGCAGCGAGAGCAATCGCGCGATGTCACGTACTTCTGTATTGAGTTGTTTTGCCGGTTTGGGCAGGGTCTTTTTCAGCAATGCCGCAATAGCGCGCAGGTTTTTCCCGGCGACACGGGTCTGGTGAATACTGTCAACCTCCTCCGGAAAGGATTGGAGATGTTCCTGTACGCCGGCAACGAGTTGCTGGATGACTCTTGCCAGGCCTTCAGCAATGGTTTCATCCCTTTCAATGTGCAAGCGGTTTTTGCCTCTAGCCCGCATTTCTCACCACCGTTCGTCGCGAGACGGTTCAAGGGTGCGGCATGGCTGGCTTTCGCGACCGAGGAGCGCGCAGGCATAGTCGTCACTATGTCGAGCACTCC
>JAKEGK010000231.1 GCA_022627515.1 Gammaproteobacteria bacterium
CTTCCTTGATGGGAAAATACGGCAGTTCCTTGTCACCGCCCACATCCAGAGTGCGCAAGGTAACCGGGCCGTGATTAAACGATTGCAATACCTGCCGGTAAATCTGGTATTGCTCCTCTTCACCGGGAAACCGGTCGCGGATCATAAACGGAAATTCAGTACGGTAAAGGCCAATACCTTCGGCGCCGTTGGTGTCCTTGGGAATCAAATCAGCCAGCAATCCGCTGTTGATGTGCAACGACACATGCTTGCCATCCGGTGTTTCAGAAGGCAAATCCTGCAGTGAGGCAAGATCGGCGGATAGCTCCTGTTCTTCCTTGGCCAGGCGGTTGAACTCATCCAGCACTGTCTTGTTGGGAGAGATGTAAACCTGGCCGCGGTAACCGTCGACAATGATATCCAGTCCATCCATGCGGCTCACCGGAACATCAGCGCCCATAACCGCCGCGATGCCCATAGCCCGCGCCAGTATCGCCACATGGGACGTGCGCGAGCCGGTGACCGACACCACGCCGGCAAGCTGGGTAATCGGCACTTCCGCCAGCATGGCCGCCGTGATTTCCTCACCCACCAGCACCGTGTTGCGCGGATAATTGCGGGGCCCGCCGTCACCGCCAGTCTGCAGCCGCACCAGGATGCGGCGGCCGAGGTCTTTCACGTCTTCACCGCGTTCCTTTAGGTACGAATCTTCCATTTCCTCAAACGCGCGCAGATGTTCGCGAATACTGTCACGCAGCGCGCCGGACGCCCAGTTACCCTGGCGGATACGCTTGATGACATCACCCGCCAGAGACTCCTTCGCCAGCATCAGCAAATAGGCGTCAAACAATGCCCGGTCTTCCGCCGGCAAACGATTCGCCAGTTTGGCCAGTAAGGACTTGATGTCCTGCCGCACTGCTTCCACGGCAGTACGAAACACCTGCTCTTCTTTATCGATATCCTGGATCTTCCGGTCCGGAATGGCATCCAGGTCAGCGGCGGGATAAATGACAAAGGCGGTGCCGACACCCACACCCGGCGAGCCGGGCTGTCCAAGGATGGGAGCGGCGCTGCGCGCCGTTGTTTGCTGCACCACATTGTTGATGCCGCCACTGGCCTCGGCATGCGCGATTGCGCCGGCCAATTGCGCGGCGATGGTTATGAGAAACGTGACACCGTCTTCATCGAATGCCTCTTTCGCAAAACGCTGCACCACCAGCACACCCAGCAATTTACGATGATGGATGATCGGCACGCCCAGATAGGCATGAAACTTTTCTTCCCCTGATTCCGGCACATACTGGTAACGCGGATGCATCGGCGAATCGGCGATATTCACCACCTCTTCGCGTTCACCAACCAGCCCGGTAAGCCCCTGGTTGAAATTGAGGGCGACCTTGCCGACCGCCTCGGGATTCAGGCCGTCAGTGGCCATCAGCACATTCTGCTGGCGCGCATGATCCGTTAAATAAACGGAACACAAATCCACCGCCATTGCATTTTTTACGCGCAGCACGATGATTTTTAATGCCTCAGCAAGATCTTTCGCATCATTTACTTCCTGCACGATGCGGCGCAAGGTATCAAGCATTCTGTTCCTTTACTTGTCAGTTTAAAACTAATCGCGAACGGCACATCACCCGCATTTTCGCAGGTCCGTACTCACCGCCCCGTGATACACAGCGGGTTCGTGTTAATCCTCGTTATTATTTTTAAATTGAAGCTGTACTAGAAAGCGGTACTGGTTTTTATATTGCCTGGCTTGCAATCACATTGAAACAGGCACAGCCTTAACAGGCCGGGGTGACAAACTACTGTATATCATGCGATCTGAGTAACACAACCCAGGACAGGCGCAAACTCGTTTAATGCCTGCAAATAAACATCCCGTTTAAACGCCACTACTTCCTTGAGTGGATGCCAGTAGTCCACCCAACGCCATCCATCAAATTCAGGTTTTTCACCGCAATCGAGCCGGACATCGTCTTCGGTGCCGGAAAACCGCAATAAGAACCACAGTTGTTTTTGTCCGACACAAAGCGGCTTTTCATCACAGCGGATTAATGCTTTGGGCAAGCGGTACCTGAGCCAATCCTGGGTGGCGGCAAGCAGTTCGACATTTTGCGAAGTGACTCCGACTTCTTCCCAAAGCTCACGGTATAACGCTTCTTCGGGTGTTTCAGAGCGCTTGATGCCCCCTTGTGGAAATTGCCAGGCATTCTGACCAATACGCCGGGCCCATAACACCTTATTTTCGGTGTTACACAAAATAATGCCAACGTTGGACCTGTATCCGTCTGAATCTATCACAGCTCAAATCAATAATTTAGTTTGCAATAATCCGATTTTTCCACAAGCGGCCAAAGAATGGCAAATCTGTGGCCTGAACCGTCCTGCAACCGGTAAAATTGGCGCTGGCGTTATACCGGCAATACCTATAATTTTCATTTTAGTAAAAATTTTGACACACCTGTGACTTTATAAAAGGCTATCACGTTGAAATTAGCGATTTTTGATCTGGACAACACTTTATTAGCAGGCGACAGCGATTATTTGTGGGGAGAATTCCTTGTCGAACAAGGCCTTGTCAACGGCGAGGCATACCGGCGGGAAAATGACCGCTTCTACGAGGAATACAAGGCTGGCACGCTGGATATCTATGAATTTCTGGCGTTCAGCCTCAAACCGCTCTCGGAACACGATATTAATTATCTCAGGCGACTACACCGGCAATTTATGGACGAAAAAATAAAGCCCATTATGTTGCCGGCCGCTTTTGCGCTGATTCAAAAACACAAGGACGCTGATACGACACCCATTATAATTACGGCGACCAACCGCTTCGTCACCGAACCTATCGCCAGCGCATTTGGGGTGGATACTATCATTGCGACGGAACCGGAATTTCTCAACAATCGCTATACGGGAAAAGTGGCGGGTACTCCCTGTTTCCGGCAAGGCAAGGTCGAACGGCTCAACCAATGGCTGCAACAAGCCGGATTAAACCTCAAGGAAAGCTGGTTCTATAGCGATTCGCACAATGATATTCCGCTGCTGTCCCTGGTCAGTCACCCGGTTGCCGTGGACCCGGATCAATCACTGAAACAACATGCGCAACAGCATGGCTGGGAAATTATCAGTTTGCGTTCCTGACCCATGCACATCGTACAATAATCTGCTGCCTGATATGGCGTATGATGCGGCATAAGCCGCGACTCAAGGAGCCTGCGTAAGTGCCTTTCCACCCTGACACAAACAGACATCGTAAAAACTATGTCTTGATTGGATTATTGACGCTGGCGCCCATTGCCATACTGATTGCATTAATGGTGGGCAGCGTTTCCATATCCACACAGGATGTATTCGCTTCCCTGCTCGGCAGGCAAACAACGCCATCATCTCAAATCGTGCAGGACCTGCGCCTGCCCCGCGCGCTGGGCGCTTTTAGTTGCGGCGCGCTGCTGGCGCTGGCCGGCGTATTGATGCAGGTTTTATTGCGCAATCCTTTGGCAGATCCGTATGTGCTCGGCATTTCCGGTGGCGCCGCGGTGGCGGCCTTGCTGGCAATACTTGCGGGCGCAAGCGGCTGGCTGTTAACCGGCAGCGCGTTCGCCGGTTCGCTGCTCTCCATGTTTATCGTCTTTGGACTGGCGCAGGCGCGCGGCAGTTGGTCACCCACCCGGTTGTTACTCACTGGCGTCGTTGTCGCCGCCGGCTGGGGCGCTTTAGTCAGTTTTATTCTGGCTATCGCACCGGCAAAAAATCTGCACAGTATGTTGTTCTGGCTGATGGGTGATCTGGGCTATGTGAACACGGTGTGGCCTGGCATTACTGTGATGACTCTGGGACTGATCGCGGCCATGCTGGCGGCGCGGCGCCTGAACATTTTGTTGCACGGTCCCCTGCAGGCCAACGCACTGGGCGTGGATGTCGGCAAACTGCGCTTGATGATTTATCTGCTGGCCTCATTAATGACCGCCACAGCCGTTACCATCGCCGGCAGCATTGGCTTTGCCGGTTTGATCGTGCCGCATTTAATCCGCCTGCTGGGCATTACCGATCACCGCTGGCTGCTTCCCGGCAGCGCCTTGCTTGGCGGCAGTTTGCTGGTGATTGCCGATACGTTTGCGCGAACCATCATGGCGCCGCAACAGTTACCGGTTGGCGTCATTATGGCCATGATCGGCGTGCCGCTCTTTTTATATTTGTTGCATCGCAGTAATAAACCCCTATGAATGCGCTGCTCACTGTCCTTTCGTTACAGGTAAGCATTGCCGGGCGCGTGATTTGCACTAACCTGGATTTTACGGCAAATCCAGGCGAATGCTGGGGCATCCTGGGTATAAACGGCAGCGGCAAAACCACCTTGCTGCACACGCTGGCGGGTTTACGGGATCGCGGCGCGGGTGAAATCCATTATCGTGGCGCCGCGATCGAAAAAACAAACAAGCTCGAACTGGCCAAACAAAGGGGCATCCTGTTTCAGGACAACTCAGACCCTTTTCCAGCGACCGTGCTGGAAACGGTGCTGATTGGACGCCATCCTTATATTAAAAGCTGGCAATGGGAAACCGCTGACGACATCACGATCGCGAAAAACGCCTTGCGGGCGGTTGATCTGGACGGAATGGAAAACCGGTTCATTAACACTTTGTCCGGCGGTGAACGCCAGCGCACCGCTGTTGCGGCGTTATTCGCGCAGCAACCCGCTGTTTATCTGCTGGATGAACCCACCAACCATCTTGATATCCGGCATCAAATCAAATTGATGCGGATGTTTGAGGGGATTAAAAATCAGGGGAACACGGCGTTAGTGATGATATTGCATGACCTGAATCTGGCGGCCCGGTTCTGCGATCACGTTCTGATGTTGTTCGGCAACGGTAAAACCTTATGTGGCAAAACACCGGACCTGTTAAATACAACGCACCTGGAAGAACTGTACGGTCACCCCATTCACTGCATTCGCAACCATGCGCAAACGGCATTTATTCCGGCATGAATGATGAATACCGGGCAAACCGGAATCTGTCAGGCAAATTTTTTCGGATCTACGGAATTATCTTTCAAGGCGCTTAAGCTTTCCGGATTCTCGATCCAGTTCAGCAGCGGCTGCCATTGCTGGCGTAAGATGTGAGTGCGTGAATCACGCACCTCATGAATGCCCACGCCTTCCACAAACGCATGTACGTAATAGTGACTGTCACTGAGGGCGGTAACAAAAGGCAGATTGACCCCGGCAAGAAATCCCAGCAATGATTGATAAATCTTGGTGTTGTCGTTGACCCGGTTGGCGACCACGCCAATCCGGGTTTCACCCTCTTTCGATAAACTGGAACGCATTTTTCCAATGACCAGGATTTCCTCGATAAACGCCGTCGTCGCGTGAATATCGATTGGCGATGGCAATACTGGAATCAGGATCACATTGGCGTCGCGCATGAAGTTTGTCAGGTCATGAGTGTTCAGGGCCGCCGGTGTATCGATGATCACCCGGTCAATTTGCGGCGGCATGCGCATCTGCCAGCTGCGTGTGATCGTGAGTTTTTGCTTGTGGGCCGCAATACCGTGAATGGGACCCACATGTTCGGGACGAATGTCCAGCCATTTGCTGGCCGACGCCTGCGGATCGTAATCGAGCAGCGCCGGATAAGAACCACGGCTTGCGTAACAGGCCGCCAGATTGGTAGCGATCGTGGTTTTACCACAACCGCCTTTGACGTTTAACACCATGATTTTCTGCATCGAACCACTTA
>JAKEGK010000232.1 GCA_022627515.1 Gammaproteobacteria bacterium
ATGGTTACAAAAGCTATGACGTGCTTAAAATCGCTTTATTTCATACGATGGGGCACTTACCTGAGCCTAAAATGACCCACAGATTTTTCTGACGAGGCATATTTTGAAATGGTTTCAGTTTGTTTTTCTTCGGGTTTCCTGGTTCCGCTTTTCCTTCAAATCCCAATATCAATGATCGCTGATATTAGACTTGCAAGATAGCCACCTGGCATTAAACCGATTTCGTTCGTTTGATTTGCCTGGTTCTGCTTCCTTTGGTATTCTCCGTTAAGTTTATCCATTTTTTCAATCAGCCACATACAAGCTAAGTAGCAAAAACCAGCATTTTTGTTCAAGGAAAAACAGATGGCTTCGATATTCGATCTTGCGAATATGGCTGCAATGACTTACCACCATAATAAATTCAAACATAATGACTGGATTCGGCTGACCTATCACGGCAATCTCAGCGGCAAGGGTTTCTACGGTGAAACTTTTGCAAACCGCGCAAAAAAGGAAGTGGTGGTGGCATTTCGGGGAACCGACGCTGAAGCGAAAGACTGGAACGATTTTTAATTGGACCTGCAAATTAGCCTGGCTAAAACACCGCAGCAATTCTCGCAAGCATTGACACTCTATAAGTGAAGCTTAAATGAAGCCTTTAAGCTGTTTAGCTATAACTATTCCATTTATCTCACCGGGCATTCTCTGGGTGGCGGTCTAGCGTCTTTGCTGGCTGCGGAAAAACGCGGCTCAGTACCAGTGGTAACCTTTAATTCGCCTGGCATGAAACGTTCATTTGTGGGAGGACATTTCCTGAAAATTGTCGGCGTCATCAATTTGGGTTACGTAAAACAGGACAAGTTTCTGCATAACCGGTCGACGGGCGATGTTGTCAGCCGCGCTACCGGCAGTCATTTTGGCAAAGTAAATGATGTTTATGTGGACAAGTGGGGAGATGGGAAGATTCTTGGTGGTTCCCGGCATTTGGCTCAACACAGTATCGACAACATGGTCGAAGCCATGAAAGGCATGCCCTGGACACACACTGACCTGGGCTGGAAAATTTCTCCCGTCCACGAGTCTTGACTATGGATGATTGTCACGACAAATCTAAAACAGCTTTATCTTATGCTTCTGATGAACTTAAACCTCTGATGCTCGAATCATAGTGACCACCTCATTAATTATGGCGCACGCTTTCTGCTGCAAACGGCAGCTGACGCTTATAGCCACGCTTCTCGCCACATTGGCAATAACTGCGTGCTCCAATCCCAACAGCGGCAACAATGAACCATTGGTTGGCCGTTTAAAAAAAGACCAGCCCTATTTTGCGATTAGCATGGACTCGGTATTTGCCAAACGCTTTGGCCTGCCGGAGCAGCAAGCCAGGCAACTATCGAATGGTTTGCGGGCAGTTGCCGTTGAGATACGCCCCCGCAATACGGTCTACCAGTGTTTTCTGCACTTGTATCTCGATGCTGACCTCGCAATATATACGCCCAGCGGCGGCGATTTCAGTGATAAATCCATGGCGGAAATGTTTTTTGTCAACCGTTATAACGAAACGGATCAAGACTGGAATTTTGACGCTGTCGCCAGCGCCAATCTTCGCATGTTGTTCCGGTCCAAATCCACCGCGCAAGGTAAGTCCGGCATGGTGAGCGCACTAAAGTTCGATCGCGTTAAAACCAATTTTTTGCCCGGCCTCACACTCGTATCCAGCAACGTGGGTTGCGATACGCTGGATCCGCAATACGGACCGGCTGAGGTGCGGATTCAAAAACTTGATATGGAAAATTATCTCCTGGGGGATGAAGTTCCAGGCAGCCTGACACAACCCGATAGCAGCTTTGTGTTTGACATCCCCCTGCCACTTTTACAGCACCTGCAGTCCTATCTGGATTTCGCCAGGCGCGCGAATATACAACATAGGGACAGTGATCCGGATCTTGCGCCGCCACCGCCGTTTGACGTGATTTGATTTTAATAACAGGTTGTGGCCGGCTGCCTAGCGCAAACTGTCCATCAAATCGGGCAGCCATTGGGTAAATCTAGGAAATACCATCAGGATGGTCAAAACAACAACCTGGATGGCGACGAAGGGAACAATACCGCGGTAGACCTGCTGCATACGCACGCTGGGCGGCGCGGCGGCTTTCAGGTAAAACAACGAAAATCCGAACGGAGGGGTGAGAAAAGATGTCTGCAGGTTCATGGCGATTAATACCGCAAACCACATCAAATCCACGCCCATCAGTAACGCGATTGGCGCCAGGATAGGCACCACAATAAATATGATTTCTATAAAGTCGAGAAAGAATCCCAGCACAAACAACAACAGCATACTCACAAACAGGAATCCCCATTCCCCGCCCGGCAAGCCGGTCATGACATCTTTTACGATTTCATCACCGCCCATACCGCGGAACACCAGTCCAAATGCCGTAGCACCGATTAATATCAGAAACACCATACTGGTCATGCGCGTGGTGCTGCGCATGGAGTCCTGCAGATTTTGCAGGGTGAGCTTTTTATGGGTTGCCGCCAGCAGCATGGCGCCCAGGGCGCCGATCGCCGCGGATTCCGTCGGCGACGCAAATCCGAAAAAAATGGAACCCAGCACCGCAACCACCAGAAACAACGGCGGCAACAGGCTTTTCATGATGCGTTGCCAAAGACGCCTGGACGACTTCCTGGAGCTGACAGTGGGAGGCGCGTAATGCGGTTTGAGTCTGGCAATCAACAGAATATAAATAATAAAAAACGCAACCAGTAACAGTCCTGGCATTACCGCTCCCATAAACAGGCGGCCCACAGGAACACCGATCACATCACCCAGCAATACCAGAATAATGCTGGGCGGAATTATTTGTCCCAGGGTTCCCGCCGCTGCAATAGTTCCCGTTGCCAGTTCGGTTTGATAACCATTTTTCAGCATGACCGGTAATGCGATTATCGCCATGGTTACTACTGTCGCGCCCACCACGCCGGTCGTGGCGGCCAAAAGCGCGCCGACGATAACAATTGAAACGCCCATGCCTCCCTGTAATTTGCCAAACGATTCGCTCATGGTTTCCAGCAGCTCTTCCGCCAGGCCGGATTTTTCCAGCAGCACGCCCATGAAAACAAACAGAGGAACCGCCAGCAGGGTAAAGTTGCTCATGATACCCCAGATACGCAAAGGCAGCAGCGCGAAGAAGTCCAGACCCAGGAAAACTCCCCCAAATAGCAGCGCTACCGCTCCGAGACTGAACGCAACTGGATACCCCAGCATTAAAACCGCGATCAGCACCAACAGCATGATAGTGGCCCAGACTTCCACTAGGGGTCCCGGCCTTCAGCATGGAGCGGTGTTTTGGATGAGAAAAATATCGTATCAATACTTTTGAGAATGATGGCGGCGCCCTGCATCATTAATAAGGCGCATCCGAGAGGAATAGCCGCTTTTAATAAAAACCGGTAGGGCAAACCGCCGGGGTCCGGTGAACCTTCGGAGATGACATAAGCACTGGCCACAAAATCCCACGAGGTAAAAATAATCAGCGCGCAAAAGGGAAAAAGAAAAAACAGGGTGCCCAATAAATCAAGCCAGGCGCGATGGATATCCGTCAGTTTTTTACTTTGATAAAAAATATCAACCCGGACATGGCCGTCTTGTTTCAAGGTATAAGAAGCGCCCAGCAGAAATATAACCGCAAACAGGTGCCATTCCAGTTCCTGCAGCACCACCGAACCGATCTGGAAAAAAAAGCGCATCGAAACATCGTAGCCAATAACCAGCACCATGAGCAGCACGCACCAGGAAATCACGACGCCGCTCCATTCGCTGAGTTGTTCAATGCGTCTGATGGCTGTTTGTAAGGATCGCTGCATGAAAGGTGTTATATGCGTTGCGCGCTTTTTTTTTATGAACTGTGCATTCTAACCGGCTCACCCACGAAGCTCAATCATCACCGGTTATTCAACGCTAACTTGTTGTACCAGGTCCCAAAAACGATAACCGTAGCTCGTCCCGGATGCTTTAACCCTTGCACGGCATATTCTGTGAACTGTTACAACCTGGATGATTAAAGAAATTTATTAACTAGCCGATGGTTTCCACGATTATGCCTTGATTCGCGTAAAGGTTCGATGCGGTTTTTGAAATAATGAAACAACGAAAACTAACTCAACGACACCCGGTTTAAACGTGACCGATAATGGAGCACCACATGAAACGGCTACTAAGCGCAACGATAATTGCGGCTGTTTGTTCACCCACTCTGGCAACGCCGGTTTACCATCCGCCCGGGCCCAATCTTACCTATGGTTCGGTCAGCAATGGCCAGAGTTTGCTATCGGATATTAATAATCCGGCCGCCGGCGCGCTGGCGCCACTGAAGGAAGGCAGCAAATTCCGCATGGGCGTATTAAGTTCCGTGGGCGCAGGTGTGGAATACGGCGAGATAGATAATTTGTTTGACGACCTGGACGCGATTGCGGCGGACTTTGATTTTAGTAATGCCTTTGCCAGCATACCCAATGTTAATACCGAGGCCGCCCTTGCTGAAGTCGACACCCGCATCACGGACATTAACGATCTGTTGGAAAATATTGAAAATGACGGGTACGGCAAGGTGTTTGTGTCGGGCCATAGTCCATTGATGCCCATAATTATTTCCTCTGACACTCTTGGTGGTAGTCTGACGTTCGACTTGAACTTTAGCGCCATCGCCCGTTTGGGCGCGGTGGCGGATACGGTGGCGTTTGAGGTGAACAACGCAAATACTTTTATCACCACTAACGTAGGCAATCCGGTACCGGTAACGAGTAATATTGTTGATCCCACCAACAACGCGGGCATCGGGGATGTCGTCATCACCGCCGGCAATAACACAGTGACCTACAGCCTGACGAACGACAGCGTAGTGCGTTTAAAGGCCGCCGCGGTCATGGAAGGCGGTTTTGCCTACAGCCGCAATGTGCTGTCCGGCAGTAGCGGCAACCTGCTGGCTGGCGTACGCGGCAAGTACTATCAGGTTACCCTGTATCAGGATGTCGAGAAGGTCGAAGACGAGACTGATACCGAAAACCTGTTCGAAGACTTTGACTCTGACGATGGACAAACGGAAACAAACTTCGGTGTTGACCTGGGAATGTTGTGGGCGGCTGATCATTACCGGGTTGGTGTCACGGTCAGCAACGTGAACGAGCCGGAGTTTGAATATAACGCCATTGATCCGGCAAAATTGGCGGTTATCAATGACCCCCGCATCAGCAATTTGTTGAGCCAAAAACTGGTTTATAAAATGGAGACGCAACTTTCTCTGGAAGGCGCCTTACATAGCAAGAATCAAAGCTGGGTATTCAGCGCTGCGTATGATACGAATGCGGTGGAAGATCCGACGGGCGACGAGTATCAGTGGCTGAGCGCATCTGCGGCCTATATCACCAAAAGCTGGATAATGCCCGGTATCCGCGTCGGCTATCGCGCCAATCAGGCCGGTTCCGAACTCAGTTATCTGACGGCAGGCATCACCTTGCTGAAGGTTCTGAATCTGGATGGCGCCTATGGATTAGAAGACGTTGTCATTGACGGTTCGACTTTACCCAGAAGTTTTACCGTGAATCTGGGGCTGGAGTTATCGTTCTAATGATGAATAAAGTTAATTCAATGCAGGAATAATAAATAGCGCAAGGATGCGCTTCATTTTGAAAGAGCCATTAGAATTCCCAGGCAGCATGCATGAAGATACCTTCGCCGTCTTCATCGGCGGAAGCCGCGACATCCAGTAACAATGCCCATAACCTAAGCCCTACCCCGCCCGTGACTACGCCCTGGGCATCACCCACGATGTTTTGCTTGTAACCCAGCCGAAGAAAAAACGCCGGAAATATCCGCCATTCCCATCCCGCCGCAGCGTACATGGTGTCCGACTCGAAACCAACGCCTTGGTTCTTCAGCAAATCGATATCGAATTCGAAGACTGTCCGGCGTGACTGGTAGGCTACCGCGGCCCGGATTTGAGGCCCGATACTATATGTCTCAGAAGTATTGCCAAGGCTGTTTTCCTGCGAAAAAATATTCTTGAACACCAGCCCGGTTTTCCATACGCCATATTCCTTGGAAATACCAAAATCAAGATTTAACTCTGAATCACGCACGGCCTGATTGCTATCCAGTTCAAGGCTCGCGCCCGCCATGGGTTCACTGTATCCATAACTTTCAAATAGGGAAATTTTACCCGTGATTCCTACCATAACTGCTTCCATCCAGAGAATATCCTGCAGTTGCGCGGCGCCGAATCCTATTTCGAATACTTCCAGAGAGCGGTGGATAAGGTTGGTGGCAGTGCTGTCCACTTTAGCGGTTTGACTTTCGTATTCCACCACATAGAGAGTACCGCCCAGATTGGGACTGGGGATGGTTAACTGAATAGCACGGTAAGCGTATTTTTTATACTCTTTATCGATGATGTCGGCAACGTTACCCGATTGTTGCAGCGTATTTTCGATTTCTGCGGGGTCCGAGATGAATTCCCCGACGCTGGGAGCAAGCAAATACCATTCAAAATTCTCCGGTTCAAGAGCCGCCAGCGCCGGATTATAAAACGCCGCATTGGAAATATTGTGCGCGATACTGGCGCCGGCCAAACCGGCAGTGCGCGCATCGAACAGCGGGAAATCCAGCGGCTGCGCCTGTCCACACAGCAGGAAAAGCACGGAGCCGGCAATCAGCGTCCTGCCGGTTAAATAACTGTTTATGCCGTTTGTATTGCAGTAAATACTCAACCGTTTGCTTCCGTTATTCGCGGGTTTGTAAAAAATGCAAAATGGCATCCAGGCTGGAATGATTCAGCACGGCATCGGCCTGTTGTTGCACTTTTGGTTTTGCGCGATACGCGACTCCCAGGCCGGCGCGCCCCAGCATCAATAAATCGTTGGCGCCGTCGCCTACCGCAATCGTTCGATTCAGGTCTATGTTGAGCTGTCCGGCCAGCTCCGAGAGAAAATTCGCCTTAACTTCACCGTTAACAATATTACCCAATACTCTTCCCGTCAAATGCCCTTCGTTCACTTCCAGAATATTGGACAGGGTGAAATCCAGGTTTAGCCTCTTTTGCAGGCGATCCGTAAAAAACCTGAAACCTCCCGAAACCAGGGCGGTTTTAATGCCTGCTGACCGTAAACCCGCTATAAGTTTTTCTGCGCCGGGATTCAGCTGCAGGCGCTCGTTGTACACCTTTTCCAGCACATTGTAGTCCAGGTTTTTTAACAGTCCCACGCGTTGCTGCAATGAGGTGTTAAAATCAATCTCGCCGCGCATGGCGGATTCGGTAATTTTCGCGACCTGATCCTTGATGCCGAGGAAATCCGCGATTTCATCCA
>JAKEGK010000233.1 GCA_022627515.1 Gammaproteobacteria bacterium
CTTCCACGCCGTAACCAACATGCCGCTTGCCCAGGGCTTCGACCGCGGACACGATTTCGTCGAGCCGGTCCAGGCCATTGACGGCCATGCCGATAACTTGCATCAACTTGCGGCCTTGTTCGTCCATGTCGCCACTGAACAGTGTTTTCAATTCCGAATCCAGTTCGAATAACTTGCCATAAAACAATTTCGCCGCCTGGGGATAATGTTAATTGCGCTGGTTGGGCGGGGGCTGCTCTTGAGACTGTGAAAGTATTCATTGTAGGGTGCCGCTGAGGTACGAAACGCACCATAGCAGGTATCGCAACCGCTGGATTGTTGCGGTTCGCGGAGCTCACCGCAACCTACGGGTTAAGGTATTTTGGTGTATTTCAGAATACTTTCACAGTCTCTCCGTGTGGGAATGCATAACGGTTGTCATTTCGACCGCAGGGAGAAATCTGGTTTTTGGACGTTGCCTCAAAGGCTGAGATTTCTCACTTCGTTCGAAATGACAATTACAGTGTTGATGACAAACAATAGAGTTGATGATAAACAACAGAGCTGACGGCAAGCTTTACTCTCGTTCCCACGCTCCGCGTTGGAACGCCACGGAATGTTAATGAGCGAAACCATTACGAAAATCAAGCAAGTGCTCGCTGGTCACCCGGATGTCCGGCTTGCGATTGTATTTGGTTCAGTGGCGGCGGGAAAAGAGCGCTACGATAGCGACCTGGATCTGGCTGTAGATACATGTAAGCAAATGACCGTGAACAAAAAAATGGATCTGATTGCTGAACTGGCTTTGGCTACCGGACGCCCGGTCGATTTAGCTGATCTTCAAACCGCAGGTGAACCCTTGTTGGGTCAAATACTGCGGCATGGAAAAAGAATACTCGGTGAAGATACGCACTATGCCGCACTAATAAGCCGGCGCCTGGTCAATCAGGCCGATTTTGTTCCCTATCGCAACCGGATTTTAACCGAGCGGAGGCGTGCATGGCTGGGGAAATAGGCAGTCCGTTCAGCGCTACTGTTTTTTTCTCGTTCCCACGCTCCGCGTGGGAATGCAAAATGGCTGGACGGATTGCGTGATATCCGGGCACGGGCACGGGCGCGTATATGCGTTTCGCCCGCAATTTGTAGGAACCGTCATGGCCAAAACCGTTACCACTCGTTACGATGTCGCTGAACACCTCCGTACGCCGGAGGAAATGGCGGCTTATTTGGAGGCTTGCCTGGAAGAATCCAATGGAGACGCTGCCTTTATTGCGAAAGCGCTGGGTGATATTGCCCGCGCCAAGGGTATGTCACAGGTAGCGCGGGACGCTGGTTTATCCCGTGAAAGTCTTTATAAGGCGCTCTCGGGGGAAAGAACCCCGGGATTCGACACTATATTGAAAGTCGTAAAAGCGTTGGGATTAAAATTACATGCTGAGGCAGTGACGGTGGCCCAGAAAAAAGCTGCCCAATCCCGTGTCTCACGCGGCTGAATCTGAGATTGATATATTGCCACAGTGCGAACGCCAGATGTTTTAATCAAAATGAGCAAATTACGCAACCGGAATATAACCGATATTAAACCCTAATCCTATCCCCTCTCCCTTTCAGGGAGACGAGCACAGGGGTGTGCGAGGTAGAACAATGCAGGAGCAATTGTCGAGGGATAGGGTGAGGGTAAAAAGATTTGAAAAAACTATGGAATCACAAAAAAAGTTGAAACCTGAATTCAGTATAGAATTCTTTCCGCCCAAAACCGAAGAAGGCAAATTAAAACTCAGGACAACCCGGGAAGAACTCGCCAAATTAAAACCCGCGTATATATCGGTAACCTTTGGCGCGGGCGGCAGCACCCAGCAGGGCACGTTTGACACGATAAAGGAAATTAAGGATTCCGGCATTAATGCCGCGCCGCACATATCCTGCATCGGGCAAACCAAAGCGCAAGTCAAACATCAGCTGCAGCGTTATATTGATATCGGCATTAACCGCATCGTGGCCTTGCGCGGCGATATTCCTTCCGGAATGGGTTTGAGCACCGCCGGGGATTTTCAGCACGCCAATGAACTCGTGGCGTTCATTCGCCAGGAAACCGGTAATCATTTTCATATCGAAGTAGCGGCGTACCCGGAATTTCATCCCCAGGCCCGAAGCGCCAGAGATGATTTGGAAAATTTTAAGCGCAAGGTGCAGGCAGGCGCCGACAGCGCCATTACCCAGTATTTTTTTAATCCAGACGCCTATTACCGCTTCCTGGATGACTGCGCGAAAATGGGCATCGATGTGCCGGTGGTGCCGGGCATAATGCCCATCACCAACTACACCCAGCTTATGCGTTTCTCCGATATGTGCGGCGCGGAAGTGCCGCGCTGGATCCGCAAGCGCCTGGAAGCATTTGGTGATGATGTGAAATCAATCCAGGAATTTGGCGCTGAAGTTACCACCCGGCTGTGTCAGAAATTACTGAATAGCGGTTGTCCCGGGTTGCATTTTTACTGCATGAATAAATCAAGCCCGACCGATAAGATCTGGGCCGAGTTGAGCCGGTAGTTTTTTGAGAATGGAGCCTATCGTGACTGAGCGTAATAGCGCAACCATAGGAGTAGTGCCCTTAGGGCAGGCCGGTTTTCGGTTCCAGCTGGGCGATCAAGCGGTGTATATCGATCCGTATTTATCAAACAGTGTCGAAAAACTGGAGGGCCAACGTGCCCGGCGCATGGTGCCGATCTGGAGAAGTCCGGACACCATAATCGATGCAGACTGGGTGTTGGTAACGCACATCCACCTGGATCACTGCGATCCAGAAACATTGCTGCCGCTGTCAAAGGCGTCTCCGCAATGCCGCATTGTCGGGCCAGCGGTAGTGTGCCGATTTTTGGCCGAAAAAGGCATTTCCAAGTCGCGCCTGATCAAAGCCGGTGATGATTGGATTGACCTGGGTGCAGGTGTGCGAGTGCACGCCGTGCCCGCCGCGCATCCAAGGATTGAGACGGATGATGACGGTTGCTGGAACTGTGTCGGCTTTGTACTGGAGTACGGCGGACGGCGCCTTTACCATTCCGGCGATACGTCGTTGGTTACGCCGATTTTTGACAGCCTTGATAAACTGAAACCCATTGACACTGCCATTCTGCCGGTCAACGAACACAACTATTTTCGGGAGCAACAGGGTATCGTGGGCAACATGGGGATTCGGGATGCCTTCGGTCTTGCCGAAACTATTGGTGTCAAAACACTGGTTCCAATGCACTGGGATATGTTTCGGCCTAATGCGGTATTTCGCGAAGAGATTGAACTTTATACTGGTCTTACAAAACCATCTTTTGAAGTTAAACTCAATCCTTCATCGCTTTAACATTCTGGCCGCAGGTTTTAACGTTAATGAAAGCAAGTGTTGTAATCCGTACCTACAATGAAGAAAGGCTACTGCCGGAATTGTTGCGTGGAATAAAGCAGCAGAATTTGCAGGAGCTGGAGGCCGAAGTAATCGTTGTTGATTCCGGTTCAACCGATAACACGCTTACGATCGCACAAGAACATCAGTGCCGTATAGAGCACATCCCGAAAGACAAGTTTTCTTTCGGTAGATCCTTGAATCTGGGCTGCGCGGCGGCCACCGGCGATGCCCTGGTATTCATCAGCGGTCATTGCATTCCAACGCATGAAAACTGGCTGGGAAGACTGGTCAAGCCTTTATTCCAGGGCGAGGTGGTCTGGACCTATGGCCGGCAAGTGGGAAACGGCGATAGCCGCTTTAGCGAGTGCCGTATTTTCGAAAAATACTTTCCCGCGCACAGCAAGATTCCGCAGGAAGGTTTTTTTTGTAACAATGCCAATTCCGCGTTGTTGGCGAATGTGTGGCGCGAGCATCCCTTCGATGAGGAACTAACCGGATTAGAGGATATGTATTTGGCCCGTAAACTGGTGGGCTTGGGAATGAAACTGGGATACGTGGCCGATGCGCCTGTTTACCACGTGCATAATGAAACCTGGCGGCAGGTGAAAAACCGCTTTGAGCGCGAGGCAATTGCCTTGCAACACATCATGCCGGAAGTGCAGGTTAATTTCGTGGACTTCATCCGGTATTTTTTAAGTTCGGTGTTTTTTGACTATGGCGCCGCGTTGCAGGATCGGGTTTTTCGTAAAAACCTCAAAG
>JAKEGK010000234.1 GCA_022627515.1 Gammaproteobacteria bacterium
AATTCCTTTATTCTCATGTGTGGAGCGCATTCCCATGGAACAGTGATCCATTTTAACGGTGATATCTGCAACCTTGATAAGAAACAAAAGACATAACGGAAGCTGTTTTCCGTCAATTGGGTGCGGTATCAATTTAGTTTAGGTCATGCTGATTTTTTAGCAATAGAAAAGAACAAAGCAGTTCCAACCGGGGTTGTTTTGGCGTCTATCGATTATACGAACATCTTCGTGGGGAAATTAGTGTTAATGATTGTGGACACAGTTGCCAACGGCAGCTTGGGATTGTTGGTGGAGTGGTTATACTAGCCGGTATGGACCATAGGAGTCATTCGCGCCAGCGCCCCGTTTTATGCGCCTGTATATGCCGGTATCACGGCGGTGGTATTTTATGATGGATTGCAAATTCACAACAGATTAGCCGTTTGCCGGATGCCGTTTTACTTCATGCCGGTTGCGGACTGCGAAATAAATCCCGGCTTATTCGCTTGCGGTTAATCGCTCAAGCAATTGCAACCGGTCCAATGCTTCAGCAAAGCTTTTACCGCACACATCCTGGTTGGCCCGGAAGTTTGCGCATACTTTAGGCCGGTCGGGACTATCGAAGATCCTGCAATAATGGCGATCATCCAGATGAATGCAACGCACGCCGGCGGGTTTGCCTTGCGGCATCCCGGGTATTGCTGAAGTAATGGATGGCGCGATACAGCAGGCGCCACACCCTGGCCTGCATTGCATGGTTAACGTACTTTTATATGGATTCTTCCAGGGAACGCTTTTGCCGGATCTGGTTCGCTTTTTCCCGCTCCGCCGCCTTGTCGATCAAAACTTCATAGACATAACCCGCGCCGGAACGCAAATCGAGGGTTGATGATCCATCGTCCCACATCACGTGCAGAACCAGGATGCCAAAAACGTTTTCCTGGTAGTGGGATTGCGCCGGCCCGTATTCTTTGTGCGCCTTGTTGATCAGCTCTTTATAAAAGGCTTCAGTGGATTTATCGCGGTCGTATACGATGTAAATCTTGTAGAGGCGCCCTTTATAAAAATAATATTCAATTTTTTTATTGTCCGGAGTACGCCGCACATAAACATCAGGATCTATCTCCATGTGATCAGCATAAGTGTAGGCGCTGCCAGGCGCCGCCTTGTGCACTTCATGACGGCTGGTGAGTTCTTCAATGCCCATGCCCCAGGTAATTTCTTCAAATCCATTGGGCAGTATAAAGGCAACTTGCAGCGATACGCTGAAGAGTAAATTCATCATGACGGTCCGGTTCCTTGCAATGGCGCGATTGAGGTTTGTTTATTTTAAGTGATCAGCCCGGATGCGGCCTAGCCGTGCGCTAATACAATGATTTTGCAAATAAAAAACCGAGGAAAACGCTAAACTTTATACTTACTAACTGTATGGTTTTTATGGAAATTTGACCTCAGCGACGATCTTCGTTAGTCTCAGCTCTGCAACAACAACACACTTAACCAATAAATCAAATAACTGGAGGGGAGCGATGGAACACCTGCATATTATTCTTTTCATTGGTCTGTTCACACTGGCGATGATTGGCGCGTTCAACGATACCAAGAAAATTTAAGCCAAAAAGAAAACCATCAATAAAAAGCCAACCAGGTCCGTGGTTGGCTTTTTTTATGGCGGCATTTTTTCTTAATGCCCGTTTTCGAAATTGATAAGGTCGCATCACCGCATCAAATCATCCGGCCTTCCGATTTTTCTTCCGTATCGCTCGGTTTCTCCGGCGGAACGCCTTTTTCCAGTTCTTTTAAAGCTTCGTCGAGCGATTCACTTAATCCTTCCAGTTTCCGCTGAATCTCGGGGCCGAATTTTTCAATGGCGCCCTCCACGTCTTTCTGCACGGATTCACCCAGTTCCTTGAGATCCTGCTTGATTTCCGGTTCCATTTTTTCCCAGTTTTTTCTCGCCTCATTCAGTTGACCCGTAATATCCTTTCCCAGTTTCTGCAAATCATCAACCAATTTGTCCATACCGCGCTTTTCCCGGGCGCTGATGAGCGATTGTTTGGTTTGCAACAGGTCCACGCGCCAGTTGCCGTGCTCACGCTTCAGATAGGTGGTAAAGCCGGTTTTCTCTACAATATTGGGCTGCGCTTTTTCAAGAACGGTTTCTACCGTGGCCTGATCACTTGCCATCTGAACTTTGCCAACGCTGACGGTTATACCTTGCAATTCCCCGCGCATTGACTGGGGTTCCGCGGCTGATTCCGGTGTGGCAAGCCGCCCCGCCATCTCCAGATCGTCCACCAAAATGGCGTCCCAAAATTGTTCTGCGGTCTGGGATGGGGTCAATGGAACGGAACTGCATCCCTGCGCCACGGCGAGTAGAAATGAAACAAATACTATTCTGAAATTTTTTGAATTCATCAATTATTTCCTTGCGCTTTTTGAGCTGTATTAACCAGTGTTACCCGATGAGACGTTGGACCATCGTCATAGAAAAATAATTCCCGGACTCAGGGGACCGTTAATTGAATGATGGCATTTTATCAGCGCCTCGCGGTCGCATTTTATGTCATCAGCGGACTGGATTATTTGAGACAGGTTCCTGGCCTTTTCCGCGGTTAAATCCTTCGCATTGAATAACGCAAGCGGCAGGTTTTCAGTTCCGGACTAAGCTCAGGGATGTCCCGTAAATTCCCATATAAATGGCGTTGCGTTAATCCAGGCTTGCAAAACACGCCGATAGCATTCTCGTATTGGGGAGCCGTAAACTGAAACGCGGATTTGAATTGAGTCCGGATTGTTTCATCCGAAAAGTATGCGCTCTGTTTTAATTGCCGGCCGGACACAAAATTGATAACCAGTATTCCGTCTTTAGTTAACAACCGGCTCAGTTTCCGGAACCAGGCGGCATCGGCGGCGACAGCGCGCACCGGCTCACCACCCTGCTCCCCGAACAAATCATCGATGATGAGATCAAATTTTTCCCTGCCATATTCGCTCACCCACTGCACCGCATCGGCGTGAACCAGTTCGATATTATCCTGCCGCACATTGAAAAACCGCCTGGCGACGTATAGATGATTTGGATTTAACTCCACACCAGTCATATGCGCCGGTTGTAAAAAATGCTGGAACTGCTGGATAACAGCGCCTCCACCGACGCCGAGCACGAGAATGCGACGGATTTTTTCCCTGGGATAAAAAAACGCGGGCAGCATTAACAAATCCCAGAGACTGCCGGACACCGGCTGCCCGGGATTGAACTGACTGTGAAACACGCCGTTGGTATACAAGCGCCGTGTGCGGCCCGCCATCCGTACTTCGTAACGCGTACCGTTAACTTTTCTCTGCCAGATAACAGCCATCAGGATCTGCAATAGTTAAATGGAGTCTATCTACAAACCGGTTAATCCGGACAATACATGTAATTATATAACCCGTTGTCCGGCATCAAAGCGGACCTGTGCGCACGAAATCCGAAATGTGAATTTACATTCATTGTTATCCGGCGCGGTTATTGGTTTACTATTTCAGAATGCTCAAATCAAGTATTCCGTCTTTCATGGGCGGGCACCAGTAATAAGCGCCGGATACCGGGCGTGTAAAGCGGAACAAACCATCCTTGATACCATCGTTGATGCCCATCATTTGCCTGAGCAAGGTCTCAAACGCATCAAACGAATGGCCAAAAGCCACGAACATCAGGCCTTCTTCGTTGGCATCACACCAGGGCATGGAACGGCGCACAATAAACGCTTCCGGATCAAAACTTTCCTGCGCGGTGCGTTTAACATGCGCCGACTCCGGCGCATCCTCAAGTTCTTCATTGTCGCTTTTGCGGCGGCCGAAAATGTTATCCTGCTGATCTTGCGTAAAGGATTGAAAGTGAGTGAGATCGTGCACCCAGCGCTGGACCGCCACAAAACTCGAACCGTCCATTCCAGGCCCCGCATGTTGCACAATGGCCGCATCCGCGGCTTCATCGCCAACAGGATTTTCCGTGCCGTCTTCATAACCGGATAAATCCCTGCTTTCGCCGTACTGAAATGCATCGACAATGTCATCAATCTCAAACGCCGCACTCAACCGGTTTTCCAGTTGCAGGGTCTGATGAATCATGTCACCCCGATCATGCCCTCGTAACCAGCACCACAGCGCGGACTGTGTTGAGGGTATCGATATGCCATTAGCCACCAGGTTGGGAAATAACGGAAGTCCGTCAAAATGGGCGCCCAATTCCGTTGTCAATGGCGCGCCAATTCCCACAACACAACTCGCGCCATCGATAAATCCGGGCAATTCCTGTATGGTGTGCTGGGGATTAGTGTCAGGCAGGAGGGAAAAACTGATATAACGGGCGATAAGCGGAATCTCGTCCAGTATCCCTGGCTGTGGAGTATTCATAGCGGCTCCTTGTTGCTGAATAATTGTTGCTGAATAATTGTTGCTGAATAATTGTTGCTGGCGGTTTTTTTTCGAAAACCCTTCGATTTGTTGAAATTCATGCTATCTCATTCCGGCAAACCTCTTCAACTTTTCCGTTATGATTTTCATTACTAATTAATCGCTAGAATTCGCTATTGCCAAGGTGGCCACTCTTGTTGCCACCCTGGCATATCCCTTTGAATACTTCATCGGGAACGGAATGGAATTATCATGTTCTCATGGTTTCCCTATTCACCCGATGTGTTAAAGTAGTGCAAAACCGGATGGCGCCTGGTTATGTTTCTTGAATTGCGAATTTCGTGGAAAAAAATGCCGCATCAAACAACCGATGCAAAATACCATCAAAAAATCGTTTGCGGCAGGAATGCCGCCGTCAAGCCTTCTTTTAAATCAAGAGCGGATGTATGCATCACGTATTTTTTCATTATATCTTGCAGAGGTTTCAGGCATCCGCATTATAGCTTGTATTGAACACCTGACTAAGTGCCATTCGTGTAAAACCCGCTTTGTGATATAGATCAGTAATCAAGTGCATAAATCATGGCAAGGTTAAACCAACATGGAACTGATACGCTGGCTGCAAGATATTCGCATTACTGACGTGCCACAAGTGGGCGGAAAAAACGCGTCACTTGGGGAAATGATTGGCGCTTTGACTCAGGAAGGCGTTCCTGTTCCCGGTGGCTTTGCCACCACCGCGCATGCGTACCGCGAATTTCTTGCCACGGACAACCTGGACGAACGTATTTACGATACGCTCGATAAACTTGACATAGAGAACGTCAAAGCCCTGGCGCAAACCGGCAGGCAAATTCGGCAGTGGGTAATTGATACACCCTTTTCCAGTGAATTAACCGACACGCTTAAAACGGCTTATCAACAACTGGTCAGCGAATACGGCGGCAAAGCGAGTTTCGCCGTGCGATCATCAGCGACCGCCGAAGATCTCCCCGAAGCGTCCTTTGCAGGACAACAGGAAACCTTTCTGAACATTCAGGGCATTGACAACCTGCTGCCGGCGCTTAAAAAAGTGTTTGCTTCATTATTCAATGACCGGGCGATTGCCTACCGCATCCACCAGGGATTTGATCATCGCCAGGTGGCGTTGTCGGCGGGTATACAAAAAATGGTGCGTTCCGATCTGGCCAGCAGCGGCGTTATGTTCACTATCGATACCGAATCCGGTTTCGAAGACGTCGTGCTGATTACCAGCGCCTATGGTTTGGGTGAAACCGTCGTGCAGGGCACGGTTAATCCCGATGAGTTTTATGTCTTCAAACCCATGCTGAAAAAAGACAAGCACGCAATACTTAACCGCACCCTGGGCAGCAAAGCCATACGCATGCAATACACCGGGAACACCAACCATGACCAATCCACCACAACCGTTAATGTGCCGGACAACGACCGCAACCGCTTCAGCATTACCGATGCGGAAGTCACGCGGCTCGCCACGATGGCGGTGCGCATTGAAGAACATTACGGCCGGCCGATGGATATTGAATGGGCTAAAGATGGACTGGATAACCAGCTTTATATAGTGCAAGCACGCCCCGAAACCGTCAAAAGCCGCGACAGAAAAAACGTCATTCAACGCTATGAAATGAAAACGCATGGTGAGGTGCTGGCAACCGGCCGCAGTATCGGCCAGCGCATCGCTTCCGGCGCCGCCCGTGTCATTATGAGCGCGAAAGAAATTGATAGCGTAAGGCCGGGTGATGTACTCATTACCGACATGACGGACCCTGACTGGGAACCCATCATGAAGCGCGCCTCCGCCATCGTCACCAATCGCGGCGGCCGCACCTGTCATGCCGCCATCATTGCGCGCGAACTCGGCATACCGGCCGTTGTCGGTTGCAGTGACGCCACGAAAACCATTGCCGGCGGC
>JAKEGK010000235.1 GCA_022627515.1 Gammaproteobacteria bacterium
AGGCGTCTTCGATGGAATTAGCGAGGGCGGCGATATAGTTCGCATCATCATGGTACTGGTTTACATACCGGAATTCCGGCACCCAGCGCCAGAACCTTACTGCTTCCGCCACTGCGTCAAAGGTTGACGCGGTGGTGCTGGAAGAATATTGAGGATACAAGGGCAAAACGAGAATCCGCTGCGCGTTCGTCTTGCGCAGTTTCTCAAGCGCCGCGGCAATGGAAGGATTGCCATAGCGCATGCCCAGCTCCACGACGAGTGGGCCGTTGACTTTATCTTTAAGCGCGGCGCGCAAGGCATCGGCTTGCCGGCGAGCGATGGCCAGCAAAGGCGAGCCGGTTTTTTCATTCCAGATTTTCCGGTATGCCCGGGCTGATTTTGCTGGCCGGATCAGCAGTATTACTTGTAATATACACCACCAAAGTACTCGCGGCAGGTCAACAATGCGGGGATCCCACAAAAACTCTTTGAGATAACGGCGCAACGCAGATGTATTCGGCTCATCGGGCGTTCCCAGATTCGTGATCAGAATACCCACCACCGGCGATTGGCCGTGATTGAATGTTGTGGAATCGTTTGAGTTGGGCATTTTTTTGTTGAATTCGTCCGGCTGCCGCCGATATTAATTATACTGCTGATAACTTGCGATCACTTGCGGTAAGACAGCGTTAACGCCAGGTAAACCGATTATATAGTTAAAAATTGAACCTTTAAATCAAGTATACAGTCAGATTTAAGTCCTTACTATCAGCCGCACCGATTCACTATGAATACAGGCAAAATCGTATCATTAAAAACAGGTTTCGCGTTATTGTTTATTATTCTGGCGTTTGGCGCCGGTGTAATGCGGCATCAAACTGCCAAATCTGACGCCATTCCCGATGAAGTGCGCGGATTGTTAATTGAACAACCGGTCACTGTGCCGGATTTCAAACTGGCCGATCAGCAAAACCGTGTGTTTAACGCCGAACGGTTAAAGGGCGTCTGGACATTCATGTTTTTCGGCTATACGCATTGTCCCGATATTTGTCCAACAACATTAACCGAGCTCGATGACGCGGCAAGCCGGTTAACCGAGCTGCAAACCCCGCAAAGAAAAATTCAATACGTTTTTATCAGTGTCGATCCCGAAAGAGACACACCCGAATTACTCGCGGACTATATCAATTATTTTGACGCCAGATTTATTGCCGCTACTGGTCCGGTGCAGGACCTGAAGCAACTGACCGAACCGCTGGGCGTCAAGTTTGAACGCGGCGCTGGCGCCGCCACGGAGTATCTGGTGGGCCACAGCAGCGCCATGCTGTTAATCGATCCGCAGGCCAGATATTACGCGCGTTTCGCCGCACCGCACTATTCGGAAGAAATCGTGGAGGGTTTTAAACAAGTGTTAAGTTACGCAGAGAGGCAACAATGAAGTTAAACAGAACAAAATCGTTAGGCCGAATAAATATTACGTTTTTCACGTCGCTGGTTTTATGTTTTTTTGCGGTCAACATAGGCGCGCACACCGGCGGCGGCATTGTGGTAAAGGATGCCTGGGTCAGGGAGGCGCCGCCCAACGCAAAGGTGCTCGCGGCTTACATGACCATTGAAAACCATACCGGCACAGACAAAGTGCTAACCGGAGTCACTTCTTCTTCATTTGACCGGATTGAAATTCATCAAACCCTGAACAGGGATGGCATGGCGTCCATGGAGCAGCAAAAAGAACTCGGTATTGCCGCGGAAAACAGTGTTAAACTGGAGCCTGGCGGACTGCACCTCATGCTGTTCAATCCCGGCGCGGCGCTAAAAGCAGGCGACAGTATCACGTTTTCCTTAAAATTCGCCGATGGCGGCGCCAGCGTAGCCAGCGCCATCGTAAAAAAAGCGGCGGGCGGCAGTGAGCACCATCACCATCCGGAGCACGATGAGCATAAAACGCAGGAACAACCCGAAAAACAAAATAAACATGATGAGAACCATCAGCACAGCCACTAGCCGGTTAAATTCAAATTGAATACATCCAGTAACAGCAACGCGGTGAATGCGTTAATCGATAAATTAAAAGTGTGGCCGCAGTATCTGTTGCCGCACTATTTGTTGACCGACTTCATGTTTTTTCTGACACACAGCAAACTGCGCGTCTGGAAAAATAAGTTCATTCGCTGGTTTGCCCGCCATTACCAGGTGGACATGTCACTTGCCATCAATGAAGACCTGACTGCCTATGAAAACTTTAACGAATTTTTCACGCGGCCGTTAAAACCTGAATCGCGCCCGGTTTGCCCTGATTCCAATTGCGTCGCCTGTCCTGTGGACGGCACCGTCAGCCAAGCCGGCGTGATAGACCATGAGTCGATCATTCAGGCCAAAGGCCATCATTATTCGTTGGCGCAATTGCTGGCGTCCCAAACCGAATGGATAGACAAATTCCGCAATGGCGGTTTCGTCACCATTTATTTGTCACCCAAAGACTACCATCGCATCCACATGCCAATTGACGGGGAATTAAAACAAATGACCTACGTGCCGGGCCAATTGTTCAGCGTGAGTCCGGCGACTACCCGGGAGATTCCAGGGCTGTTCGCCAGGAACGAACGGGTTCTGTGCTTGTTTGATACCGCGGCGGGTCCTATGGCCGTGATTCTGGTTGGCGCAATGATCGTTGGCGGCATAGAAACGGTTTGGCACGGTACGATAACGCCGCCACACGGAAAACGTCTTGCTCATTGGCGTTATTCCCATCCGGATACCGCGACGGAGTCGCGGCGTGTCGCCCTGCAGAAGGGTGATGAATTGGGGCGGTTTAACATGGGTTCCACCGTCATTCTGCTGTTTGCGGAAAAACGCATTCAATGGGATTCCCATGTAGTGGCAGATGCCCCGGTTGTGATGGGAAGAAAAATAGCTTCGCGCCAAGGTTGACGCCCGGGCAAACCGTTCGATATCCCGACTCTATTCCGAATAAGACATCCAGAACTTTTTGTGCCGTGAAAAAACTGAATTCAGCGCGCCGTGGTGAATCGCTGAATAATCAGCGGCATTTGTAAAGATACTCAAATTTACTGACTGTGAAAAAATTCCGGATTGGAATTTGACTTAATAAAACATGGATTGGATAACACCATGGATAGAAGGATATTATTGTTAGCGTAACTCACGCCAGTGTTAACTGGTCAACGTTGGTTAGCCATTGTAGACGAACTCGTTTAATTACTTACTAATGCACTTTTTCAAGATTTTTATAGCTCATGATCTCCTGCAAGGAACGAAACACGCTCGTATCGAACTCGTGAAATTTCAATCCAACTCCTTCCTGGGTTATCCGGACGATGCGCGCGCGCAAACTGTGTTTAACTTCTCTTTCTCCGGTGAACAAATGAAATACCAGTTCAACGGTGTCGTCCTGGCCCATGGAATGAGCCGGTTCCAAATCAAGAAAAGCGCCACCAAGGCCAACATCTCTCGAACGGCAAGAACACTGTTTTTCTCCGTTACGAAATACGTCGACATCCAACCGCAGTTCTCTGCGGTCACTCCAACGATTTTCCATAATACCCCCTGGACTGCTTCTGTTCGGGTGAATAGAAACAAATGTCCTCAGTTAATACGACACCAACACTACCTTTCCTAATACTGTTGCTGCCAAGTGGTTGAGGATAGGCTGTTAAATTTCCAATCAAGAGAATGTTTTTGACTAAAACTCAACTTGCCTGACTTGTTACCGATCCGTGTAACCTGGCTTTCGTTAAAGTGGGAACTCCGCGTCTTCCGACACGTATTATCAGCAATAACCAAGCCAGAACCTGATCAGATTAAAAACATTTCCGGTTAATCAATATGCTACAAATAATAATAACTTCGGCGCGGTTTAAGAACTTGAGACTACTTCACGTTTTGTTAATTATACCGACACCAAGATTAATTTATATGTCAATAAATTTTGTTAGGTGCTAAATGCGTGCCACTACAGGCTGGCAAACGCAAAGATTGCTGCAATGATTGTTATAACAAAGAGTTACTGCTTGAAAGAACTGCCAGATGTCCCGCCTTATACGATCCGCAGTTATTTAAGTAAGATTAAAAGGAAACGCCAATACGCCACTCAAGACTTTTTTTCCAGACATAAGCAATATTAATCGGTCCAGCCCCAGTGCAACGCCTGAACAATCGGGCAGGCCCGCGCCCAACGCGGCGATTAATTCATGGTCAATAGCAGCTAATGGCATACCCCGCAGTTCACGCCAGCGCTGTTCTAATTGAAAGCGCTGTAATTGTTGCCGGGCGTCAGTCAGCTCATGAAATCCGTTTGCCAGCTCATTTCCTTCGAGGAACAATTCAAAACGTTCCGCAACCTGACTGTTGTGTGGAGCGATCCGGGCCAGAGCGCATTGTGAAGCCGGGTATTCATAAATAAATGTGAGTTGCTGGCGGCCCAGGCAAGGCTGCACCACCGTTGACATCAAAAAATCGAGGTATATGTCCCTGTTGTCCTTATCGGCGGCGGGTAGTGTAAATCCCGCTTGTTGCGCCTGTCTTTGCAATTCATCCAGCGCAACTGCCAACGGATCAATTCCCGCATAACGCTGAAACGCGTCTTTATAAGTCAGGTATTCGGGTTCATCAAGCTGACGAGGCATCAAGCTCGAAACAAGTTCCGCGACTTCCCGCATCAGCATGTGATAATCCATGCCAACCCGATACCACTCCAGCATGGTGAATTCGGGATTATGTTGCGTGCCCAACTCGGACTGGCGGAAAACATGGCAGATCTGGTAGATGGAGCCACTGCCGGCCGCCAGCAAGCGTTTCATATGAAATTCGGGAGATGTAATCAGGAACATCCGTTGCGGCGGCGCCGCGCCGCAGCCTTGAAAAAACGTTTCAAAGCTTTGAATGTTGGGATCGGTAACCGACGCCCTGGACAGGCTGGGTGTATCCACTTCCAGCACATCGCGCTGTCTGAAAAATTCACGAATCTTTTTATAAACACTGGCGCGCAAGCGCAACACATCAAAGCCGGCGCCCGGGAGCCAGCTTTGATTTTCAAATAATGTGTCCATTACGGAAAAAATAAAAAGATCAGCGGAAAAATTGGTGCAGCCTGCCGTAACAAAAACTATTCTTTGACGCGGCTGACGTATTCACCGGTGCGGGTATCGACTTTAATCACTTCACCCTGCTCAACAAACAACGGAACTTTGACCACGGCGCCGGTTTCCAGCGTTGCGGGTTTACCACCGCCGCTGGCGGTGTCACCGCGCACACCAGGATCGGTTTCGGTAATTTTCAGTTCCACAAAATTGGGAGGAACCACGGCAATGGGTTCGTTGTTCCAGAGCGTCACCGTACACATATCCTGTTCCTTCAGCCATTTCGCCGCGTCAGAAACCGCTGCTGCATTCGCAGCCAGTTGCTCGTAAGTTTCCGGGTGCATAAAATGCCAGAATTCGCCATCGCTATAGAGGTACTGCATTGGCGCATCCATGACGTCCGCTGATTCCACCGATTCGCCGGTTTTATAGGTGCGTTCCACAACCCGCCCGGTCAGCAGGTTTCTGATCTTAACGCGGGCAAAAGCCTGTCCTTTGCCGGGTTTAACGAAATCGACATCAACAACATTACAAGGCGATCCATCGATCATGAGTTTCATGCCGGCGCGTAATTCATTGGTGGTATATATAGCCATTTGGTCCTCGATTTGGGAACATAGTCGTCATTAATAATTCCGGATTATTGCCATTTCAAAAAGACGCCTATGATACAGCGAACCGCGCCAATTTTGCAGGCTTGTGATTGGAAAAATCAGCTGGCTCAGGCCGTCCGTGATCCAGCCGAGTTAATTAACCTGCTCGAACTACCCTCCAGTCTGCTGCCCAAGGCAAAAATAGCCGCCAATCTATTTCCCCTGCGTGTTCCGCACAGTTTTTTGAAACGTATTAAAAAGTCCGATCCCCGGGATCCGCTATTGCGGCAGATTCTTCCTCTGGGCGAGGAACTGAATCCCGTGATGAGTTATAACGATGACCCGGTGGGCGATCTGGCCGCGCAACAAGCGCCGGGTCTCCTGCACAAATACCAGGGCCGGGCGTTGCTGATCACCACCGG
>JAKEGK010000236.1 GCA_022627515.1 Gammaproteobacteria bacterium
AGAAAAGTGATTGCGTTCAACAAAGAGATCTATTTCTTAAGTATTGGCAGGAGAAACTCAAGGCTGATGAATTGGTGAATATTTCTCATACGCAGTTACTCAATGAACAATTAAATTTGAGCAATGAACTTGGTATCGATGTGCAAGATGCCAGCAAAATTCGAGAATCAGAATTTAAACAACTACTCCAACGACCAGAAATACTGAAAAAATTGCCAGAGCAGGTTAAATGTCACCTGGCGCAGCAATGGAAGCTGGTGCGAGGAATTCCTAATGGCAGTAACGTTGGTAGCTGGATATCATGGCCAAGAGACGGGTTTTCACTGATGAAACTTGGCGATTACAAAGCATTATTTTCGGATGCAAACTGTGGGTAAGCCGCACTTACGCTAATAATTATGGGTCTACGCGGATTCCAGTGGGTAAAAAATATCCCTTGAAGCCGGATAAATACCTTAAAATAAGGCAAAAATCGCTCGTTCCCCCATTCATAAACGTGTTCTGTTTTCTGACACGGAAATTAAAATATGACTAATTTACCGGTCATTATGCATCTTTATGACCATTATTACAGTCAAGCAGAGTAATAAAGGCTGTTTAACGCTAACACGCAGCATTTCCAGAGTAGGGTATCCTTATTTATTTGATGGGCAGGTGACAACAACCTGCCCAATAAAAGTTTAAAGGCCAATCCCGACAACAAACCCAAAGAGAAGAAAGCAGAATTCACCCAGGTGGGCCTGTTCAGCAATCCCACGATCAAGGTGGCCGCCCTGGGTGACTTCACGTTCTGTAATTTGCCCGACGCCAGCGATCCGGCCTGTCTCGCCGCCACCACCGAAGTAACGTTAAGCGAGGCCATCCAGGCCAAGGCCCAGGAATTAAATCATGACCCCGTAAAAATCTATCATTGGGTACACAACAATGTTCAATGGCAACCGGCCTGGGTGCGATGCAAGATGCCGATCTCACCTTGAGCGCCCGGCGGTTTTGACCGGCTGATTAGTAGATTAGCGGACAGATCCCTTTTCAAAAAATCCAAATGTTGGCTTTGAACCTGAAAGTCCAGATACATATATTAAAGTACAAACACTTCAACTCAATTGCACATAAATTGAGCGCGCGGGATTGAATATTGCTATTTTATCAATGAAAAATTTTGCTATGCTTTAACTCATTAGAAACTAACATGGAAGTGAGGTTATCTATGAAACTGGATGGTCACGCTAAACTAACTAACGCCGCGATTCTCTCTTTTTCTGTCAACTGCGCCAAGGCAACGGAGATTCTGCAAAAAGACACGATGTGCCGTTTACCTCAATTCAGCACGCTCAATATCGATTGGAAAGACTGGATGAACTCTAATGAAAAGGACAACTCCAATCTGGCCTACTATCTTGCGGTACAGGAGGCGTCGATTATCGGCGAATCCATGCATCCTCTGCAAAGAGGTTATTTGACGCGCGAAACGGTTGCCGTTGATATCGAGCCTTTGAAATTGCCCTTGCATGTTTTGGCGAGCGGCCAAAAATATCATTTCATGCGCGACAAGTCGGATAAAACGGTGAAAAATGCGTACAACAAGGCATCCGCGTTCGTCCACGCAAACGCGCAACGCTGGGTGGAGAAAATGCATTATGTATTGTACCAACATCGTCCGCAGGGCCGATCCGGTCATAGCACCATTGCGCAACGCAGGGACGCGGCGTCATGTCTTGCCCTTGCCTTGCACTCGTTACAGGATTCTTTTTCGCCCGCGCATACCAGACGCGCCTCATACAAAACTCCAAATCAACCGGGCGCGATTGAAGATATGTATATTTACTCCGAACAAGACCACAATAAACACAGCGCGCATGATTATGAATCCGGCTCCCGGCAGTCATTGCACGCGCAGTCCGCGGTGCTCGCGTCCGCGGATCTGATGAAACTCTGCGTGGCCTCTGTCTCGCGCAAATCAAAAACGTTGAGCGGTTGGAACAGCTATAGAGAAAAATGGATTAAATTAAGTCCGAAAGCTGCATGATAAAAAAGGCGTTCATATACATCGGCGCATGGGTCTTGATCTGGGTTTTTATATGGATTGTATTTGGCGGCTATCTGCCAAAACACGCGCATTTTGACTACTTTGGAATAGTATCACCTTTACTGCTGCTCATTTTGCCGTTCTATGGATCGCAGTTAACGGACGACGCCTATTCGTTGATAATTTTCCCGGGTGTTTTGTTCTGGGCGGTCACCATACTTATTGCAGTGATCGTGAAGAAGAAATCAACTTCCGGAGCCTCTGATTAATTCGTCATTCCTGGCGTAGCGCAGTGGAGACGCGCAATCCAGTGACTTGATTTCGATAAGCCAATGCCGATTACGGCCCCCGGCTTCCTGTTCATTTTAACAGTCACACATCCTGCTCTGATTTGACGCAGAGTTATACCGCCTGTTACATTCTCTCCGGATACCTTATTCCATTGGTGATTATAAAATGCGAACACTGGTTCTCGCTTCGGCTCTTGTCCCGCTAATTGTTGCGTCAACATCATCCTATGCGCGTTACACGATTGATGACGTGTCCAGGAGCGGGGATGCGGTGAATTCCGCGTGCACAGTTACTTCCGGGGAATACTACACATCCATCCAGGCAAGCACCTTCTATCATCAATATGACCTTGAAGCATTTATCGGCGAAAAGCCGCAACAACGCCGCATGGTTTCCTATCAGTGCGATAACGATGGTACGAGCATTTACTATTACGAATACGCGGACCGGACCAAAGCCAATAACGCTTTAAATATTGTTACCCCTTTTATCTGGGACTACTTCGATTCTCCCTCGCCGGATCATCCGGAAGCCATATTGGTTATGGACAATATTGTTGTGGTGATTTCCGGCGCGGTGAGCGCGCGGTTTGAAGACAGCATGCTGAAAGATATGCAGGCCAAAGGCATCAATGCGGTTTCCATTGGCAAACAGATTGAAACAGGCAGGCAATTTCTGGATAACCAAAATCATCACCAGGCAATAATGGCTTTCAAGACGATCGCGGATCTCAACCATGCCGCGGCGCAGAATTATTTGTGCGGGATTTTTCTCACTTTGGACAAGTCCAAGGAAGCAGTGGAGTGGTGCACCCGCTCGGCGCATTCCGGAAATGCGGAAGCGCAGGTTCATTTGGCGAAGATGCATGTAACCGGCAAATGGCTGAAACCGGACATCAACATAGCCATAGAGTGGCTGGAAAAAGCCAGCGCGCTGGGCAATGCAAAAGCCGGTGCGTTGTTAAATAGTTACTACCAATACAATGTCCCGGATATCAGCGATGATTTACTCGGCAAGCTTGAGAACTATATTCAATGTGGAAAATCGCAAGATCAAAAACATGTGTTTGCATGCAGTAGCCTGGAAGTGTTCCGCAAAGGGGAAATTGTCCCCGTAAGTGCGGTGGATGGTAAACGCTTGGTCGGCATTGGAGTGGCATTTAACAACGGTGATAACCAGCCGCCTTCCTTTGAATTGGCCGGACTCGAATTTCATCAGAACGACGCCATCAGCGATAAATTTTTCAGATTTCATGCAACGCCGACCGAGCCGGGCGAGGAAGAAATCATTCAAAATGCCATAAAAGCATTGTTAAGCGGAAAAGTTCCGCAAGATAATATTGCATACCAGTTTGTATCCACCAGCCCTGTAACGATGGAGCCCAGCCTTGCGTGGAAAGATACATCCGTCAAATCCACCGGGAGTATGATCGATGGTTTTCGTATCCTGTTTCGCCGCTACAAAAATACCATCACTGCGCTGGAAATCCATCCCCAGGATCAAGAGGTTCTTGCGAACCGGTTTTATGTTATGCAATATACAATCCGGTAGCCAAATGAGTAATTGATGAAAGCCAATCAACGGCTTTATGCCGGGCGATAATAAAGTATGATATTTAACGCCATGGTGCGGGTGAAAGGTTTGCCTGATGGGAACATTCGATTTGTTATGCTGCTAAGAACTGCATTATATGACATCTAAACCAAAACCCACGCGTGTTGTCATCATGGGCGCTGCGGGCCGCGATTTTCATAATTTTAATATGGTGTACCGCGGCGATCCGGCGAGTGAAGTCGTTGCGTTTACGGCAGCGCAAATTCCCGATATCGCCGGCCGTTGCTATCCGCCATCCCTTGCAGGTTCCCGTTACCCAAAGGGCATTCCGATCGTTGACGAATCGGAATTGGCTCAATTGTGCAAAAACCAACGGATTGATCAGGTGGTGTTTGCCTACAGCGATGTTGACTACGCACGTGTGATGCACAGCGCTTCGATAGTGCTGGCATCCGGCGCGGATTTTTTATTGCTGGGACCCGAACGCACCATGCTGCAGGCCGCGGTGCCTGTGATTGCAACCTCGGCGGTGCGCACCGGCTGCGGTAAATCGCAAACCACACGCTGGTTGTCCCGCTTGCTGAAACAGCATAATTTAAACGTTGCGGTGATTCGCCATCCCATGCCTTATGGCGATCTTGAAAGTGAGGCGGTGCAGTGTTTTACCAGCCGCGCCGATCTTGATGCCGCGAATTGTACGGTGGAAGAACGGGAAGAGTATGAACCGCACCTGGCAATCGGCAATGTGGTATATGCCGGCGTTGATTATGCGGTGATAGTCGCGCGCGCTGAAGCCGATGCCGATATTATTCTGTGGGACGGGGGGAATAATGATTTTCCATTTATCCGGCCTGATCTGCATTTGGTGCTGGTGGATCCATTGCGGCCAGGCAACGAAACAACCCATCACCCGGGCGAAGCGGTATTGCGCATGGCGGATATCGTGGTGATCGCGAAAGTAAACTCCGCATCCGATGCTGACATTCAGTGTGTCACTGAAAATGTTAAAAAGATAAACGCAGCCGCGCCCATTGTTCGCGCGGCTTCGCCAGTGCAACTCATGGAACCTCAGCAGGTGCGTAATCACCGAGTATTGGTCGTGGAAGACGGACCAACCATTACTCACGGCGGTATGCCCTATGGGGCAGGCTATGTTGCTGCTGCTGAAGCGCAGGCGGCGGAAATTATCGATCCGCGCCGCTTCGCCGTGAAAGAAATCGCCGCTGTTTATAATCAGTATCCTCACATCGGCGCCGTGTTACCCGCGGTGGGGTATCATCCTTCGCAACTGAAAGCGCTGAGTGAGACGATTAATCTGTCTGATGCTGATGTGGTGGTTGCCGCAACGCCTTGCGATCTCGAAGCGCTGATCAAGATAAACAAACCGGTTGTGAGGGTGCGTTACGAGTTCGCTGAGGTGGGAGAGCCTAAGCTTTCTGATCTGGTAGAGAAGTTTTTAACTGAACACGGATTGGGAAGCTGACCAGAGAATACCGCATACCGGATGCTGAAAGAGAGCAGCTCCGGAGTGAAAGTCGTTATGCCGGTTTGCCGCCAATCGCCCGCTTCTTGACATACTCCGAGGTCATGACGCGTAGCAACGCGCTGTAATTTAATGTGAAGGAAATTTCATCGCCGACTTTATATTGGCCCTTGCTATCAGTAGCGTCGATGGCGAGGTAACCGCTCGAGGCGCCAAGAATCTTCAATCGAGAGTCCAATGGCGTGGTTCCATCAACATCGATATCCTCGCGGCCAACATTGACCAGTATTCTGTCGATTTTTCCCCGGTCCTCAAACGCTGGTTGTTTGCCAAACGCATCCTCGCTGCGGATGCCAACCGGCGCGGACGGCTTGAGTTTTTGTTCCAATACTTCAGCATGCAAAATAAAAGCATCCTGAAAGGTGCCGGGCCACGGCCGGCGGTGCAGGGTTTCCCGCCCTAATAATATTGCTTCACCAATACGGGCATGATTGATTTGCCGGGGCATGCGCCCGGCAGCAATCAGTTCCAGGCCGCTGGAATTAATACCGGAGAGTGTATCCAGTTTGAGGTTAAATGTTGCCTCAACTGTTTTGGCCAGTTCAACCAGCTGTTGCATGTTATCTTCATTCGGTTCAACACCGCTGAAGCATGCCAGGTTAGTGCCCAGGCCCATGATATTGATATTGGGCAACTTGATGGCTTCGCGCATGAAAGGAATGAGATCATCTGGCATAACGCCTTCACGCAAGTCACCCAGATCCACCATGATAATCACATCATGCAACTTGTTGCGCTGTGCGGCGGCTTTGGACATTCCTTCAAGCACCGACAGTTCGGAATTCAGGCTGATATCGGTTAACTCAACTGTTTTATCAACGCCGGACAGCGGCGGAAACCGGAGCAGCACGAATGTTGTTTGAATTCCGGCGTCTTTGAGACGCTGGATATTTTCAAAACGCGAGTCCGCGATCGATGTCACCCCGCCACGCAACATGGCCCTGGCGACTTCGGGATGACCGCACGTGACTTTGGTAACCCCGATGACTTCAATGCCATATTTACCGCACAACGCTACTATGGCGCGGGTGTTGTGCTCGATCTTGCTGAGGTCGATTGTCAGGTAAGGGTAACAATTCATTTGTTTAGGGATTCGCAATTGATGGCAGTCAACGCTGGGCTTTTATGCCCATATTACTTCTTCCTCGATTCGGTAGAATAGTAACGCACCACCTTCTTATTATAGGATGTGGCGATAATGATGTTTATATTGTTCACCACGGTTCCGGGACAAACAGCTCTACAAAAC
>JAKEGK010000237.1 GCA_022627515.1 Gammaproteobacteria bacterium
AAAATCAAACAGGGCAAATTCCAGTTGCCGGATGATTTGCATGCCGGACTGAAAGTTTTTTGCGGCTGTCATTTTATCGAACAGATCGCCGGGCAACGATTTGCCGCTTTGATAGTGACGCGCGATGAAATCAATGGACTCTTTCTCCCAGCAAAAATTTTCCATGAACTGGCTGGGCAGTTCCACGGCGTCCCATGCGACGCCGTTGATGCCCGAAACGCTGACATTGTCCACCTGCGTTAACATATGATGCAGGCCATGCCCGAATTCATGGAACAATGTGAGCACTTCATTGTGGGTGAACAGGGCTGGATCATTGCCGATGGGCGGTGAAAAATTACATGTCAGATAAGCAACCGGTGTTTGAATCCTGCCGGCCTGTTTTTTGCGGCTGATGCATTGTCCCATCCAGGCGCCGCCGCGCTTATTGGCTCGCGCATAGAGATCAATAAAAAACTTGCCCCGCAACTGATTATGCTCGTCAGTGATTACGAAGAACTTGACATCTTTGTGCCAGGTGGCAACGCTATCCACTTGCGAGATACGCATGCCGAACAAACGCCGCACGATTTCAAACAAGCCATCCAGCACCACCGGTTCGGGAAAATAGGGCTTTAACTCTTCCTGTGTGATGGCGTATTGATGCTGGCGCAGTTTTTCAGAGTAGTAGTTGATGTCCCATGGTTCCAGTTGCGTCATATCGTGATGCGCTCTGGCGTACTCCATTACCGCATCCAGGTCCTTTTGCGCGTAAGGTTTGCAGCGGGCCGCCAGATCACGCAGAAAGCGCATGACCTTGTCCGTGGAATCCGCCATTTTGGTCGCCAGGGAGTATTCCGCATAATTGCTGAATCCCAGCAGTAATGCCAGTTCGTGCCGCAGCGCCAGGATTTCTTTCATGTTCCCGCTGTTGTCCCATTTGCCCGCATGCGGGCCCTGGTCGGAGGCGCGTGTGACATAGGCGTCGTGCATTTCCTTGCGCAGCCCGCGGTTATCGGCGTAACTCATCACCGCGTAATAGCTCGGAAAATCGAGGGTCAGCATCCAGCCGGGTTGCCGGTTGTTTGCCGCGGTTTGCCGGGCCAGGGCTTTGGCGGAATCCGGCAAACCGGCAAGAAGCGTTTCGTCCGTGATGGTTTTCTTCCAGGCATTGGTGGCGTCCAGGACGTTGTCGGCAAACTTTGAAGTCAGTCCGGAAAGCTGTTGCTTGATGGCCTTGAAGCGCTGCTGCTGGTATTCCGGCAAATCGATACCCGACAAGTGAAAATCCCGCAACGCGTCACTGATCGTCTTTTGCTGGGCGTGGTTCAACTGAGCATATTCGTTACCCATCTTGATGCTGTGATAAGCCTTGTAAATTCTTTTGTCCTGGGCCAGTTCGGTGTTGAATTCGGTGATTTTGGCGAGACAGTTATTGTAGGCGGTGCGCAATGCGTCGTTGTTCATGACGGCATTCAAATGACTTACCGGTGACCATACTTTATTAATGCGATCCTCGATGTTTTCCAGCGGCTGGATAAAATTCTCCCAGGTGAAATCCTGAGTGCGTGCTGCCAAATGGTCAATTTGTTGCCGGCTTTCGCTTAACAATTGATCAATTGCGGGTTCCACGTGCTCGGGAAGAATATTTGAAAACGGTGGCAGGTCTTGAAATTCAAGTAACGGATTGCTCATTAAATACTCGCTATTTTTATATAATTTGAACAGATTCAATCAGTTGATCACTGTGCCAGATATCCGGTGTTGGCCGCAACAACAGATACCCGTTTTCTAGCATTGACGATGCCAGATTGCGTTCTACGGTATCAATCCTTGTGACAAACGGTTCGCCGAAGGGTTTCTATCTTCGCCATGGCAAATTGCGCTACAGTGTAATTAGCCATAGCAGGGCCGCAAGCATTATAAAGATGCGACCGCAATATTGAGTAAACGGCAATTGTTTTCATCCGAGGTGAAGGTGACAAAGAATTCAAACAACGAAGAAAAACACGCATATTATAAACTGACACCCGATACCGTTTTGAATGCGGTGGAATCCCTGGGCCTGATTCCCAACGGCCGCCTGCTGGCGCTAAACAGCTACGAAAACCGCGTATATCAAATCGGCATCGAAGACGCGCGGCCGGTGGTCGCCAAGTTTTACCGTCCGGCCCGCTGGTCCAATGAAGCGATCATTGAAGAACACCGTTTTACCCAGGCTTTGGCGGAAGCCGAAATACCCGTAGTTGCGCCGTTGGCATTTAACAATGCGCAATCCACCTTGCATGAACATGAGGCATTCCGTTTTGCGGTGTATCCCAACTGCGGTGGCCGCTGGCCGGAGCTGGATAATCCGGACAATCTCCTGTGGATCGGCCGCTTTATCGGGCGTATCCATGCGCTAGGCAAGGCAAAAGATTTTCAGCATCGACCCCGAATTGATATTGAAAGTTACGGCTGGTCATCATTGCGTTTCCTGGTGGATCAGCAGCTGATCCCGCCCGAGATAAGAACGGCGTATCAAACGATCGCCGGGCAGGTGTTGCGCAAGGTTGAAACCCAATTCCGCATCGCCGCTGATGTCCGGTACTTTCGCATTCACGCGGATTGTCATCCCGGCAATATCCTCTGGACTGATGACGGTCCGCACTTTGTGGATTTTGATGATACCCGCATGGGGCCCGCGGTGCAGGATATCTGGATGCTGTTGTCGGGCGACCGCCGGCAAATGACCGAACAATTGTGCGATGTGCTGGAAGGTTATACCGAGTTTTGTGACTTTAATCCGGTGGAATTGCATCTGCTGGAAGCGCTCCGCACCTTGCGCATGATTCATTACTCGGCCTGGTTGGCCAGGCGCTGGGATGATCCGAGTTTTCCGCAAAATTTTCCCTGGTTTAACACGCAACGCTATTGGGAAGAACAAATTCTGGCGTTAAAGGAACAGCTGGCTATCATGGATGAAGAGCCGCTGGTTTGGCACTAAATAGCGCACGAGCATCCGTTTATAACGAAAAGGATTCCGCCCGCACCATCATGAACACCGCCAGGGTATCAACGTTCCTTGTTGCATTAATGGTTGCCGGAGCGCCATTCTGATGTTTCTCAACCGCAAGAAGACGCTCAACGCTCGCCGGTGCAAGTGCGGCGGCGCCACGGAGCTTTATTATCCGCCGGGGCGCGCAAAGGGGATGGCGGCTGTTTTGTTTTTGACGGGCGCGGTGTTTCTGACCGTTGGAGTTTTCCTCGGCTACCAATTCCGGACTGGCGGCAGTCCGGATACTATGTTGTTTGCGATGGCCGCCTTGTTTTTTACGCTTGGCGTTTTGCTGGCTGCGGGCGGTATCCATACCTTGCTGAATTCACTGCAAGTGAGGATAGATCAGGCGGGAATCAGTACCGTGCGCAAAGTGCTGGGTGTTACCTTGTTGGCGCGCAGGGCCGATTATCAACAGTTGAAGGATATTTACTTTGCGCGCGGCGCGCAATCGGGGAAGACTGCATACTACAGTATTTTTATCCGAGCCGCTGATGGCAGGCGCATAAAGATTGGGGAGTCCTTTGTAGGCGTGAGCAACGCGGAGAAAATGGCGGATCAAATTAAACAATGGTGCGAGGAATACTATGGCTAAAAGGACACAATGGCTGAAACAATCCAATCGATAAAATAATACAATCGCTCAACAGATTAAGCCGTTAGCAACGGTAGAGTATCACAAACAAAAACAACGGCCGGTTTTGCAATGAAACCGGTTTACAACGCAAGGAGGTATCATGGTTAATTTTGACTTGTTCGTTATTGTGCTGGGCGTGCTGGCAGTGTTGCTGGTGTTCATGAGCGCCAAGTTTGTTCCCCAGGGAAGGGAGTTTACGGTGGAACGTTTTGGCCGTTATACAAGGACGCTGAAGCCGGGATTAAATATCATCGTGCCGGTCGTGGACCGCGTTGGCTCGCAGATGAATATGATGGAACAGGTGCTGGATGTGCCGTCGCAGGAGGTTATTACCCGGGACAACGCCATGGTAAAAGCGGACGGCGTGGTGTTCTATCAGGTGCTGGACGCGGCCAAGGCGGCTTATGAAGTGAACCAGCTGGAATACGCCATTCTCAATCTCACCATGACCAACCTGCGCACCGTGATGGGTTCCATGGATCTCGATGAGCTGCTCTCCAAGCGTGACGATATCAATGCGCGGCTGTTGCGCGTGGTGGATGACGCCACGACGCCCTGGGGCGTGAAAGTGACACGTGTCGAAATCAAGGATATCCGTCCGCCCGTTGATCTGGTGGAAGCCATGGGCAGGCAGATGAAAGCCGAGCGTGATAAACGCGCCAATATTCTGGAAGCCGAAGGCTTGCGCCAGGCGGAAATTCTGCGCGCTGAAGGAGAAAAGCAGGCTGCGATTCTGGAAGCTGAAGGACGCCGGGAAGCAGCCTTTCGCGATGCGGAAGCGCGCGAGCGGGAAGCCGAAGCGGAAGCCAAAGCAACACAAATGGTGTCGCAGGCGATTGCGCAGGGCGATATCAATGCGGTGAACTATTTCGTGGCGACGCGCTATGTGGAATCCCTGGAAAAAATCGCCACGTCCAAAAATGGAAAGCTGATTTTCATGCCGCTGGAAGCGTCCGGTGTCATTGGCGCGATCGGTGGCGTGGCGGAACTGGCCAAACAAGCGATGAACAAGCAAGGAGCCTGAAGTGATACTTGAACAACTGGATTTCTGGCATTGGTGGGTGCTTGGTATCGTTTTGATAATTCTTGAGTTATTTGCACCGGGAGCATTTTTTCTATGGATGGGCATTGCCGCCGGCCTGGTGGGGTTGATTCTGGTTATTGCCCCCGGCATGGCGTGGCAGTACCAATTGATAGTGTTTGCTGCGGTGTCCGTGGTGAGTATCGTCGTGTGGCGCAGTTACCTTAGCAGGCATCCGACACAGACCGACCGGCCTGCTTTGAACATGCGTGGTGAGCAATATGTCGGGCGTGTGTTCACCCTCTCCGAGCCCATTGTGAACGGTTCCGGAAAAATCAAAGTGGATGACAGCATGTGGAAGATCGAAGGTGAGGATTGTAATGCCGGCGCCAAGGTGAAGGTGACCAGAACCGAAGGCGCGGTGTTGAAAGTTGAAATCGTCGACAAGTAATAAATCAAATAGCAGGGATTGGAATTCAGCATGCGCGAACAATATGACCTGATCGCCATCGGTGGTGGCAGCGGTGGCTTGTCAGCCGCGGAACGGGCCGCACAATATGGCGCCCGTTGCGCAGTGATAGAAAAAGGATTGATTGGCGGCACCTGCGTCAACGCGGGTTGTGTACCCAAGAAAGTCATGTGGTATGCCTCCGATATGGCATATGCATTAAAGAACGCTCCGGACTATGGCTTTGAGTTATCCATAAACGGTTTTAATTGGCATAAGCTCGTTAAAGCGCGCCAGGGCTACATTGGCGGCATTAACAACTGGTACCACACTTATCTCAAGGAAAATAAAATCGGCGAAATTACGGGCTCTGCGAGCTTTATAGACGCTAATACGCTGGATGTGAATGGTGAAACCTATTCCGCGAAGCATATCGTGATTGCGCCGGGCAGTACACCTGTCATTCCCGGGAGTCCGGGCGGGGATATCGGCATGACATCGGACGGTTTTTTTGCCCTGGAGGAGCAACCCAAAAGAGTTGCCATTGCCGGTTCCGGCTATGTGGCGGTGGAACTCGCCGGCGTATTGAACGCCCTGGGCTCCGAAGTGACGTTATTGGTGAGAGGACATTATGTATTGAGCCATTTTGACGTTATGCTGCGCGAAATCCTGATGAAAGAGCTTTTATCGGTCGGCATCAACGTGATTACCAATACCACTGTCGAGAGCGTCACTAAGACCGTCACCAATGATATTCATCTCAGTTGCAATAATAACCGGCACTACGATGGATTTGACAGCCTGTTGTGGGCTATCGGGCGCAAACCCAATATTGAGGAATTGAATCTGGAGGCGGCCGGCGTGGAGCTTACCGAGAATGGCGCTATCAAGGTGGATGAGTACCAGAATACCAATGTGCCCGGTGTGTATGCGCTGGGTGATGTGACCAGTAAAGTACCTTTGACACCGGTTGCCATCGCGGCCGGACGGCGGCTGGCGGACCGGCTTTTCACCGGCCAAACGCGCCGTCACCTGGACTACGAAAATATTCCAACCGTGATATTCAGTCATCCGCCTGTCGGGACCGTTGGCTTGAGTGAAGACGGGGCACGGAAAAAATATGGCAGCGAAGCGGTAAAGGTCTATCAAACAGAGTTTACGCCTATGGCGTACGCCTTTACAAGGCATCAACCCAAAACCGCCATGAAGCTGGTGACGGTTGGCAAGGAAGAAAAGATCGTGGGTTGCCACATAATCGGAACCGGCGCCGACGAAATGTTGCAGGGATATGCCGTCGCGATCAAAATGGGCGCCACCAAAGCGGATTTTGACAATACGGTTTCGATACATCCCACCAGCGCAGAAGAACTGGTGACGATGCGCTGATGCATGAACAGGTAATGAATGTTTAATGGATTACTATGACGATCAGATCTTTTCAGGGAATCAGTCCGGATATTGCTGATTCGGTGTATATCGACGCCACCGCGCTGGTTATCGGCGATGTGAAGATCGGTGAGCACAGCTCGATCTGGCCAATGACCGTGGTCCGCGGTGATGTGAACAAAATCATCATTGGCAGCAACACCAATATCCAGGATAGCTCGATATTGCACGTCACACACCCGCATCAAAATCATCCGGACGGTTTTACACTATGCGTAGGCAATAATGTGACGGTAGGGCACAGGGTTATCCTACATGGATGCAGCATTAAAGATAATTGCCTGATCGGCATGGGAAGCATCATTATGGACGGCGCCGTGGTGCATTCGCACGTGCTGCTCGGCGCGGGCAGCCTGGTTGCACCGGGTAAGGAACTCGAAAGCGGTTATCTGTATCTGGGCAGTCCGGTCAAAAAACTCCGCCCGCTGACCGGCGAAGAGCGCAACTGGATTGACTATTCCGCGGCGCATTATAAAAAGTTAAAAACCCGCTATCTGGAATAATTATTCCATCAAGTCTTCATACTCGCTCCACAATAATCAGGCACAATCGCAGGAAATTTCGTGCTGCAACGCTAAGGCAAAACAGCGGGCGGCGTGTGAAACAGGCGGGAGCAGGAGGCAAGCATGGATATCTATATTGGAAATATACCCGAAGATCTGGAATGCACTGAACTCAGGAAAGTTGTTAATTACGTGTTATTTCCCCATAACATCCGGGATCTCATCAAGCGGATCGTCAACAAGAAAGACAAGATTTCCCATAGCGAGTTCGATATTGTCGTCAAACAGAGTGGAGATCAATCCATTCGTTACGCTCGCGCCGTTATTCAGCCCGACAGCGTCGCCAGGCGCGTATTGCTCCGCCTCGACCACCTGACTTTTCAGGGAAGTTCGCTGCGGGCCCGTGAATATATCACCCGCAGCCAACTCAACGAGCGGCGCCGGAGCCAGCATAAAAACCTTTATGCCGTGACTGTGTATAACCGGCGCATGGAAGAACGGCGTAAGTTTACTGTCTAGTGTACATGATTGTTAAAGACTGGAACGCAAGCGCTGGATCACTGGCGCCGTATCCGGCTTAATATTACGCCAGATAAAAAACGATTCCGCTGCCTGTTCCACCAGCATCCCCAGTCCATCACTCACCTTCGCCGCGCCCTGTTGCCTGGCCCATTGTAAAAACAGCGTGGGTTCGCGGCCATACATCATGTCATAGACCAGCTGCGCGTGGACCATCGTGGAAGACGGAAGTGGCGGTAAATCGCCTTGCAGGCTGGCGGATGTCGCATTGATGACAACATCAAACTGCCCGCCTTCAAGCGCGGCGAAACTTTTGGCATCTAACTTGCCGATGCCGGCAAACTGTTGCACGAGTTCGTGGGCCCGGTCCATGGTGCGGTTGACGAGAGTCAGCTGGCGCGGCTGATGCTCCAGTAACGGCGCGATAACGCCGCGCGCGGCGCCGCCGGCGCCAACCAGCAATAACGTTCTGTTGGCAAGTGAAATGCCAAGGTTTTCCACCAGGTCCCGCACCAGGCCAATGCCATCGGTATTATCACCAAACAATCCGCCGTCCGCTGTTGGTTTCAGGGTATTGACCGCGCCGGCCAGGCGGGCGCGCTCACTGAGTTCATTCGCCAGTTGCCAGGCTTCCTGCTTGAAAGGAACAGTGATATTCAATCCTTTGCCGTCACTGGCAAAGAAATTTCCTACCGCCTGCGCAAATCCGCCGGGATCAACCTGGATGGCGCGATAGCGGATATTTTGCCGGGTTTGTTCCGCGAACAGCGCATGGATTTGCGGCGATTTGCTGTGGGCAATGGGATTACCCATTACGGCGTATTCATCCGGCGCCTTGTCAAAATCAAATAGTGAAGACATGCTGCTGTTATCCCCATTGCCATTGGTTCGTGGTTTAGTGCGCAGTTAACTCTTGTTCAGCGCAGATTAACCAGCACCTTTCAACCATTGCGCAACGGTTTTGGCATAGTATGTCAGTATGCCATCAGCCCCGGCGCGCTTGAAACCCAGCAACGCTTCCATTACCACGGCTCTTTCGTTCAGCCAGCCATTTTGAGAAGCGGCTTTCAACATGGAATACTCGCCACTGACATGATAGGCATACGTTGGCACACCAAACTGTTCCTTCACCCGGTACACTATGTCAAGGTAGGGCATGCCGGGTTTTACCATCACCATGTCTGCGCCTTCTTCCAGATCCAGCGCCACTTCCCACAATGCTTCATTGGTATTGGCCGGGTCCATTTGATAGGTGTACTTGTTCCCGGCGCCCAGATTTGCCGCCGAGCCTACCGCATCACGAAACGGACCATAAAAACTCGATGCATATTTCGCGGAATAGGCCAGGATACGCGTGTGGATATATTGATTTTGTTCCAGTGCACTGCGGATTGCGCCAATGCGGCCATCCATCATATCGGAAGGCGCCACAATGTCGGCGCCCGCTTGCGCGTGGGACAGCGCCTGTTTAATGAGAACCTCCACGGTTTCGTCATTTAGTACATAGCCGCTGCCATCGATCAGGCCATCCTGACCATGCGTGGTAAAGGGATCGAGCGCGACGTCGGTAATGACTCCCAACTCCGGTTGCGCCTGCTTTAATGCACGAACCGCGCGTTGCGCCAGTCCTTCCGGGTTATACGCTTCGCGGGCGTCTTCTGACTTTTTTTCTTCACCCACGATGGGAAACAAGGCAACTGCGGGCACACCCAGTTGCGCCAGTTGTTCCGCTTCTTTCAATAGTTCGTCGATACTGACCCGTTCAATGCCTGGCATTGAATTGACTTTTTCCCGTTGACCTTTGCCTTCAATCACAAACATGGGGTAAATCAAGTCATCTACAGTCAGTTGCGACTCGCGCATCAGGCGGCGGCTGAAATCATCGCGGCGCATGCGGCGCATTCGAATAGCCGGCATGGATCGCTTGGTACGGTCAAAATTGGACAATGGAATCTACTCCTATCTGGTGATGCTCGCTCAATTTATCGATTTTACACCGAATTCGGTGCATGTTGAGCTTAAAGGATACTGCAAAACAGGTAATAGGCAAAAAAAAGCGGGAGATAGCAGAAAAAATTAAGGGTGTACCGGAGTACACCCTTAACTTGAAAGTAGTAACTGGCTTCATACCCCTATATCGGGGTAATCAGTAGATTACTTACGTTTCTTGGCTGCCTTTTTCTTTTTGGGAGCAGCTTTTTTCTTGGCTGCCTTTTTCTTTTTGGGAGCAGCTTTTTTCTTAGCTGCCTTTTTCTTTGTAGCTTTCGCTTTCGTTGCTGTTGCTTTTTTCTTCGCTGCCATGGTTGTGGCCTCCTTTTTCTTACGTTTGGTACTACGAGTAGTACGTTTAACAGATGTTTTGGGTGCTTCTTTGGCCTTCTTTTCGGAAGTTACTTCAGTTTCTTTAGCTTTTTCTTTGGATTTATCATCAAATGTAGTCAATTCTTGATGATTTTCCATAATTGTAGTTTTATTTTCAGATTCTTCCATTGAAATTGCTGTTTCGATGTCCTCCTTTTGTGGTGTTAAGAGCGGCAATGAGTCGATAATGTTACATAAACCTTCAAAAATTTCCTCTATTTCACCGTTGCCTTCCTGCGTGTATTGCTTATTTTGATTAGTATAGTACGCAATTAGCGGCGCCGTTTGCATTTCATAAACGCGCAGGCGGTTGGAAATCGTTTCTTCATTGTCATCCGCCCGATGATGCAGGTTCCCCCCGCATTGGTCGCAATGATCTTCAAGCTTGGATGGCGATGTATAAATGTTATAAACCGCGCCGCATGACACGCAAGTGCGTCTTCCCGTAATACGCTGCATCAACAAATCAAAATCGACGTCAATCAGGATCGCGCCCTGCAAAGGCTTTTGCAACCGATTAAGCATGACGTCGAGCGCCTCTGCCTGGGGAATATTGCGGGGGAAACCGTCGAGGATGAAACCGTTTTGCGTGTCTGGCGCCTTTAACCGCTCTTCTATCATATTCAGAACGATCTGATCTGAAACCAGCTGGCCTGCATCCATTGCCGCTTTGGCTTGTAATCCCAGTGGAGTTTTGGCGGCGACCGCTTCGCGAAGCAGGTCACCAGTAGATATTTGGGGTACTCCGTACTTTTCGACTAGCATCTTGGCCTGTGTTCCTTTACCCGAACCCGGTGCGCCAACTAGTACGATTCTCATATGGCTACCTCTATTTCCCTTACTGCCATCTGAATTGCCATGTTCACTGCTTTCTTCACGATCATGTTTGTGTCGCAGATTTATGTGCCGCAATTGTACTGGGATTTAAAAAACTGTAAAGCTACTCTTAAAAATACATCCAAGTCAATAATTATTGAATAAAGTATTAGCAAATATTTATGAATAACGCAAAAACTTTTTGCGTTATTCAATCAGAAACATACTTCGTGGTATGACATAGGAAGAGTAATTGTAAAAATTTTTACTGCGCATGGCCGTGAGTGTGCTGAACGTGATGTAACAACGACGTATTTACGTCGTTAATAAGCAAAAATCGTTGCATTGAATTGCTGTATGACAACGATTAAATAATATTTCATAAGGCTCGCCCGCTTTTTGGGAATTCGAAATCTTTTTTCTCAAAATTTTGCTAACATCCGGTAACAAATTCATAGATCAGTCCGGTGGGAATAGTGAACCGGTTTGGCGGTGCGCTATCTTTTTAAACCTGGATACGTTCGAAGTCTTTATAAAAAGCAAATGGAGGTGAGCTAATGGCTAAAAAGAATGCATTTTATGCGCAATCAGGAGGAGTCACCGCGGTTATTAACGCAAGTGCTTGCGGTGTCATTGAGACCGCACGTAAAAATAAAGATAAAATGGGAAAGGTCTACGCGGGACGCAACGGCATCATTGGCGCTTTGACTGAGGACTTGATAGACACCACTAAGGAATCGGCAAAGTCCATCGCGGCGCTGCGCTACACGCCATCGGGTGCGTTTGGTTCCTGCCGTTATAAGTTGAAAGGCCTGGAGCAGAACAAACGTGAGTATGAGCGTTTGATTGAAGTATTCGAAGCCCACAACATCGGGTACTTTTTTTATAATGGCGGAGGGGACTCGGCCGATACCTGTCATAAAGTGTCACAAATATCCGAAGCAATGGGTTATCCCATTCAGGCGATTCATGTACCCAAAACCGTCGACAATGACCTGCCCATCACGGATAACTGCCCGGGCTTTGGATCGGTGGCAAAGTATGTCGCTGTATCAATCCGCGAAGCCGCTTTTGATGTGGCGTCCATGGCAAAAACATCCACCAAGATTTTTGTGCTGGAAGTCATGGGCCGTCATGCCGGGTGGATCGCGGCAGCCGGCGGTCTGGCCGCGGAAAAAGACGGTGATGCCCCGCATATCATTCTGTTTCCGGAAGTGCAGTTTGACGAAGCGAAATTTCTCGCCAAGGTTGACAATTCCGTCAAGAAATACGGTTATTGCGCACTGGTGGTGTCCGAAGGCGTGCGCAATAAGGAAGGCCAGTTCCTTGCGGAAGCGGGCGGCAAGGATGCGTTTGGCCACGCGCAACTGGGCGGCGTGGCGCCTGTCATTGCCGAACTCATCAAGTCCAATTTAGGTTATAAGTATCACTGGGCGGTAGCCGACTATTTGCAGCGGGCGGCGCGTCATATCGCATCGAAAACGGATGTGGAACAGGCCTATGCCGTGGGCAAAGCGGCCGTGCAGTTCGCCTTGAAAGGAAAGAACGCGGTGATGCCTGCGATCGTCCGCAAGTCCAGCAAACCTTATAAATGGGCGATCGGTGAAGCGGACTTGTCCAAAGTGGCCAATGTGGAAAAATTTATGCCGGAAAATTTTATTACCAAGGATGGTTTTCACATCACGCAGAAATGCCGCGAATATCTGGAACCGTTGATCAGGGGCGAAGATTATCCTCCCTACAAAAATGGTTTGCCGCAATATGTAACATTGAAAAATGAAGCCGTGAAGAAGAAACTGAAAACCTTCACGATCTAGTGTTGGCAGTAACCGAATCATAGCGGAACAAAAAAAAGGCCCTGATTGTGGTCAGGGCCTTTTTGATTATACCGGGAGTTCCCGGAAATAAATTTACAGCAAGGGGGCAATAACCAGACTCACAATTGCCAGCACGTTGATCAGAATGTTCATGGATGGGCCTGCTGTATCTTTAAAGGGATCGCCAACAGTATCACCCACCACGCAGGCTTTATGCACATCGGAGCCTTTGCCGCCGAGGTTGCCCTTCTCGACATATTTCTTGGCGTTATCCCAGGCGCCACCGGCATTGGACATCATCAGCGCCATCAGTACCCCCGCCACCAATGCGCCGCCTAACAAACCACCCAGTGACTCCGGTCCCAATGTAAACCCAACGATGGGAGGTGCTACGACGGCTAATACCCCGGGAGGCACCATGCGCTTCAGCGCGGCGGTTGTTGCGATATCGACGCAGCGCGCGGTGTCCGGTTTGCCGGCGCCTTCGAGCAGTCCGGGTATTTCCTTAAACTGCCGGCGGATCTCCTTGATCATATCGAACGCGGCGTCACCCACCGCGGTCATGGTCATGGAGCTGACCAGGAAGGGGAAAATACCACCGATGAACATTCCCATTAACACCTTCGGATTGCCCAGTTCGAGATTAAAGTCCGGATTGTGTGCGGACACCGTTTCCACAAATGCCGAAATAATGGCGAGTGCCGCCAGCGCCGCCGCGCCAATGGCGAATCCTTTTCCGATTGCTGCCGTGGTATTGCCGAGTTCGTCCAAAGAGTCGGTTATGGCGCGGGTTTCTTTTCCCAAGCCGGCCATTTCGGCAATACCGCCGGCGTTATCCGCAACCGGACCATAGGCGTCGATAGCCATGGTGATACCAACGGTCGCCAGCATGCCCACCGCAGCTATACCAACGCCGTATAATCCAACCAGTGAAGTGGAAATATAGATAATAGCGCTGATCGCCAGTAAGGGAATCGTAACGGATTGCATACCCACTGCAAGACCGGTAATCATTACCGTGGCGGGTCCGGTTTCACCGGCCTTGGCGATATGACGTACGGGTTTGCTCGAGGTGTAATATTCCGTTACCAGGCCGATGACGATGCCACCGATGGCGCCTGCCAGTACCGCGCCCCACACAGACGTAGTTACACCGGTTGCCTTGATGACGAAAAAGGATGCGACAATAAAAATAACCGCTGCACTGATTGTTCCTATGCGCAATGCGACTTCGGGCGATCTGGTGGAAAATACTCTGACGAGGACAATACCAAGAATGGAGCAAATGATACCCGCAGAGGCAAGGGCCAGCGGTAAAAACATCAAGGCGCCGCCATCATTGGTTAAGGTGGCAAGTTCAGCGGCTTTCTCCGGGTGTTTTTCCGCGGAAAGTATCAATGTGGAAGCCATGGCAATGGTTGCGATTATGGCTCCGCAATAGGATTCAAAAATGTCTGATCCCATGCCGGCAACATCACCTACATTGTCGCCTACGTTGTCAGCAATTACACCGGGATTGCGGGGGTCATCTTCGGGAATGCCCGCCTCAATCTTTCCTACCAGGTCCGCACCCACATCGGCGCTCTTTGTGTAGATACCACCACCCACGCGTGCAAACAATGCAACGCTGGATGCGCCCATACCAAAGCCGTGAATAACTTCCGCAGTGTGTGGATCCGTGCCAAAGAACAGATAAAGCGTACCAAGACCAAGCAAGCCCATGGCCGCAACCGTCAAACCCATAATGGAGCCGCCATAGAAGGCAACACTGAGCGCGGCAGCCGCCCCTTTAGTATGAGCGGCGGTGGTTGTTCTTAAATTGGCTTTCGTTGCCGTGTACATGCCAATATAACCAGCCGCAGCGGAAGTAAACGCGCCGACAGTAAAAGCCAGCGCTGTTTCCCAACCCAGTTCTGAAACGCCTAACAGGATAATGAGCACAATGGCAAACAGCGCCAGCATGGAGTATTCACGCTTGATAAATACCATCGCACCAAGATGAATCTGGTCGCCAATTTCAACCACCTTGCCTTCCCCGGCAGGGTACTGTTTTACTATGTTGTAAATTATGAATGCGACGACCAGCCCGACAACGCCTAAAACCGGTGGTAAATATTCAGGATTCATTACTGTCACTACCTCCCTTGTTGTTGTTTTAAGCCAGCGTTGGGTTATCCGTGCCGGTAGCGCCACGGGATGCCCAAGATGGATGTTTGACACTGGCCAGACGATGATGAAAGCGGGGCTGGAATTCAAAGCTGCGGATTCCGTCCGCTTTTATTCCGATTGTTCCTTCTGAGTAGATTTTTTTGGTTATGATAACGAGTCAGCGGTGAAAAATATACGTCAAAATCGTTCCGGATGACTCGGGTGGCTGTAACATTTCCGGTAATTGTTTTATTAATTCCGCATTGAGGTTGACGTTGCCCCAATAATGTTGGCTGTAGAACGACCAAATAGGGTACAATTAGCGCACTTAAAGAATCGGGTGCTAAATCCGAAACGATTTTTGCTTTTTTGGATCTGCTTTGTTCAGTTAGCGCATGCGCTTGCGAATATAACAGGAGTAGTGGCTGCAATGAATTTAGATAGAGTAAGTTCTGGTAATAATGTACCTGATGAAGTCAATGTCATCATAGAGATTCCTGCCCATTGTGATCCCGTAAAGTATGAAGTGGATAAAGACACCGGAGCAATGTTTGTCGATCGGTTTATGAATACTGCCATGTATTATCCCTGCAATTATGGTTATGTTCCCCACACCCTGTCTGAAGATGGTGACCCCGTTGATGTGCTGGTAGTCTCACCGCATCCGTTGATCAGCGGTTCGGTTATTCGTTGCCGGCCGGTCGGCATGTTGAAAATGACTGACGAAGCCGGGGTGGATGCGAAAGTGCTGGCCGTGCCCGTTGACAAACTTTGCGTATTGCACCGCCATATTAAAGAGCCTGGGGATTTGCCCAGACCCTTGCTGGACCAGATTGCTCATTTCTTCGAGCATTACAAGGATCTTGAAGCGAATAAATGGGTCAAAGTGGAAGGCTGGGTTGGTTCCGTTGAAGCCAAGTCGGAAATTATGGCCAGTATTAACCGATATAAAGCCGCGCCCGATAAACCCTGCTTTTAAATTTATTCGTTGAGTTATTGTAGTAAGTTCATTATGAAAATTTGTATAGTTTCGGATAGTCACGATAATCGTAAATTACTGGACATTGCGGTGGAGGATGCCAAAGCGCGGGGCGCTGAAGCCGTTCTGCATTGCGGCGACGTCGTTGCGCCCACAACCCTGCGTGTGCTGCAAAAGCATGGTTTGCCGGTACATGTGATTCATGGCAACAACACCGGTGATTTGTACAGTACCGCGAAGCTGGCTCAAGAACCGCAGAGCGTGATTAATTTTCACGGGCAGGACGCGGGAATCGAACTTGCGGGAAGAAAAATTTTTATGGTGCACTATCCACATTACGCGCGCGCCATGGGAACAACAGGTGATTGGGATCTGGTGTGTTGTGGCCACGATCATAAGGCGGAAATCGACAGTATTCGCAATATCAAGGATACCCATACGCTGTTTATTAATCCCGGCACTGTGGGAGGAGTCGGCGCCAAACCGACCTATGTGTTTGGTGATTTGCTGGATATGCAATTTGAAATCCACGAAGTACCAGTGCGCGAGGAGATGGCGTATAATACGCCGCATGTTACGCCGCATAATTAGCTTGTGTTCATCCGTAAACCTAAAGCCTTTCAACGCATAAGCGCCAGGACGCAAAGAATCAAGTCTAAAAAAACAATCAGGCTTAATGCCTTTTCCTTGAATGTTGACTTTTATAGGCGGGTGCCGGTAAAGGCTAGTTAGCGGGTGTATTGCCGCTGACCCAGCGTGTTGTGTTGTCGGCGAGCGTTTCTTTTTTCCAGAACGGCGCGCGGTGTTTGAGTTCCTCCAGTATATAGCGGCATGCCTGGAATGCCTCGTCACGATGTTCGCTCCACACAGCAATCAGTACGATAGTGTCATCGGGTTGGATATTGCCAACGCGATGTATTACCAGCGCGTCCAGCACATTCCATTGAGTTAATGCGCGGCGGGAAATTTTGTCGAGATACCGGGATGTCATTTCGGGGTAATGTTCAAGAAACATGGCTTTTATTGCGGTTGACTCATTCATATCGCGCATTGTCCCAACAAATACCGCAGTGGCGCCGTATTTGCCCTGCAATACATTGAATGTTTCCTGATAGCCATGCAATTCCTGCCAGGCATTGAACGGCTTTTCGCGTATTTCAATTTTCATTCAGAAAAGATTATCCGCCGGTTACGGGTGGAAAGAATGCGATTTCGTCACCATCTTTTACGATATGGCCGCGTTCAACATAGTCCATGTTAATTGCAACCAGGATATTATCGGGCATTTTTGCGCCATTGGTCGCCTGATTCCAGGCATCGATCACGGTAGCGACATTCTGTGCGTTGAGCGTTTGGGAAGAAATATCGAGCGACTCGCGCAAACTGGAAAAAAATTTGACTGTGATCGTCATGGCGTGACTCCCGGATAAAAACATTGAACCACAGTTTTATCGCTCATACACTACAATTATCACGTGATCCTGGTGTTGTAAATCATACAATTTGACCATGCGAATCTCGGCATGTTCAGCAATGTTTCCTGATGTATACTATAGCAATTTCAATAAGTTATATTAATTTCCCTGTAATTGCCCATTATATATAGTAGGCCCTGAAATCCGGACACCAAGGTATGACGTATAAAACGGAAAATGACCTATGAGTAAATTAACGCATTTTAATGAAGCAGGTGAGGCTGAGATGGTGGATGTGGGTCATAAGCCGGTAACTGTCCGAACCGCCATTGCATCCGGTACTATTGAGATGCAGCCACAAACACTGCATTTGATCCAGCGGGGAGAACATAAAAAGGGCGATGTTATCGGTATTGCCCGCGTAGCCGGTATCATGGCCGCTAAAAAAACGGCGGAATTGATTCCACTTTGTCATTCAATCAGTTTAGATAAGATTAGTGTTGATTTTGATATAAATGAGCTTGAAAATTCCATATCTTGTCGTGTTCTTGCAAGAACTCATGCGCAAACTGGTGTAGAAATGGAGGCTTTAATGGCGGTTCAAGTTGCACTGCTGACTATATATGATATGTGTAAAGCGGTAGACCGCGGAATGAAAATCACCAATATATCGTTAATAGAAAAAACTGGAGGGCAATCAGGGACCTGGACAACGACAGAATGAACCAATCCATAATTGTGAAGAAATCTCTATCAGGCATTCTTAAATAACAGTAAAAATGTAAATATGCTTTTAAATTTCACGAAAATGCAAGGAACCGGAAATGATTTTGTCGTTATCGATGCGATAAACCAGCCGGTTAATTTAAACCTGCAGCAATTGCGATTTTTAGCTGACCGCCATTTTGGGGTAGGTTGTGATCAAATTTTGCTCGTGGAATTGCCTGGTTCTCATGACGCGGATTTCCGGTACCGGATATTTAATAGTGACGGCGGCGAGGTTCAGCAATGCGGCAACGGAGCGCGTTGCTTTGCCGAGTTTGTGCATGAAAAAGGATTGACGGATAAAAATACCATCCGGGTTGAGACATTGGCGGGGATCATCAAAATCCAGCGCCAGCGGAATGGAGAAGTGACGGTGAATATGGGATCGCCCGACTTCAATCCGAAAGCACTTCCACTTCTGGTGCCGGAGCAAGCGGGCCATTACCTGGTCAGTATTCAAGGGGAATCGATAAAGTTTGGCGCGGTATCCATGGGAAATCCACATGCGGTCATTCAGGTCGGCAATGTGGAAACCGCGCCTGTTAAATCATGGGGTCCGGAACTTGAACATCACCGCCTGTTTCCGGAACGCGTGAACGTTGGTTTTATGCAGGTGGTAGACAGAGACAAGATTCGTTTGCGTGTATATGAGCGTGGCGCCGGAGAGACATTAGCCTGCGGTACCGGCGCGTGCGCCGCGGTAGTGATGGGCATAAAGTGGGGGATTCTCAATAATAAGGTGACCGTGGAACTTACAGGTGGTAATCTGTTAATTGAATGGGATAACAACCAATCTCCGGTTCTGATGACGGGTCCTGCAAAAACCGTATTTGATGGACAAATTATTTTATGAGCATTCAACAGAAAAAAGGTAATGTTGAAGACAAATTGAATGACAAGGAAGTCGAAGAGTTTTTAAGGCAGAATCCCGAATTTTTTGTGAATCATCCGGAATTGGTTGCCGAACTCAAAGTACCCCATCCCAATACCGGTGCTGCGGTATCCTTGATTGAACACCAGGTGGAACTGCTGCGCCGGCAAAACAGTAAACTGCAGAAACGCCTTGACGACCTGCTGCAGATTGCCCGCGAGAATGACCGTCTCAGCAGGAATATGCATCAATTGACCGTGGATTTGATGGGTTCGCGTAACCTGATCGACGTCTTTACCCGTTTGGATGAGAGTTTGCGCAAGGATTTTTTGGTCGATGCGGTTTGCATACGTATTTTGGCGCAACCCAAAAGCAGCAAAATGGTGGACCGGAAAGAATTTGCGCCGAATGCCGCGGAGTTGACCCGGCACTTTGGCCGCCAGATAAAAGAAGGCAAAGCTATTTGCGGGAAAGCCAAAACCGAACAGAAGAAAATCCTGTTTGAGGATCAGGGTGATAAAATTGCGTCGTTGGCTTTTATTCCACTGAGTTTCGACAAGAGCGCCGGCTTGCTGGCGATCGGCAGTTTTGATGAAAAGCGCTTTCACTCCGGTATCGGGACACTGTTTCTCAATCAGCTCGGACAAATAATCAGTAAAACCGTCAGCCGGTTTTTAAAACCCGAATCCTGAGATATGCAATCCCTCACGGCTGTTAACTTATACCGGTGAAACCGAGCCAACAACAATATCTGGACCTGTTCGTTAATCATTTGAAAAACGAACGGCGTCTGTCTCCGCACACTGTTTCCAACTATTCAAGAGATTTACAGCAGTTTGGATTGTATGGTGAAGAACAAAACATTGCGGATTGGCGGGAATGCAACGTGCACTTCATGCGCGCGTACATTGCCGCTTTGTTCCGCAAGGGATTAGGCGGCCGCAGTATTCAACGGCATATCGCTGCCGTGCGCAGTTTTTTTTCCTATCTTGTGCGAGAGGATATTGTTAAGGCCAATCCCGTGGCGGGATTGAGTGCGCCAAAAGCCGAACGTAAACTGCCGAGCCCCCTGGATGTTGATCAAATCAGCCGATTGCTTGATGATAATGATATTGGCAAACCAGTCCTGATTCGGGATCTCGCAATGATGGAATTGATGTATTCGTCCGGATTGCGCCTGGCGGAACTGATTTCGTTAAATGTGGACGATATCGATTTCAATGAAGGCACCGTACCGGTTACGGGAAAAGGCTCCAAAACCAGAGTGTTGCCGGTGGGCAAATATGCACTGGAACGCCTGGAGCACTGGTTCTCGGTAAGGAATTCCATGTGCCCGCCGGCGCAACGCGCGTTGTTTGTCAGTCAGCGTGGCCAGCGGATTTCCGCACGCAATGTACAGGAACGTTTCAGGCAATGGGGTGTGCGGCAGGCGATCGATGGTCATATACATCCTCATCGTTTACGTCACTCCTTTGCTAGCCACTTGCTGGAATCCAGCGGCGATTTGCGCGCCGTGCAGGAATTGCTTGGCCATGCGGATATTTCAACAACCCAGATCTATACGCATCTGGATTTTCAACATCTTGCGCAGGTGTATGACCGGGCGCATCCGCGCGCCAGAAAACGCCGGGATAATGCCAAATAACAGGACTGGCAAAACTTTAAATCAGCGATGACGCCATTATATAAAGCAAGTTGAGCGCATGGCCGTGCCGGAAAGTTTTGTCTTTTCTTGAGATGGCGGTCCGGTAAAAGTATCGGTTATACGCAAGATGGAAACTGAGGTCGAAGCGGCCCAGTTGCCTTGGGAATTTGAGCTTCATGGGCCGGCGCCCGGCGTATGATGACATTCTTGGAAAAAGGAGCGAGGAATTGGAACAATTTCATGGGACCACGATTGTGTCAGTGCGCCGCGGCAATAAAGTCGTGATTGGCGGCGACGGTCAGGTTTCGATGGGCAATACCATCATGAAAGCCAACGCCCGTAAAGTGCGGCGCCTGTATCATGGACAGGTCATCGCCGGATTCGCGGGAGGGACAGCGGATGCGTTTACGCTGTTCGAACGGTTTGAAGCAAAACTGGAAAAACATCAGGGCCATTTAACCCGGTCCGCCGTGGAACTTGCCAAAGACTGGCGCACCGACCGCATGCTGCGCAGGCTTGAAGCGCTACTGGCGGTGGCCGACAAGACAACGTCACTGATTATATCCGGCAATGGTGATGTGATCGAACCTGAGCAAAACCTGATTGCGATAGGGTCCGGCGGACCCTATGCGCAGGCATCAGCCGTGGCGCTGCTGGAAAACACGGATCTCGATGCGCGCACGATTGTGGAAAAAGCCCTGGAGATTGCGTCAAATATTTGTGTCTATACCAATGACCACATATCAATAGAAGAACTCGAAATTAATTAGTTGAGAATACATTATGTCACATATGACACCTCGGGAAATTGTCCAGGAACTGGATAAACATATAGTAGGGCAATCCGAAGCCAAACGCGCGGTAGCAATTGCATTGCGTAACCGCTGGCGGCGTTCACAGGTCAGGGATGAATTGAAAGGCGAAATTACGCCAAAGAATATTTTGATGATCGGGCCCACCGGCGTGGGCAAGACGGAAATCGCCCGGCGCCTGGCCAAACTGGCGAATGCGCCGTTCGTCAAAGTCGAGGCGACAAAATTCACCGAAGTGGGTTATGTAGGGCGGGACGTGGAGACCATCATTCGCGACCTGGCTGAAATGTCCGTAAAAATGACGCGCGAGGCGGAGATGCGTAAAGTGAAACACCGCGCGGAAGACGCCGCGGAACAGCGCATACTGGATATCCTGTTGCCACCCCCGCGCAGTATGGGTTTCGTAAGTTCAATGGGAGATATACAGGAGGACGAGTCCAGTACGCGGCAACGATTCCGCAAAAAATTGCGCGAAGGCGAACTGGATGACAAGGAAATTGACGTTGAAATCAGCGTTAATCCCATCGGCGTGGAAATCATGGCGCCTCCAGGCATGGAAGAAATGACCAGCCAGCTGCAGGGTATATTTCAAAATCTCGGCGGCAGCCGCACCAGAACCCGCAAACTCAAGATCAAGGATGCATTAAAGTTATTGACTGACGAAGAAGCGGGTAAACTGCTTAATGAAGAAGACATAAAATTGCGCGCGGTCGAGAACGTCGAGCAAAACGGCATCGTGTTTCTGGATGAAATGGACAAAATTACCAAGCGTGGGGAAACATCCGGCCCGGATGTTTCCCGTGAAGGCGTGCAAAGGGATCTGCTGCCTCTGGTCGAAGGTTCCACGGTGAGCACCAAGTATGGCATGGTCAAGACCGACCATATTTTGTTTATCGCATCCGGCGCATTCCATTTGTCCAAACCATCAGACCTGATTCCAGAACTGCAGGGCCGTTTGCCTATACGCGTTGAACTCGCGGCATTAACAGTGGATGACTTTGTGCGGATTCTCACTGAGCCTGATGCGTCTCTGACGGAGCAATATACTGCGTTACTCGCGACGGAAAACGTAGAAGTTGAATTCAAGGCGGATGGTATTGCCCGCATCGCGGAAGTCGCCTGGCAGGTGAATGAACGAACTGAAAATATTGGCGCCCGGCGGTTGCATACGGTCATGGAGCGGCTGCTGGAGGAGGTTTCGTTTAAAGCGTCCGACATACCAGGTCAAAAGATTATCGTTGATGCCAGTTACGTAGATAGTCAGTTAGGCGATCTGGCAACGGATGAAGATTTGTCGCGTTATATACTCTGACCGGTATCAAGCGGTAACAACGTTATATAAAGACAACTTCAAACCATGAAGGCGTCAAACAATGAAATCATAAAACATTGATAGCACTGCGGCTGAGAACACAGCCGGCACGAAAAGTTATTGATACGCCATATTTATTTAGAAGGGGTGAAAAATGGCTGGCATTAAACCGCGTCCAACGGATATCAATTTTCATAAAAAGTCCCGGGTACTGGAAATCAGTTTTGAAGACGGCAAAACGTTTAGTTTGCCCTGTGAATATTTGCGCGTTTATTCGCCTTCCGCGGAAGTGCGTGGCCATGGTCCGGGCCAGGAAGTTCTGCAGATCGGAAAGGAAAACGTTAATATCGAGAAAATTGAACCCGTGGGAAATTACGCGGTGCAGTTGTATTTTGATGACGGGCATAGCACCGGCATTTATTCCTGGGAAACATTGTATACGCTGGGCGCAAACCAGGATGAATTATGGCGGGAATACCTTGATCGGTTGAAAAAAGCCGGTCACCAACGGAAAACCACCTGAATTACGGTTCGCCGCAGTACATTCAGTATTTTCACCCCTCATTATTTCTTCAGGAAATAACCGGAAGGCATTCGCTGGATTTTACATGGGGATTTGCCGGTTTCTTGATATACTTAGTGAAATTGGTACGTCAATGTCCAGCCTTTATCTATTTAGAGTAAAAGTTTCGGGATAAAACGTTTGGAGTAAAATTCCTGGCCATGTCAGATAAACCACACAGAACCACGCATTTCGGTTACCAGCAAGTGCCGGAGCATGAAAAGGTCCACAAAGTCGCCGGCGTGTTTCATTCCGTCGCCAATAACTATGACCTGATGAACGACCTGATGTCGTTTGGCGTGCATCGCTTGTGGAAGCTATTTACTATCCGGCTCAGTGGCGTGAAGGCGGGACAGCGTGTTCTGGATATCGCCGGCGGTACGGGTGATCTCACAGCGAAGTTTTCCAGAATGGTGGGTGACACAGGCAAAGTGGTATTGGCGGATATTAACGCCTCGATGCTGCAGGTGGGACGCGCGCGCTTGCTAGATCGCGGCATCGCCGGAAACGTCATATTCGTACAGGCCAATGCCGAGTGTTTACCGTTTCCTGACAATTATTTTGATGTGATCAGCATCGCGTTTGGTCTGCGTAATGTAACCCATATCGACCAGGCTCTGAAATCCATGTGCCGGACGTTGAAACCGGGCGGACAATTACTGGTGCTGGAGTTTTCCAAGGCCGTCGCGCCAGGTTTGAGTCCTGTCTACGATGCGTATTCGTTTAAGATACTTCCCCTGATGGGTAAACTGGTCGCCAATGACGAGGAGAGTTATCGCTATCTTGCGGAATCCATACGCATGCATCCGGACCAGGAAACCCTCAAAACAATGATGGAACAAGCCGGTTTTGACCGGTGTGAATATCACAATTTAACGGGCGGCATAGTCGCGCTGCATCGGGGCTATAAATATTAGGCGGGAGTGACGCGAAGATGACTTATGCGGGTTTCTGGCGGCGGTTTGGCGCATCAATAATCGACAGTGTTATTTTTTCGGTATTGATTTCCCTGCTGATCGGTCCTGGTTACGCCAACCCAAACCTTCAATCGCCAGAAGGTATCATCAGCGCGGTTATTATGTTTGGCGTCACAGTAGCGCTGTGGGTCAGATACCAGGGTACGCCGGGGAAGCTTTTGCTGGCGTGCCAGGTTGTTAACGCGGATACCGGTGAGCCGATTGGCTATAAACAGGCGGTGGTTCGCTTTCTTGGCTACTTTGTTTCCCTGCTGACGCTGTTTGCGGGATTTATCTGGATAGCCTGGGATAAACGCAAGCAGGGTTTTCACGACAAAATGGCCAATACGGTTGTGGTTTATAATAGTGTGGTTGATGTATTTGATGAATCCCAAAAGACCCTGGAACAACTGATAAGTGAATTGCGGTGAATAAACTACCCAGGACAATAACCACTCTGATAGAGATAGCGCTTAATCGTTATCTTGATCTTGATCCTGACGCCAGGAACGCAATGCCTTCAATGGCTGGTAAGGTCATTCAGATTACCGTTCGCGAGCTGGATGTTCCATTATTTGTGAAGGCGACCGGCAACAACCGTCTTGATGTATTGCCGGGTTATGATGGCGAAATCCATTGCCGGATGCGCGCTCCGGTTATTTCCCTGGTAAAGCTCGGCTTGTCCGGTAATGCCGATGCCATTAGTGAAGATATCGAGATGTCCGGTGAGATCGAGGTGGGACGGCAATTCCGCGGTCTGCTGGCAAAAGTTGATATCGACTGGGAAGAAATACTCTCGCATTACACCGGCGATATCATAGCGCACAAGATAGGGAACAGTATACGCCTGCTGACAAACTGGGGGAAAAAAACATCTGCAGCGCTGCAAAAGGATATGGGTGAATATCTGCAGGAGGAAGGCAGGCATCTGCCGTCACACTATGAAGTCAGGCAGTTTCTAACGCAGGTGGATGATGTCCGGCTGGCGGTGGATCGCGCCGAGGCCCGCATCAGGCAACTGGAGAACCGGTATCGCCAGACGGGTGTTGACGCAGATGAGGCGTTAGATTAGTGAAAGCCATTCAGCAGGTTATGCGCCTGGTTTATATTAACCATATCTTGCTGCGGCACGGCCTTGATGAAATTATTCTCGCCACCCACCTGTTACGTCCTTTGCGATTCCTCTCACTGCTGTCGCCGTGGCGCTGGTTCCGCGCAGAGGATATTCCGAGAGGCGAACGTATTCGCCGCGCACTGGAGGATTTGGGGCCGATCTTTGTCAAATTCGGGCAGATACTTTCGACGCGCCGCGACCTGTTACCGGATGATATCGCGGATCAACTGGCCAGGCTGCAGGATCAGGTGCCGTCGTTTCCCGGTGATACCGCGCTTGCCATTGTAGAGCGGGCCTATAAAAAACCGGTAACGGAAGTGTTTCAGTCGTTCAATAAAGATCCCCTTGCCTCGGCGTCAATAGCGCAGGTTCATGCGGCCACGTTATTGGACGGTCAGGAAGTGGTGGTCAAGATCGTGCGGCCCGGTATTGCCGGTGTCATTGGGCGCGACATCGGCTTGCTTTTCGTTATTGCCGAACTCGCGGAGCGCTACTGGCCGGGCGCCAGGCGGTTGCGCCCGGTCGAAGTTGTGGCGGAGTATGAGAAAACCATTTTTGATGAACTGGATTTAATGCGTGAAGCGGCTTCCGCTTCCCAGCTGAAACGGAATTTCAAGGCATCCAATCTGCTCTACGTGCCGGAAGTGTTCTGGCCATTGACACGGAGTAACGTGATGGTCATGGAGCGCATATCCGGCATACCTATCAGTAACATGCCGGCTCTTCAGGAACGGCGCATTGATCTGAAAAAACTGGCGGAAGCAGGTGTCGAGATATTTTTCACGCAGGTTTTCCGGGACAGTTTTTTCCACGCCGATATGCATCCGGGCAATATTTTTGTATCGGATACCGGCCGGTATATCGCCGTGGATTTTGGTATTATGGGCACCTTGAGCCCGCGCGATCAGCGGTATCTCGCGGAGAACTTTCTGGCATTTTTCCGGCGTGATTACCGCAGGGTCGCAGAGCTGCACGTTGAATCAGGCTGGGTTCCCGGCGACACCCGCGTCGACGAATTTGAGTCGGCCATTCGCACGGTGTGTGAACCGGTATTTGAAAGACCGCTCAAAGATATCTCGTTTGGACATGTGTTATTGCGGCTGTTTCAAACCGCGCGCCGTTTTAACATGGAAGTGCAGCCGCAATTGGTTCTGCTGCAAAAAACCTTGCTGAACATAGAAGGGTTGGGCCGCCAGTTGTATCCTGATCTGGATTTGTGGCAGACTGCCAAGCCATTTCTGGAACGCTGGATGAGTGAGCAGATCGGGATCCGGTCTTTGGCAAGAAGCGTGCAAAGCAATGCTCCGCAATGGGCCGAAATACTTCCGGAAATACCCGGTTTGCTGCATAAAGTCCTGACCAGGATGGAACAGGGGGCGATGCAAAACCAGACGGATTCCATTAAAAGTATTGAAGAAATACGCAAGGAATTACGCCGCTCCAATAAACAGATGTTCCGCGTCATTGTGGGCGCCAGTTTTATACTGAGCGCGGTAGTAATGCAGGCATTGGGTGGGCAGGGACAGTTAATGTTTGGCAACGCCCCGGTGATTACCTGGATGTTGGGCGGATTGGGAGCGCTGATTCTGATATTTTCCTGGCCCACGCGAAAAGAGTGACAGGGACTTTTGTTACAAAGCAACGAAAGTATTAATTCGCATGTAATTTGCTGGAATGGAAACCTTTAAAACAGGCGCTAATGAGTAATGCGCAAGGATACCGGTGATGTCATATAAATGGTTAAAGTGCTGCACGGCGGGTTATCTGTTATTTGCAACTTGCGCAGCGCCTCTGCATGCGGCGTATTATTCCGATGTGGCGGTGGAATACCTCAATGTCAAAGCCGATGGTAAAAAGCTGCATCCATGGAATGGCAGAATCAAGCTGGGCATGCCGCTTTCCCGGGAATTGGCTGTTGAAGCTCACTATGCGAGCGCGATCCAGGATGATGAGATCAACGGCCTTAAACTGGAGGTCAGCGAAAACATGGCGGCTTATGCGCGTTATCAAAGCCCGGATTCATTCAGCGGCATGGTAATGTATCTTATCGCCGGATATGCGTGGACAACGATTGAAACCTCGGGAGCGTACGCAATACCGGAGCAGGACTTCGAAAGTTTTTCCTGGGGAATCGGTCTTGAAGAGCGCGCTCAAACCGCAAGAAACATGAGCTACTCCTTTCAGTACACGCGTTATTACGACAACGACGGACTTACATTGGAAGGACTCAGCCTGGGTCTGCGCTACGATTTTTAAAGAACCTGACAGTAGATGCATATGAAATACAATCATTGGTTAGCCGCCTTTATGTTATTTTGCACCACCCTTGCTGGTTGTGAAGAGGGTGATCCAACAGCGCTTATAGAGGCTATCAATGCCGCCGACATCAATGTGTCATCGATAGAGGTCGAGCCGGCTGATGGCGTTATTACTACTGGATATTCCTATCAATTCACCGCAACAGGCTACCGCCCGGATGGTTCAACGGTTAATATTACAAATAGCGTAACCTGGGCCAGTTCCAATAACGCGATAGCCGCCGTCAGCAGCGGCGGTCTGGTCTCAACGATCGCTGACGGGAGCGTGGCGATCAGCGCCAGCCTCGCATCACTAAGCGCGAGTACATCGTTGACCGCATCATCCGCGGCGTTACAGAGCATTGCTGTTTTTGCGGATACGGCCACGCCGAATGTTTTGTCAGTTTCCAATTGTAAAGACCTGCAGTTGAAGGCGATCGGCACCTATGCGGATGGCGTGCGCGATGTCATTCCTATTACAGACAACGTCAGCTGGTCCCTGATAAGTGGCAACGGCGCTGTCAACGCTGAGGGATTACTAAGCACTTACTCCGACGGCACAATCAGCGTGCAAGCGAGTCTTGATGGCGTCGATAGTCCAGTCACCGATGTCACCGTAACGGCGGATTTGAATTCGATCGCGGTGACACCTTCTACCCAAACGGTCACGATAAACGCCACACTGCAATATACGGCGACCGGAACCTACAACGACAGCACCACGGCAAACATTACCGGCAATGTGCAATGGTCGAGTGGCACGCCAACGGTGGCGGATTTTGTCAATCCGGATTCGCAAGGATTGATTACCGCAGTGGCCCAGGGCCTGACAACGGTGACCGCGGCATGCGGCGCGGGTGTTACTGGCGCTGCCAGTTTGACCGTGAGTGATAACACGCTGGACTATTTGCGCTTTGAAGATCCCAATGGCGCTGAAATAGAAGTTTTCAATACCACCGTGGGTGCGGTTACGCAAATTTCGCTTTATGGTTATTTCACCAATGGCGAGAAAATAGATCTTACTGAAAGCGCGCAGTGGAGTCTGCTTGATGGCGCAACAAGTGTGATTTCCGTGAACAACACAACGGACAACAAGGGCATAGTCACCGCGTTGGCCGTCGGACATGCGGATGTCAGGGTGGCTTACCTGCAACAGGTGAAAGTGCTGCCAGTCAATGTAACTCAACCTTGATGATGCGGTACCTGAAGAATTTTCAGCGTGGTATCGCGAAGACCCATTAACCTTGAAACAGGGTTCAGTTTTATCAAGGCAAATTAACATGAGCGATATAAACGAATATTGATTGGGTAAAAATTACTCCGGCGATTTTATTCTCCGGGTCATTCGTCGGCTATAACCTTAATTTCTTTAGTGGAAACGATTTATATGTAATATTATTAGATAGTTAGCTCACTTCCCTCCCAGTCGGCGCAGAGCCGGATATAACTAAACCATTACGTCATACTACCGATAAATTACTAGGATTTTCAAATAATAAGATTTCACCAGCGTTGGGGAATCCCGGTACAAGGTGCTGCAACAAACAAAATTTCAGGTCTGACTTAGTGTTGCGACTAACTAAATATTATCTGCTGATAGGCATACCCTGGATAATCATTTCGATTATCGGTGTGACATGGATGTATCGTCTCGTTGCCTTTGATGATCTGAAGAAGCTTACCCAGGAAAACACCTTAACGCTTACCAAAACCGTAGCTAACGTGATTTGGCCGCAGATAGGAAACATTGTGGCGGTTACGGTAAATCATCCGGGGGTCGAAGTTCACGATCATGACGCGCACAACCGGCATACCCTGTCGATGTTAAGCACGATGCTGGATGAAGCGATCGGGGATTTGATCAGGGGCACCAGCGTACTGAAAATCAAAATATTTAACACCAATGGATTAACAGTGTATTCCACAGATCCTTCGCAAATCGGTGAACGCATGCCGCCGGATTATCCAGGTAATGTGGCCAGGAAAAAAAACGAGATCATCTCGCAACTACATCTCAAAACGCAGATGCTAACCTGGCAGGGAAAAACCGTGAGTGACCGTTATGTAGTATCTACTTATTTGCCCCTGCGTTACTTTGATAACTACGAAGTGGAAGGGGTATTCGAAATATACAATGATGTTACTGATGTATATAACCAGATTAACGCTAGTCAAAGGAAATTTGCCACGGTATTGTCCATCGGCCTTGCCACCGTTTATGTGTTTCTTTTTATATTTATCCGTTATGCCGATAAAACCATTAAAAAGAATATTGAACTTGCAGTCGCGCGCGACAGCGAGCGGCATGCCAACAAGACCAAAAGCCTGTTCCTTGCCAACATGAGCCACGAGCTTAGAACACCGCTTAACGCTATTATTGGGTATAGCGAGTTACTCGAAGAGGCCGCCCGGGAAAAGGATGACACGGACAGTGTGGAAGATACCTTGAAGATTCAGTCAGCGGCACGCCATCTATTGCATTTGATCAATGAAATACTGGATCTGTCCAAAGTTGAAGCCGGCAAGCTGAAGGTCTTTCTCGAGGAAATAAGCGTTGACGGATTTGTTAAGGAGGTCAAGAACCTGGTTGATCCCGTTATAATTAAAAACAACAATTTCCTGAGTATCGTGGTTGAGCCGGGGCTGGAACACATCACCACTGACGCAATAAAACTCAAGCAAATACTGTTTAATCTGTTGGGTAATGCCGCCAAATTTACCTTGAATGGCGTTATAGAATTCATGCTGCATACCGAGGGAGCATGGCTGGTAATCACAATATCGGATTGCGGGATAGGCATTAGTCAAGAGCAACTGGCCAGGTTATTTCAACCGTTTACCCAGGCGGATTCTTCCACAACGCGGAAATACGGTGGCACTGGTTTGGGTTTGGCGATAACAAAACAGTACTGCGAACTATTGGGTGGCACTATCGCAGTTCAAAGTGAAATCAATAAAGGGTCAACTTTCACCGTACGGCTACCCTTGAATGCATCTTTGGATAAAGTAAAAGCGGTGGCTTGAGTATTACGGATTCATGGCGTTTGCTGTGGAATTCCGCAACTAGCTCCGTTGCAGGGCCGCTTCAACGGAATTTCGCTTGTCCTTTCCAGTCAACACTTCAATTAACTGCAAGGCGAAATCCATTGCAGTTCCCGGGCCACGCGATGTAATGACATTTCCATCAATTACTACCGGATCATTCACTATGCTTGTATCGGGCAGGCCGAGTTTTTCCAGTACACCCGGAAAAGCCGTCGCGCGTTTACCTGACAACAGACCTGCGGATGCAAGAACCTTGGGCGCCGCGCAAATAGCCGCGGTGATCTTGTTTTTGTCCGCCATATTTGCCAGTAATTTCAAGATGCGGGGATCGGAATTCAGATGATCGGCACCCGGCAGGCCACCGGGAAGCACGACCATGTCGTAATTTTGCTGAAGCGCCTGATCCAGAGTTTTGTCCGCGAGGAGAACAGTGCCCCGGCTGGCGCGGACGGGTTCATCGTCCAGGCTGGCAGTTACTACATTAATCCC